>DYYI01000052.1:0-23913 GCA_020741755.1 Aliicoccus persicus | reverse complement strand
ATTTAAAATTTACGCTAATCATCACCGTCTTAAACTTTTTAGTGCTGATCACACGTGTTGGTATATGATTTGTATCTTTGTCTGTCATCTAATTTCCCCTTAATCGTTTTCTTGAATGAGTACGGCACGTGGCTTACTCCCACTGCTTGGACCTATCACACCGTTGGCTTCTAAGTCATCGACTAGCCGTGCTGCTCGGTTATATCCGATTCTAAATTGGCGTTGTAACAACGACGCACTCGCACGCTGTTCTTCTATAACAAACCATTTCGCATCCGGATAAAGTTCATCCTCAGATTCGACTTCTTTTGTTTCTGTCGGTTGATTCATAATGGATTTTTCATAGTTGGCTTTCATTTGTGATGTAATTGATTCCACAACATCATTCACTTCATTATCGCTTAAGAATGCGCCTTGTACACGAATCGGTTTGCTTCGACCGGACGGTAAGAACAACATATCACCACGGCCGAGTAATTTCTCAGCACCTTGACCATCGATGATCGTACGTGAGTCTGTTTGTGAACTCACACTAAAGGCGATTCGAGACGGTATATTCGCTTTAATGATTCCTGTAATTACGTCAACGGACGGACGCTGTGTTGCGATGATTAAATGTATACCAGCAGCACGAGCCATCTGTGCAATACGTGTGATCGAGGCCTCGACGTCTTTAGAAGCGACCATCATCAGGTCGGCTAACTCATCGATAATGACTACGATATAAGGCAGTTTTTGAACCGCTTTATGACCGTCTGTCTCACGTTCTAAATACTGATTATATGCTTCAATATTACGTGTGTTTGTATGTGAGAACAAATCATAGCGACGCTCCATCTCAGATACAATTTTATTTAATGCGTCACTTGCTTTTTGTGGGTTCGTTACCACTGGTGCAAGCAAATGCGGAATACCGTTATAAACATTGAGCTCAACCATTTTCGGATCGACCATCATCAATTTCACTTCGTGTGGTTTAGCATTCATTAATATGCTGATGATAATGCCGTTAATACATACGGATTTACCACTACCTGTTGAACCCGCAACGAGTAAGTGTGGCATCTTGTTGAGTTCCGCCATGATTGGCGTTCCGGAAATATCTTTACCGAGTGCAACTTCAAGCGGGTTTGAACTCGTTCGTTTCTTCAGCACTTCTCGCAAGGTCACCATACTGATCACAGAATTTGGCACTTCAATTCCAACAGCAGATTTACCTGGAATTGGTGCTTCAATACGAATGTCTTTCGCCGCCAAGTTCAGAGCGATGTCATTTTGTAAGTTAATAATTTTACTTACCTTTACTCCGATATCCGGCTGTATTTCAAACTGAGTCACTGCAGGACCGATTCTAATTTTATTCACCTTCGCATTAACGCCGAAGTTCTCTAATGTTTCTTCAAGTAGTTTACCTTGAGCAAGCACTTCATCATTGCTGACTTTTTCAGTCGCAACAGCATCTTCAAGCAATGTAATACTTGGCAATTTGTAGCGTTTTAACTGACGCATTTCTTCAGCTGAATACATCGGAAACTTATCGAGTTTTTCAGATTCAGAATCAGTTTCTTCTGTTACCATATCTGGTATCTCTTCTGATTCATATTCAATTTCCCGCTTATCTTGAGATTCACCGTCAATGACATCGTCAGATGCTACGTTATTAGAAGCAGATTTAGTAGAATCTTCTTTGCTTGATAAGTCAATAGGTTCATCTTTACTATCTTCTATAACTTCATCATCTTCTTGTGGTGATTCAATTTCAATATCACGCACATCTGTTGTACCCGTCTGTATAGCAAATGATGGTTCCTCTTTTTCAGGCTCTGTATTAAAAGTACGTTTTTTACGCTTACGTTTCTCTACTTTTTTAGTCGGTTCTTTCTCGTCAGTTTCAACAATATGATCTTGAGAGACTTTCTTCTCTTCTTGGCTTTCTGCACGTTTTTCCATCAGAGAATCAATCCAGCCTTTAACTGTCTCAAACAAACGTGTTAACATATCCCAAATAAACACTGAGACGGTCTTCACAGCATGCATTGCCCATGAACCATGTGTTCTCAATGCCTCACCGACATTCACTTTAAAAATAAGCAATATACTGAAATATAAGAAAATGAGTCCGAGAAGAATAGTACCAAGTAGCGACACAACCGTTGCGGAAAATTCAAAGAGGAATTGACCGATGATGCCACCGCCGAAGAAGTGTCCAATCCCGTATGTTTGAATGTAGTTTATCGTGTCGTCAAACTTATAAAAGTTCTCAACGGCAGCTTGATTTGTTACGTATAAAATAGAATGAAAAATAAATATTAGACTGATTTGTAACAAAATAAACCCAACAGCACGTTGTGACACTACAAACTTATTGCGGGAAGCTAACACAGTAAAAAATATAACGATTAATAAGTAGCTTAAATAACGTGTACTACCAAAAAGATAAGCAAACAATCCGTCGATGACTTGACCAAAAGCACCCAATTGAAAAATGGTCACCATCATTAAAACAATGACCACAAAGGCAATGATAGAGAGTATTGTTTGATTATCCTGTTGTTTTTTAGTTGCACTTTTTCTCTTAGACAAAAAAACACCTCAATATGATGAATGAGACTGTTTTCACAGTCTCATATTTAAATTTCCGAAATGATTGGAATAATCATTGGATTTCGTTTCGTATTGTCATATAAAAATCTATTCAAATCATCTCTGATTTCTTGTTTTAAATCGTTCCACTCCAGCTTACCAGTCGTTAAATGGTTCTCTACGATTTCAAGAATACGACCTTCAGCTTCCTTCAACAATTCTTCACTTTCTTTTACGTAGACAAATCCACGTGATTGAATTTCAGGACCTGCGACAATTTTTTTATTTTTCTTATCAATCGATACGACAGCAATAAAAATACCATTATCACTGAGCAGGCGACGATCTCTTAACACGATGTTCCCGACGTCACCAACACCACTACCATCGATTAATACATTGCCTGCGGTTACTTTATCGTTCGATAAAAGTATGCCTTTGTCGGACGAAACGACATCCCCTTTTTCGAGTAAGAAAATATTTTCAGGGAGTACGCCAGTTTCCGCAGCAAGTTTGGCATGCGCGATTTGCATTTTAAACTCACCTTGTACTGGGATGAAATATTCTGGTTTGAAAATATTTAAAATCATCTTCAATTCTTCACTTAAACCGTGACCTGATGCGTGCATACCATCTTTCGGTAACATGATTGATGCACCTGCTTTTACAAGCTCGTTTAAAGTCGAATATAAAATGACTTCCATATTCGATGATGCTGTCGTTAAAACGAATACGCGATCTCCCTCAATGATGTTTGTCACATCATGTTTGCCTCGACTCATTTTACCGAGTGCTTCAATAGGTTCACCTTGTGACCCCGTTGCGATAATGACGATTTCATTTTTAGGATAATCCCCGATCGACTGGCTCGGTACAAGCAAACCTTCAGGAATATCAAAATATCCTAAGTTTCGGGCAACGCTAAATGACGACTCTAGCGTCTTACCTAAGAATGATACTTTACGGTTCGTCTTCGCAGCATTCGTTAACACTTGCTGGATTCTTACGAAGTTTGATGCATAACATGACACGATTATTCTACCGTTAGTTTTTGAAAACTCATCGAGCAGGTGACTTTCAACGACATTCTCAGGCGTGTTGTAGCCACGTTTTTCTGCTTCTGTCGAATCACTTATCAATGCTAAGATATTATTTTTTTCAGCAATATCATACATCTTCGCCATGTTGTAGCCGTAGTCGCCCGTCAAGCTTTGGTCCACTTTAAACTCACCGGTATAAATGACCGTTCCCATCGGTGTATGGATTGCTGCACCATATGCATCAGCAATACTATGGCTCACTTCAAAGAACTCCATGCTCACTTGATCGAACTTAATCACTGATTTGTTATCTATCGTATGGAATTTCACTTTTTTGTTCACACCACGTGCTTTAAAACGATCTTTAACGAGAGCAATCGTTAAACGTGACGCATAGATTGGCACATCTAAATCTTGAATGATATACGGTAGTGCACCGATTGAGTCCTCATGACCATGTGACAAAAAGATTCCCTTTAACTTATCTTTGTTTTCTTTAATATACGTAATATCAGGAATGACAACATCAATACCTAACATTTCATCTTCGGGGAACATGAGTCCTGCATCAAGGATAAACATTTCATTATCAACACTGATGACATACATGTTTTTTGCGATTTCCCCTACACCGCCAAGCGGTATAATTTTTAAATCGACATCTTTCTTTCGAGTTGATTTCACTTCGACTCACCTACTGTTCTATAAATGTTGCTCGATAACCGTTATTGTCTATCGTTAAATTATCCAATATCAACTGTTCGAATTTGTTTTTTTCTTCATCTTCGTGTTTAAATACGAGTGCATCGATTACTTTTCTCGTTTCATGATATTGTTTCAGCGCATTGCCAAATTTGAGTGAGTTGAACGATACTTTAATTTCTTTATCCTCTGTTACGCGATATTGTCCATCGACTTCAAAATCCTTATCATTTAATTGTACATTGGTAAATATCATTGCTATTCTCCTTTTTCTTCTAACATCACTTTGCGCGATGCATTGACGCGTCCTTGTCTATCAATTTCTGTTACTTTTACGAGCATCTGATCGTCGAGTTTAACCACATCTTCAACTTTGTTCACACGCTCTTTAGCAAGTTGTGAAATGTGGACGAGTGCATCTTTACCTGGGAAGAGTTCAACAAATGCACCGAATTTTTCGATACGTTTAACCGTTGCCATATACACTTCACCAACTTCTGCAACACGTACGATATCTTCAATCATCTTACGTGCTTGTGTGATCATCGCTTGATCACTTGAACCGATGAAGACTGTACCATCTTGCTCGATGTCTAATTTAACACCAGTTGCATCGATGATTTCATTAATCTTCTTACCGCCTGGTCCAATGACGTCACGAATCTTATTCGGATCGATTTTCATAATTTCAACTTTTGGTGCGTATGGTGATAATTCTTCTCTTGGTGCTTCTAGTGTCGCTAGCATGTTTTCTAAAATCTCTTGACGTCCTACACGTGCTTGTTCCAACGCTTCTCTTAAAATATCTTCAGAAAGTCCATCGATTTTAATGTCCATTTGAATTGCTGTAATACCATTTTTAGTACCAGCTACTTTAAAGTCCATATCTCCTAGCGCATCTTCCATACCTTGGATATCCGATAAAATCGTATAGTCCTCACCAAGTTGAACAAGACCCATCGCAATACCTGAAACTGGATTTTTGATTGGTACACCAGCATCCATGAGCGCGAGCGTCGATCCACAGATTGATGCTTGAGAACTTGAACCGTTAGATTCTAACACTTCACTGACGACTCGAATTGTGTAAGGGAAATCTTTAATATCAGGTAACACTTGGAATAAAGCACGTTCTCCGAGTGCACCATGACCGATTTCACGGCGTCCAGGTCCACGCAATGGACCAGTTTCACCGACTGAGTAATTTGGGAAGTTGTAGTGATGCATGTAATGTTTCTCTGCTTCTTCACCAAGGCCATCGATAATTTGATGTTCTCCAAGTGCACCCAATGTTGCAACAGATAGCACTTGTGTTTGACCACGTGTAAATAAACCTGAACCGTGTGTGCGCGGTAGTATACCAACTTGTGAGTTTAGCGGACGAATTTCACTTGGGTGACGGCCGTCAGGACGCACTTTCTCTTCAGTAATTAAACGACGTACTTCCTGTTTAATTAGCTTGTCAACGATATTATCTGCACGCTTTAACTCATCTTCAACTTCAGCATCATCTGCATCATAAACACTTAAAATTTCATCTTTTGCTGCTGTGATTGCTGCTTCACGTTCTAACTTATCTGGGTTTTTAATTGCGTCATATAACCCAAACTGTAACGCACGTTCTGAGATCAGTTGGTTTAATGATTCATCTGATTCCTCAGGGACGAACTCATTTTTCACCACTTCAATTTGACTTAAAATATCTTCTTGGAACGCGACCATCTCTTTAATATTTTCATGCGCAAACAAAATTGCTTCGAGCATTTTATCTTCAGGCACTTCTTTTGCACCCGCTTCAACCATGTTTACTGCATCTTTCGTTCCGGCAACTTGTAAATCAAGTAAAGAATTCTGCAGTGCTTCTGCTGAAGGATTGATCAAAAATTCGCCATCATGAGTGAGACCGATATTCACACCTGCAATAGGTCCTTCGAATGGGATATCACTTACACTTAAAGCAAGTGAACTGCCGAGCATTGCTGCCATCTCTGGTGATGCTTCATTATCGACTGATAGTACAGTTGAAATCACTTGTACGTCATGGCGGTATCCGTCTGGAAATAGTGGACGGATCGGTCTGTCGATCAAGCGTGATGTCAACGTTGCAACTTCGCTAGGTCGCCCTTCTCTCTTGTTAAAGCCTCCTGGAATTTTACCAGCAGCATATAATTTTTCTTCATAAGCAACCATCAATGGGAAAAAGTCCACATCTTTTGGTTTTTTGGATGCTGTAGCAGTCGATAAAACAACTGTGTCGCCATAGCGGATTAACACCGCACCATTCGCTTGTTTCGCGAGTTCACCATACTCGACAACCAGCTTGTGATTGCCCCATTTCGTTTCAAATACTTTTTTTAAAGTACCACTCATAATTATATTCTCTCCTTAGTATCTACTCTATGCAATTATATCATTTTTTAATGACTAAATATATATTGAATGCGATGTGTCAATGAACGCAAAAAAGCACTGTGTCTTTTAAGAGAAACACAGTGCCGATTTATCATCCTAATAATTATCTTCTTAATCCAAGCTTACCGATTAATTCACGGTATCTTTGAATGTCTTTTTCACGTAAGTACGTTTGAAGGTGCTTACGACGACCAACCATTTTCAATAATCCTCTTCTTGAATGGTGGTCTTTTTTGTGCGTACGTAAATGTTCGTTTAACGCATTGATCTCTGCAGATAAAACAGCAATCTGAACTTCAGGAGATCCCGTATCCGTTTCGTGAATACGATATTCTGCGATGATTTCATTTTTACGCTCTTGTGAAATAGCCATAGTTATTTCCTCCTTTAAAATAATATACGCCCGAATCTGAACATTCGTCGGAGTCTCAAAATGTCAAGAAAGGGTACTTGATGAATTATACTAGATTATTAGCTATGATGCAAGGTAAATATTAGTGATCTTCAAGTAATTCTCGTGAACGCAGGACATCATCATTAATCTTCGCCTTTAAAGCATCTAAACCATCAAATTTTTGTTCGTCTCTTAAATACTCTAAGAAATACACTGTGACTTCTTCACCGTATATGTCTTTATCAAAATCGAGTAAATGCACTTCGATTGTTTTCGTATGTTTTTCACGCTCGATCGTCGGTTTTATCCCGACATTACATACACCGTTTAGAATTTTATCGTGTGCATTTAATTTCAACTTCACGACATACACACCATTTGCAGGTGTTTGGTAGCGATACTTAAGTTCAATATTAGCTGTCGGAAAACCGATCGTACGCCCCATCTTCTCACCTTGTACGACGAGACCTTCTAGTTCAAATGGTCGACCAAGTGCGATATTCGCCTCATCAAGACGACGGTCTTTTAAATCTTGTAAAATTTGCGTCGTTGAAATTTTCTCACCATCGATATCCATACGTTCAATAATCGTTGTGTCAAATTCGCTATATTCATTCAAAGTATCCACATTGCCTTCACCGTACTTACCGTATGTAAAATCAAAGCCAGTGACCACTGATTTCACTTGAATGTCGATCAAATAGTCTTCGACAAAATCCTCTGGGCTAATCGAACGGAAACCACTTGAAAACTGAATGACGAATGCATAGTCTACGCCCATTTCTTCGAGCATCTTTAACTTCACTTCAATCGGTGTGATATATGACGTTCGTTTTCTTGTAGGATCCAGTACGACAGACGGGTGCGGATCGAATGTCACAACTCCTTTTTTCAATCCTTGTCTCTCTGCAATATCAATCATCGATTGAATGACCTTTTGATGCCCAAGGTGAAGTCCATCAAAAAAACCAAGTGCAACTGCGCACGGTTCGAGTGATTGACTTAATTCAACTTTGGGGTAATGCAATTTAATGACTTCCACGTAATCTCCTCCTACAAATTAAACATTTTAAACGTTCTATATATTTCATCCTGTAATTGATAAATACCAATTGGCACACCTTGATTCTTAAACAGCACACGTGGCGCATCATGCGGCACCATTTCTCGAATTTCTTGTAATGAGACCTTCTGTCCATTCCTTACTTTAAAAAGCAAAGCATCATGTTCAGAGAGGTCTACAATCGGATCATCCGTTAAGAATGTTCCAATCGGGATAATGTCATCCGCACTCATCTCTTCTAATGTCACTGCATCATCAATATGAAAACCACAACTCATCGTGCGCACGAGTGATGATAGATGTGCATCCACACCAAGTTTTTTACCGATATCGACTGCTAAAGTTCGTATATATGTTCCTTTTGAACACCTGACATCTATATTAAATGATAACTGTTCGTCATTCAATTCGACTTTAGATGTGCGTTCTATCGAATGGATATGAACTGTCTTAATCGGACGTTCAACTGGCAAATTATTTCGTGCATATTCATAGAGTTTCCAACCGTTCACTTTTACTGATGAATATAGCGGCACCATTTGTTCATACTGACCATCGAATGATTGAACAGCCTGATCAATTGCGTCAACTGTTATATGATCAACACTTGAAGTGCTTGTTACTGCACCAGTCGCATCCTCGGTTTCTGTCGAAACGCCTAATGTCACTCTCGCCTCATACCCTTTCTCCCGCTGTTGTAAGATTTCAGTGAGCTTTGTTGCTTGGCCAACAACGACGACGAGCAGCCCAGTAACATCTGGATCAAGCGTGCCCGTATGTCCAACACGTTTTGTCCCGAGTCTTCTTCTCACTTTATATATTACATCATGACTTGTCATACCTTTAGGCTTATTAATGAGCAGCACGCCGTTCATCTGTATGTCCCCACTTTATGTAAAATTTCAGGCACGGTGCATCAGTGTCGTTGATAATTGACTGATTGAACACCGTGCCTATTAAAATGCGTTGTGTACGCTTATTTGTCACGAATTTCATTGAGTAATGATTCAATGCGACTGCCATACTCAATTGAATTATCGTGTTTAAAAACAATTTCTGGAGCTTTTCTTAAACGAATTTCTTTTGCAACTTCACTGCGAATTAAACCTTTCGCCTTGTTTAATACTTCTTCAGCATCTTCTTTGTTTTCATTCAATGTTGTGAAGTAAATCGTTGCAACTTCTAGCTCTTGTGTCATTTCAACATCAGTAACCGTCATCATTCCTAATTTTGGATCGTTGATTTCTGTACGTACTGCTTCGCTGACAATCTTTTTAATTTCTTCTGCAACTCTTTCTCGTCTATTGTTACTCATATATATTACCTCTCAATCTCAACCATAATGAACGGTTCGAAGATGTCGCCTTCTTTTACGTCATTAAAGTTTTTAATTGTAATACCACATTCATATCCTGCTGTGACTTCTTTTGCATCATCCTTAAAGCGCTTCAACTGATCGAGTTCACCTTCGTAAATGACAACACCATCGCGAATGACACGCACGCCAGAATCTCTCGTAATCTTCCCATCTGTGACGTATGAACCAGCGATTGTCCCAACTTTAGATACTTTGAATGTTTGACGCACTTCTACGTTACCGATGACTTGCTCTTCATACTCTGGATCAAGAAGTCCAGTCATCGCCTGCTCAATCTCTTCAATCACTTTATAGATAACGCTGTGTAAACGCATATCGATATCTTCGCGATCCGCTGCACGTTTCGCATTGACATCTGGTCTAACATTGAAACCGATAATTATTGCAGAAGATGCTGTTGCAAGTGTAACATCTGATTCATTAATTGCCCCAACACCTGTATGGATGATACGAACGTTTACACCTTCGATATCAATCTTCATGAGCGATGCACTGAGCGCTTCAACCGTACCTTGAACATCACCTTTCACGATGACATTTAAGTCTTTCGTTTCGCCTTCTTTTAAGTGATCAAATAAATTTTCTAAACTTACTTTAGACGTTTTTTCACGGTCTCTCAACACTTGTTCTTTACTGCGTGCCTCACCGATTGAACGTGCTTTTCTGTCGTCTGTAAAGACAACAAATCGGTCACCAGCAAGTGGTACATCATTTAAACCTGTAATTTCTACAGGCAACGAAGGTGGTGCCTCTTTAATACGTTCTCCGAGGTCATTGACCATTGCACGCACTTTACCATACGTATTACCAACTACGATTGAGTCACCAACACGCAGCGTACCGTGTTGGACGATCAACGATGCTGCCGGTCCACGAGACTTATCGAGTTCAGCCTCAATGACCGTACCGATTGCGGGACGCTTAGAGTCCGTTTTAAACTCTTCCATCTCACTGACAAGCCCGATCATTTCAAGTAAATCATCAATCCCGTCACCTGACAATGCTGACAGTTGAACAAATATCGTATCTCCACCCCAATCTTCAGGATAAAGACCATGTTCACCAAGCTCTGTCATGACACGATCCGGATTCGCTGTTGGCTTATCCATCTTGTTTACCGCAACAATGATTGGAACTTCTGCTGCTTTTGCATGGTTAATCGCTTCAATTGTTTGCGGCATGACACCATCATCTGCAGCAACGACAAGTACTGTAATATCTGTGACAAGTGCTCCGCGTGCACGCATCGTCGTAAATGCCGCGTGTCCTGGTGTATCTAAAAATGTAATCGGCTTACCATCGTTTTCAATTTGATAGGCACCAATATGTTGTGTAATCCCACCAGCTTCACCCGCTGTTACTTTTGTATTACGGATAGAATCGAGCAACGTTGTCTTACCATGGTCAACGTGTCCCATGATCGTTACGATTGATGGTCTTGGTTCTGTTAAAGTTCCCTCTTCAAATAAGAAGAATGAATCTAAGTCCATATCATCAACAATGATCTCTTCACGTGCAACAAATCCATGTTCACTCGCTATCAGTTCAATTGATTCTTCTTCCAGCGTTTGGTTAATATTTGTTACGACACCAACCATGAATAAATCTTTAATGATTTTAGATGCATCAACACCTAATTTTTGAGCAAGTTCACCTACCGTAGTATCTGCTGTGTAATAGAGAATTTTTTCTCCATCTTCAGTCGTCGTCGGCTGTTCAACAGGTTTTTGTTCGGTTGCTTTCGCACGTTCTTTTTTCTGTGTGTTCTTTTTAGATTTTTGTTTCTTAGGTGCATCTTCGTAGTCGTCGCCATACTGATCGACATCATCTGTTTCTAATTTAAATTCTGCATCCAGTAATTCAACTTCATCATCACTTAATGATTTCATATGACTACCAGCTTCAACACCAATTTCGTTTAGAAAATCAATCACCTGTTTACTTTGTAAATCATTTTCTTTTGCATATTCGTAGATTCTAATTTTAGTCATTGAATCACTGTCCTTTCTCGATAAGTTCTAACATTTTTTTGCTAAAACCCTTATCTGTCACCGCACAAACAATGCGGTTGCAATCTCCTGTTGCAATACTCAACTCATCTTTTGAAAAAATGTCCACAAGTGGTACGTTATAATATTTTGCTTTATCGTGCATGCGCTTGCTCGTGTTCACACCAGCATCATTCGCGACAAAGATTAATTTCGCTTTGTTATTTCTTACTGCTTCCAATGCCTGAGCCTCTCCTGGAACGAGTTTCCCAGCACGCTTACTAAGTCCTAATAGAGACATGACTTCTTTCATCGCTTTGGAATATCCTCTCTATATATAAGACGTATGATCTCATCGTATACTGGATCCAGGTGTTCTGTACTAAAATCGAGCATGGATTCGAGTTTCTTTTTATTGCGTGCATCTTGAACAGCATCTAGGTTTTTGACCACATAACTGCCACGTCCATTGACCTTGCCAGTTGCATCAGCAAATACTTCATTCTCTTTATTGACAACGATCCGAATCAAATCTTTTTTTGGATACATTTGATTCGTCAATATACATTTTCTCATCGGGATTTTCTTCTTCATGTTATCACTCCCAAATACTATTCTTCTGTCAAGTCGCTACTTTCACTTTTAATATCAATTTTCCATCCAGTTAGCTTTGCTGCTAATCTAGCATTTTGACCACGTTTACCGATTGCAAGCGATAGCTGATGGCTCGGTACAGTGACGACTGTAGATTTGTTTTCTTCATCTACTTCAACACTGACTACTTGAGAAGGACTCAGTGCATTTTTAACAAAAATTTCTGGGTCTTCATTCCATAGCACAATATCAATTTTTTCACCAGACAGTTCATTTACAATCGCTTCAACACGCGCACCACGCGCACCAACACATGAGCCGACAGCGTCGACATCTGGATTTTCCGCGTAGACACTTATTTTTGAACGTTCTCCTGCTTCGCGAGCAACACTCATAATTTCTACAGTACCATCATAAATTTCAGGAACTTCACGTTCAAACAGACGCTTTAACAAATTTGGGTGTGTACGAGATACAAAGATCTGCGGTCCTTTTGTTGTCTGCTCAACTTTGTTTACATATACTTTAATTTTGTCACCTGGTGTGTATTTTTCATTCGGCATCTGTTCTTGTTCACTTAATACTGCATCTGTTTTGCCGAGTTGAACGAAGACAAAGCGGTGATCCACACGATCGACTACTCCATTCAATAACTCATCTTCCTTATCGATAAACTCATCATAGAGAATACCGCGTTCAGCATCTCTTAACCGTTGCATAACAGCTTGTTTCGCAGCTTGAGCACCAACACGGTTAAAATCTTTAGGCGTCACATCTTCATCATATGGATCCCCGACTTCATATGCTGGGTTTAATTCTCTCGCCGTTTCTAGGTCGATTTCTGCCGTCGTATCCGTCACTTCTTCCACAACATCTTTACGTGAAACAACGCGGTAACCACCCGTTTCTGTGTTCAGTTCAACCGTTACATTTTTGTGCTGTGTGTAATTTTTTTTGTATGCAGTTAAGAGTGCTGCTTCAACAGCCTCAATGAGTACTTCTCTGGGTATATTCTTTTCTTTCTGAATAAAATCAATCGCATTGATTAGTTCTTGATTCAATTTAACCATTCCTCCGTTATAATAAAACAGCTTTTCTGATAGTTGCGATTTTATCTCTATCAATCGTTATTGTTTTTTTACGTGCTTTATCTTTGTATTCAATCGTTACAGTATCTTCATCATAGCCAGTAAGCACACCTATCCACTCTTTCTCGCTACCGATTTGTTGATACGTTTTGACATAAATGCCATTGTTCAATGTTGTCTGTAAATCTTCTTCAGTTTTGATTGGTCTCTCAGCACCAGGAGATGATACATCTAAGAAATATGCACCAGAAATTAAATCCCATTCATCAAGCTTCTCACTAATCGCTTCGCTTGCGCGTACACAATCCTCAATTGTCACACCACCGTTTTTGTCAATGAATAGTCTTAAAAAGAAATCTTTCCCTTCTTTTTTATATTCAACATCGACAAGTAGATAACCGAGCGTTTCAAACTCTGGTTTGACGTGGTCTACAATGTTTTGTTCAATTTGATTCAAAAAATCACCTCTCTAAAACTAAGAGAAGAACGGGATTCCCCCGTTCTTCTCTACACAATTTGCTATTCAACATTAATATAATAGCATAAATACTTATTTTATGCAATTTATCGTTAATTCTATCACATTTTCATGTTTATAAATCAAATAACGAAAGCTGTGCTTTGTCAGGTAGACCATCGAGTGTTCTCAGTTCCGTTAAATAATCGATAATCTTTTGAGACACACCACCGCGTTTTTGCATATCTTCCTTCGATAAAAACATTTCATCATCGCGTGCTTCAACGATTCGTTTTGCGACCGAAGCACCAAGTCCAGGCACAGAGATAAACGGTGGGATAAGTGAATCATCTTCAATGACAAATTCAAATGCTTTAGATTTTTCTAAATGCACAGGCTGGATTTTATAGCCACGCTGTGCCATCTCATTGACAAGTTCTAAAACAATCAGTGTATCTTTTTCTTTTTTCGACAAGTCGTTCATGCGATCACGCGTAATCATATCTTGCACGACTGCTTTTATATCGTCTTTGTCTCGCACCATTGTCAGCAAATCAAAGTCTGAAGCTCTGATCGTAAAGTAACTCGCATAATAAAACAATGGGTAATGCACTTTAAAGTATGCGATACGCACCGCCATTAATACATAAGCTGCAGCGTGTGCTTTCGGGAACATATACTTGATTTTGTTACATGAATCAATGTACCATTCCGGCACATTATTTTGTCGCATCAATATTTCTTGCTCGGGCAACAACTGACGCCCTTTACGCACGCGTTCCATAATTTTAAACGCTTCAATTGGCTCGAGCCCATCGTACATTAGCTGCACCATAATATCGTCACGACAACCGATGACGTCTTTTAATTCAACGATACCTTTCCGCACGAGCTCCTGTGCGTTGTTTAACCATACATCCGTACCGTGAGATAATCCTGAAATCTGTACGAGTTCACTAAATGTACTCGGACGGGTATCTTCTAACATCTGTCTGACGAAGCTCGTCCCAAATTCTGGTACGCCGAGTGTTCCTGTTTTACAAAGTATATCATCCGCAGTGACGCCGAGACTTTTCGGTGAACTAAACAACGCCATCGTATCTTTGTCGTCTACAGGAATTGTCTTCGGATCAATTCCTGAGAGATCTTGTAACATCCGAATCATCGTCGGGTCATCATGCCCAAGTATATCGAGTTTTAATAAGTTCTCATCAATCGAATGGAAATCAAAGTGCGTCGTCTTCCACTCTGCTTCAATGTCATCTGCAGGATACTGGACCGGTGTGAAATCATATATATCATAATCTTCAGGAACGACGATAATTCCACCTGGGTGCTGCCCAGTCGTTCGCTTCACGCCAGAACAGCCAAGCACGAGTCGCTCGACTTCAGCATTGCGCTTTTGTAATCCATGATCATTCATATAGCCTTTGACATAACCAAACGCAGTCTTTTCAGCAATCGTACCGATTGTACCCGCACGATATACTTTTTCTTCACCGAATAACTCTTTCGTATAATGGTGTGCGACTGCTTGATAATCTCCACTGAAGTTCAAGTCGATATCCGGTACTTTATCCCCTTTAAATCCTAAGAATGTTTCGAACGGAATATCTTGTCCCTCTTTAATCAATGGGGTGCCACACGATTCACAAGTCGAATCTTTTAAATCATATCCAGAAGACACAGAGCCATCAGTAAAGAATTCTACATGATGACATTCTGAGCAGATGTAATGTGGCGGCAATGGATTCACTTCTGTAATATTCAACATCGTCGCAACGAAACTGGATCCGACAGATCCACGTGAACCAACTAAATAACCATCATCGAGTGATTTTTGTACGAGTTTCTGTGAGATTAAGTAAATGACTGAGAAGTTGTTTGAGATGATGTTATTTAACTCAAACTCTAATCGCTCGACGACTTCCTCTGGTAAATTCGGTCCATATAGCTTGTGGGCGTTCATATAGCAAAGTTCTCGAACTTCCTCGTCTGCACCATCCATTTTCGGTGGATATAACCCGTTTTTAATCACTTCGATATAGTCTATGGAATCCGCAATCTTATTTGTGTTTTCCACAACGATCTCATATGCACGTTCTTTACCGAGAAATGCGAAACTCTCTAGCATTTCATCTGTCGTGCGGAAGTGTGCATCCGGTAAACGTCCGCGACTGAGTGGATTACCTGGGTTACTCTTCACTAAAATTTCACGACTCGTTTTATCCCACTTATCTAAGTAGTGGACGTTACCGGTCGCAACGACAGGAATATTTAATTCATCACCAATTTTAATCAAGTTATTGATTATATCTTCAAGCATCGATTCATCATGGATAATTTCACGGTCTAACAGTCTCATGTACAGATCTTTAGGGAACACTTCGATATAATCGTAAAACTTCGCAATTTCTTTTGCCTCACTGTATGTGCCTTGCATCGCAGCAGTAAAGAGTTCACCATTGTCACATGACGATCCAATGAGCAGCCCTTCCCTATACTTCGTCAGCATCTTTTTGCGAATACGTGGCGAACGATAAAAATGATCCGTCAATGATAACGACACGAGTTTGAATAAATTCTTTAAGCCCGTCTGATTTTTCACTAGCAGGTTTACATGTGTAGGCATCGCGCGTTTATATGCATCATCATTTGATAAATCGCCATCGATATCAGCAATGTTTTCTATACCGAGCTCTTTTAACTGTCTTAACATCTTGATGAATATATATGATGTTGCACGGGTATCATAGATTGCTCTGTGATGCTGCTCGAGTTCTACATTATACTTTTTAGCCAAGTTGTTTAAGCCATGTTTTTTACTATCCGTATTGATAGTTCGAGATAACTCTAACGTATCGATGACGCTATTTTTATACTCACCTAAATCCGACCCACGATATGCTGCCTGAATAAACCCCATGTCAAAGCTGGCATTATGCGCGACGAATGTCGCATCACCAACCCAATCTTTAAACCGACGGATTACTGGGTCGATATCCTCAGCATCGACTAAATCCTTATCCTCAATTTTCGTTAAATCAATAATTGTTTGTGATAACTTTTGATGTGGATTAACGAACGTACTGAATTCATCGATAATTTCTCCATTAACGACTTTTGTCGCTGCCAATTCAATAATCTTGTCATATTTAGATGAAAGTCCTGTCGTCTCCACGTCAAATACAACAAACGTCTCATCAGCGAGTGGTTTATCTTTCGGATTATATGTGATCGATGCACCATCGTTAACAAGTAACCCTTCCATGCCATATAACACTTTAATTTCAGTGCCGTCCTTCACCTTATCCCGGTCCAGCGCATTAAATGCTTGAGGAAATGACTGAAGATTGTTGTGGTCGGTGATTGCAACGGCCGTATGACCAAAATCTCGGGCACGATTGATTAACTCTTCAGCACTCGGAATTGCATCCATCGCACTCATCTGTGTGTGCGCATGTAGCTCAACACGTTTCACTTCACTCTTATCCGTCTTTTTCTGACGGTTCACAACACGCAGATTACGAATGTTTAACACTATCTCATTACTGAACGTGTCATACTCAACATTTCCTTCAACAATAGCCCAGTCTCCTTCAGACAAACTTTCAAAGACTGCCTCATCATTCTTACCATTTCTTGAAAATGCTTTACATGTAATGGAATCTGTATAATCTGTAATGTTTATATTTAAAATATGTTTTTTCGTTTTCGTGACAATAACTTTCTTGCTAAAAATCAAACCTTCAATTTTAACGTTGTACTCTTCATCAACAACGTTGTTGAGAGGTCGCACGCCATCAAAATCAATAAATTTACCAAGTTGCTTTTCTACAACTTCAGCTTTTGGTTCCTTGCTTGCTTTCTCAAGCTGTTCTAAATGAGCAACGCGAATTTGTTCAGCTTCTGCCAATATGTTTTGTTTCACTTCGTCATCTTGTGCAATGGATTTATTCGTGTCCACAACATAATCGACGGTATCTAAATGCACACCGTATTTTGCTAGTGCACGAATCAATTCACCATTTAACGATTTTCTAAAATAATTTCCTTGAATTTCATCTGACACATGAATGACAAGTGTGTTATGTTGAACTTCTTTGAATGCCTGCAACATCTGTTCTTTCAAATGAACAGTGATCGATGTTTGCTCTATGCAGTGCGCAACATATTCAAGTACTTTCTCCTGCTCTAACATTTCCACATCGATAACGAGTTCAACTTGTGCAATGTTTTCAAACCCTCGAGAAAGATGACTATATAATCGTTCATATGTATTGACGTTTAACAGGCCAGGAAACTTCAGATAAAAATGCCACACACGCTTTTTATCGTTTACGACGACCTTTTCAAATTGACCATTCGATAACTCATTGTCATCTAGTAAATCAATTTGTTTTAATAACGTTTCATATGATTGTTCCTTATCCATTGATATACCCACCTTACTAAAAAGACACGAGGTGCGCTCGTGTCATTATAAATTCTCAGCTAAATATTGCGTTAATTCTGTTAAAGGTACTTCAACCTTGTCTGTTTGATTTCTAAATTTCACTTCGACATTTCCATCAGCAATACCACGACCAACGACTACACGAACTGGCATACCGATTAAATCTGAATCTTTAAATTTAACACCAGCCCGCTCATCACGGTCATCAAATAATACTTCATATGACTTGCTAAGTGTTGCATAAAGTTCTTCAGAAGCACTCACCATCTTTTCATCTTTCATACTCGCGGTCACCAGATGAATATCAAATGGTGCAACTGATTTTGGCCAAATAATACCATCATCATCATGATGTGCTTCAATAATTGCACTAAGGGCACGTGACACACCAAAACCATAACAGCCCATTTTCACAAACTGACTGCGTCCATTTTCATCGAGTACTGTAAAGTCCATCGATTCAGAATACAATGTACCGAGTTTGAAGATGTGACCAAGTTCGATACCCTTCATGAACTTCGCTTTACCACTGCCATCTTCAACCATTTCACCCTCATTGATGAATCTAAAGTCCCCGATACCCGCTGCCGTAAAATCACGACCTTCATTTACATTGATGTAGTGGAAATCATCGATGTTCGCACCGACAGGATAGTTCGACATACCAGCAACCTGATAGTCAACATACACTTCAAGTTTCGTATCAACTGGACCAAGTGAACCTGGTTTAGCTCCCATCAGCTCAGCAACGCTTTCTTTTTCAGCAAGTTCAACGATGCTTGCATCAAAGTATGATTTTACTTTTGTATCGTTTAGTTCCTGATCACCACGAATAATGAACATTTTAAATTCACCATCAACATCCGCAATCATCGTTTTCGTCGTCTGTTTCAAATCTATATTTAAAAACTGAGCAAGTGATTCACAAGAAGCAACATTTGGTGTTTCCACTTTTTCAAGTGGTTGGTGTTCCGCACGATCTTGATCAACAGGTAAACAAGCTGCTTTTTCGATATTGGCTGAGTAGTCACTCTCTTCTGTATACACGACAATGTCTTCACCGATATCTGATAGGACCATAAATTCTTCACTATCTTTCCCACCGATTGAACCTGAGTCTGCTTCAACAGCACGATAATCTAAATCAAGTCCATCTAAAATTTTCATGTATGCAGATTTCATATCACTATATGTTTTATCTAAAGATGCATCATCAATATGGAACGAATAAGCATCTTTCATAATGAACTCACGACCTCTAAGTAAGCCGAAGCGTGGTCGACGTTCATCTCTAAACTTCGTTTGAATTTGGTAAATCGTCAGCGGAAGTTTTTTATAACTTTTAAGTTCACCCTTCAACATATCGACGACAACTTCTTCGTGCGTTGGTCCGAGTGCAAACCCATTGTCGTGACGATCGGTAAAACGCATCAGCTCATCACCATACGCCTGCCATCTACCACTTTTCTCCCATAATTCTTTCGGCGAAAGCACAGGCATCATGACCTCTGCGGAACCGATGTTGTTCATTTCAGTTCTAACGATGTTTTCTATTTTTAATAATGAACGACGTGCTAGCGGTAAATAATTATAAACACCAGCAGCAACTTGAGAAATCAAGCCGGCTCTTAGCATAATCTGATGGCTAATACTTACAGCATCACTTGGTGTTTCTCGACGCGTCGGAATAAATAAATTGGTCTGTCTCATGATTTGTCTCCTCCATATCACTAACTAAAGAAAAAGTTTTGTATATCGTTCCATGTCACTAAAATCATAATCATCAGTACAAACAGCACACCGAATACTTGAATGTTAATTTCAACACGACGGTTAACCGGTCGTCTAAATATACCTTCATAAAGCACAAATAGTATACGTCCACCATCGAGTGCCGGTATCGGCAATAAGTTCATTATACCTAAGTTCACACTCAACATTGCAGTAAATCGCATCAACACGATAAAACCTTGCTGTGCCATTTCATTTGTGACAACAGCAATACCAACCGGACCATTAAGCATGTCAAAACTAAATTCACCTTCAAAAATACTGATAAATAATTCAACAACTAATGTGAAAATGAGCGTCGACATTTCTACGGTTTCTTGTGCACCCCATAGTAATGGTTCAAACACACCGCGTTCAAATTTTGCACCGATACCAATGACAAGTCGATCCACTTGTTCACCAGCGAGTTCTTCAGTGATTAATTCAGGTGTCATCGTTAATGTTTCAACCTCGCCACTATGTGCACGTTCTACTTCTAATTCAAGTGGTACTGCACCTTCATCCTGAATGACTTCTGTCATATCCGTCCATGTCTCAATCGAACGACCATTGATTGAATTGATCCGGTCATCCACAACTAATCCAGATTCTTCAGCTGGCAGTCCCTCAGAAAGAGATCCGACGATTGGTTCATCTACGTTTTTACCTGTTAAGAAAAATACGATCGTGAACAAGACAAATGCAAGTAGGAAGTTAAACAGCGGTCCAGCAAAAAGCGCCTGGAATTTTTGCCATGGTGATTTACCTTCAAAACGCATATCTGCGGGAGCGAT
This sequence comes from Aliicoccus persicus, assembly GCA_020741755.1. Classification (GTDB taxonomy): domain Bacteria; phylum Bacillota; class Bacilli; order Staphylococcales; family Salinicoccaceae; genus Aliicoccus; species Aliicoccus persicus_A. The sequence goes on along the minus strand of DYYI01000052.1, from coordinate 3,194 downwards.
ACGTTCTAAGTTTGCATTTTCAACAAAGTATGCCTCTTCAGCGATATGATACTTTACGAAGCTGTTGTCGTGTAATCGATGCGCAGTAATATACATCTCACGTTGAATATCTGAACTATCGATTTCGACTTCTTCAACTTGTGTAAAATTGTGTTTATCATCGAGTAATACATGTGTAATCTCTTCGTTTTCATTCAATTTCACTTGTATACGCATGCCTGCATTCAATGGATTGATCTCCATATCTTGACTTGCCATTCTAACGTATCCACCAACTGGCAGAAGACGTATCGTATAGAGCGTATCGTTATGTTTGAAAGAGAATATTTTTGGGCCCATACCAATCGCAAATTCAGGACACATAATGCCCGCCCGTTTGGCAAATATTAAATGTCCAAGTTCGTGTACAGTTACGAGCAGCCCAAAGACTGCTAAAAACGCTAAAAATCCTAACAGCATGTTACTTCCACCTCATTAAAATCTATTATTCTTATAAAACGCATCCACATGCAAGATCGTATCAATGTCAGGATTTTGTATGACTTGATGGTGATTCATCGCACTTTCCACAATCTGTTCAATCTCTAAAAACGAAATCTTTTCTTTTAAAAATTCACTGACCGCAAGTTCATTTGCTGCATTGAGAACCGCAGGCATCGTACCTCCGATTTTAATTGCATCGTATGCATACTGCAACATTTTAAATCTGTTTAAATCCATTTCCTTAAAATTCAGTTGAGTGAGTTGCGCCCAGTCTAGCGGATTATTCATCGGCAAGCGGTCTGGATAAGTGAGTGCAAATTGGATGGGATGACGCATATCTGAGTTACCAATTTGAGCAATGATACTATTATCAACAAATTCAACCATCGAATGCACGATGCTTTCCCGATGAAGAATCGTAGAAATTTGATCCACTTCTAAATCAAACAGCCACTTCGCTTCAATGACTTCGAGCCCTTTATTTAACATCGTCGCTGAATCGATTGTGATTTTCTTACCCATCGACCAATTCGGATGATTGAGGGCGTCTTTTAGCGTCACTTTGTCAAGCTCATGACGTTCTAAATCTCTAAATGAACCACCGCTTGCAGTAATCATCAAGCGTTTAATCGCTTTTTTATCTTCACCTTTTAAACACTGAAAAATAGCGGAGTGTTCCGAGTCAACCGGCAATATTTGAACACCTGCTTCTTTTGCCGCATCCATGACAATAGCGCCAGCTGCAACGAGTGTTTCTTTATTCGCAAGAGCGATGTCTTTTTTCTGTTTGATTGCAGCCAAAGTTGGACGAATGCCAACACTTCCCAATATCGCTGTAACTAACATGTCAGAATCGTCGTGTGCAACTTCGAGCAAGCCATCCATACCATATGTAAATTCAATATTTGGATACTCAAGTTTTAATGCTGCAATATGCGTTTCATCTTTCATACAAACTCGGCGCACATCAATGCGTGATAAAATCCCACGTAATGCATCGACGTTCTTACCTGCAGCAATCGAGACCACTTCAAATTGAGATTTGTTTTTTTCGATAACGTCTATCGTCTGTAACCCGATTGAGCCGGTCACACCGATAATTGATATTTTTTTCACTTAAAAACCACCTATAATAAAAATGGAAGAATACTCATGATGGGTAAAACAAAGATCAAACTATCAAAACGATCAAGCACCCCACCGTGTCCTGGCATCAGCGAACCAGAGTCTTTAACATCAAAGTGCCGTTTCAATGCAGACTCAACGAGGTCACCGAGTTGTCCAAAGATGCTTAAAATAATTGCATAGAGTAAGAGCAACCATAATTCTAAATGGACAATCCAACCTGCTCCAAAAAATATTATACCGACTGCAACGGCAGTAATGATACCACCAAGAGCACCTTCTATCGTTTTATTTGGTGAAATCTGCGGCCATAATTTATGACGACCGAGCAAACGGCCAAATAAATAAGCACCGGTATCTGTACCCCACACTATCAGAAGTGCAAATGCAATGTATTCAAGTCCTGTTTCGCGTATCTCATAAAAGTTCATAAATCCAAAACCGATATATAAGACACTGATCACACAGAAGCCCATATCCACAAATGTAAATCTATTTTTACTCAGTACAGTAAATGATAGTGCGAGTATTGCGAGTACGACGATTGCCTCAAACTGAAAGTCTTTCACAACGAATAAGTACTTATTCGGCAGAACAATAATCGCTAAAGCAATCAACGAAATAATACCAGGAATCGAAAATATATGTATTCGGTTCATCTTTAAGATTTCATATAGACAAACCGCCGCCAGAAAGCCAACCAAAATAAGGACAGGTAATTCTCCATAAATAACGATAGGTATAAAAAGAATCAGAAATACAATTGCTGAAATTGTACGTACTAACAAAGAATTACCCCCCTTTTTTCAAGCCCCCAAAACGACGTTCACGCTTTCTATAGTCATCGATCATCTGTGATAATTCCTCTGCGCTAAAGTCTGGCCACAATGTATCTGTGAAAAACAATTCACTATAGGATGATTGCCAAAGTAAAAAATTACTCAAGCGATACTCACCGCTCGTTCTGATGATCATATCCGGGTCTGGATACTCACGAGTCATCAAGTAGTTATCAATTAAATTCGTGTCTATATCATCTAAAGATAACTTATTGTCATTCATATCCCGATAAATTTCTTTAATTGCCTGGACGACTTCATCTCTCCCACCGTAGTTTAATGCAAAGATTAAAGTGAGACCGGTATTTTGTTGTGTTGATTCAATCGCTTCACTTACTGCCCGCTGTGTATTTTTAGGTAATGCATGAACATCACCGATTGTTTTTACACGGACATTTTCGCGAATGAGCTCTGGTAGAAAATGACTTAAAAAATCTATTGGTAAACGCATAAGAAAGTTGACTTCACTTCTTGGGCGTGTCCAGTTTTCTGTAGAGAATGCATAAAGTGTTAAGTACTTAATGCCAATGTTCGAACAAAATGTCGTAATGCGTTTTACATTTTCCATACCTTCACTGTGTCCCTTAATCCGGGGTAAATTTCGCTGTTTAGCATATCTGCCATTACCGTCCATAATAATACCAATATGTGATGGCAACGGCTTTTTTTCTTCATCATTATCTATAACCAAATGACTTGCCCCCTATAAACTAATTCAAGTTGAGGTATAATTTTAATTCATTTATT
>DYYI01000051.1:0-7215 GCA_020741755.1 Aliicoccus persicus | reverse complement strand
GTTAATGGGCAAAAGTGTTCCGCAGCACTAGATTTTATCGTCTGAGGAACAGATAATGGGCAAAAGTGTTCCGCAGCACAAGATTTTATCGTCTGAGGAACAGATAAAGGTCAAAAGTGTTCCTCAAGTCATTGATTTTCCCTCGGGAGTAACAGTTTACTAACCTAAGTGTTACTCAAGTCATTGATTTTCCTTCGGGAGTAACAGTTTCCTACCCTAAGTGTTACTCAAGTCAAAGATTTTCCCTCGGAGTAACAGTTTACTAACCAAAGTGTTACTCAAGCCCTTGATACTGCCTTGTGAGTAACACTAAACAGTTCAAGATGTGCGGCAGACCAATTTTTTCCGACTTGACACACACTTCACAACCCAAACTGTGCGGCATACCAAATTTTTCCAACTTGCCGTACACGGCTACCCACAAATCTTCAGTCACCTAAAGCAGAACAATCCCTACATCGCCACGCATCACGATTTCCGTCCCAAGCTCATCTGACAACCCCGCGACATGCTCAATCACATACTGCGCTTCGTCCCCGTATACTAAATACGGTTTTCCGCGATGTTGCACACTCTCATTATTCATCCTTACAGCATGTAACTCAATCTCTACTACATCATCACCGTCAAACTTCACAACCGGTATAACTGTAATCCAGAAGTCATCGAGTCCTGGGAAGCCTTTCTTCCCACCTTCACTTCGCATATCAAACACCTCACTCGGCAACAAATCGCTACTCAAGCCAAAGCGGTCGTAACTGCCCGCTGGCAATTTTTCTACCAAATCATTCATTCCGATAAAGTTCCCTAGGCTGTAAAATATCGGTTTGCCTTCATAAATCTCAATGCCACGTAGCAAATGTGGACCGTGACAGACGACGACATCTGCCCCATGATCAATTGCAACTCGCGCAAACTCTCCTATGAAATCTGCTGGATACTGGCGTTCGTACTTACTCTCATGTGCATGTAAACTGACGATACAAATGTCAGATCGTCTTTTTGCTTCTTCAATCCACTTAATTTGACGCGTCGCGTCCGTCTGATTTATAAAGGTCTTTATCTCGTTAACTCCGCTATTTACAAACTTTGCAGTAATGCCATTTTGGACGCGATGATTAAAGTCATGGAAGTATAATACCTCCGCGTTTGACTCCAGTTTACGGCTGACGAAACCAAGGTCCTGTGACTGTCTCATCATTTGATCCAATCCTAGGGATACAAATAACTGGGACATGTGACTAAAGTTCTCTTCATCAAGGTGATACTCTAATCCATATCGCATTGGATTAACTCCATAACGACCCTCAGTAAAATCGTTGCGTTCGCCTGCAACTGTTTCTGCGAACACTGTGGATGCACATGAAATCAGTGATACGACGGTATCATTAATATCAAGGTAAGTTGGCGCCGATGCTTCACCGAGGGTACGACCTACTCCACTGTAGCTCACATCATTTTCTTTCAAATGATCAATCAGCGTCTTCAAACCTGTCTCGCCATAGTCGAGCATATGGTTATTCGCACAGCTAAACAAATTGAATCCCGCACTTTGTAAGTCCGGTAAAACTGAACGTGGTGCTGAAAAATGTGCGCCATCGCTACGTGCTGCGTGATGTCCTTTAAAATCTATTGGCAACACTTCTAAATTGGTAAATGCAAACGGCACACTTTTGATTAACGTTTTAAGCTCTGTCTCCCCTTGATGATTAAAAAATGGTCGAGCGATGATACTGTCTCCAGTGAATAATATTTTAGTCATCTGATCATCCCTAATATTTATTTACTCATATTATACTGAATCAGCATTAAAAAAAGCATATCCGAAATGGATATGCTTAAAAATATTATATACCTGGTGTATCATCCTTGAGACTCTTTTTATATTCTTCTAAGTTCTCTTCATACTCTTCTTTAGTACCATCAACGTATTCTTGATAACGTTCTTCGTGTGGAGTAAATGTTAACTCAAAGTACTTTATTTCAGCACTTGCATCTTTATAGAATGAAATCGCCATTAATATAACGACCGCACTAAAAGGCAAGGCTGCGATAATTGCTGCGGATTGCAAGGCATTTAATCCTGTCTCTCCACCAGCGAGTAAAAGAATATATGCGATTGCAGCAAGTGCAATACCCCAAGTAATTTTTATCACACCAGATGGTGTTAACGATCCGAAAGATGTTTGCATCCCCAGTACAAATGTCGCTGAGTCAGCGGATGTTATAAAGAATCCACCGATTAATAGAACTGTGAACAGAGATAATATTGTACTCCAGGGCAGTTCATTAAAGACTGCAAACAGTTGAACTTCGGCGTTCATATTAAATATCTCAGGTACTTGCTCCGCAATAGAAATACCCGTCATACCAAATGTACTGAACCAAATGATTCCAATAACTGTTGGTACAAATAGTACCGCTAATATAAACTCACGCACTGTACGTCCACGAGAAACACGTGCGATGAATATACCGACGAATGGACTCCAGCTCATCCACCAACCCCAATAGTACACTGTCCAAGTATCCAGCCACTCACTTTTCTGTTCATTAAGTGGTGCGATATCGAAACTTTGTTGAAGGAATGTACCTAAATATTGACCTGTACCTGCAGTCATCATATTAAGAATCAGTAATGTTGGACCGATGATAAGTATGACACCAAATAACAAACCAGCCATGATCATGTTAAAGTTACTTAAATACTGAATACCTTTGCTTAACCCTGACCATGCACTAATTAAGAACAGTATTGTAACGATGACAATGATAATACCTTGAACAAAAGTATTTACTGGAACTCCAAGCAAGTAATTCAAACCACCATTAATTTGCATGGCGCCGATACCAAGAGATACTGCGACACCAATAACGGTCGCGAATACAGATAAAACATCGACAACAATACCCAGTGGACCATCTACACGGTCACCAAAAATTGGTCTGAGTACTTTAGATAATAGACCGACTTCACCACGTCTAAATTGAGCGTATGCAAGACCGAGCGCAACAACACCATACATCGCCCACGCGTGGAATCCATAGTGTAAAAATGTCGAGCGCATCGCTTCCATCATCGCTTCATCAGTGCCACCTTCTTCTGTCGGTGGTGACATAAAGTGTGTAATCGGTTCTGACGCACCATAGAATACGAGTCCGATACCCATACCTGCACTAAACAACATGGCTAACCAAGATATTGTTTTAAACTCAGGCTTTTCATCAGGTGCACCGAGCTTTAACTTTCCGATGGGACTCAACACGAGAAATACACAGAAAAATACGAGCATCGTCGTGAGAATCATGTAGTACCAACCAATATACTTCGTAATCCAAGATGAAATGCCGCCTGCAATTTCACCGAATTCATCCGGGAAAATCGCACCGAGTATAACAACAATAGCAATTGCAATTACGCCATAGACAAAAACTTTAGATATTTTACTCTTTCTCTTTTTATTTTTCAAGTTCGTCCCTCCTAATTATTCGTATGACACTATGTATCTAAAACGACAACGTGTATGATAATAACAGTAAACAATATCAATATCAACCTTACATCTCAAATTGTACAGTTTTTTACAAAAACGAGCACCTAAAAGTAAGGTGCTCGTTTGATATACGGTAATTTAATTGTCTGAAAAATCTATTTGAATAATAACCGGGTCATGATCACTCGTTCGTCCATGCATATCAGTGAAATCAGCATTGATTTTTACTTGATCAGTGATCGTTTGATCAGCGAGATGATTAGAAACAAAGATGTGGTCTAACACTTGTGAATGACCATTATAAATATAAGAGTAGCGATCAGACGCTGGTACGTCATAAACCATGTTTGTTAAAAACTCATCTTCTTGAACGAGCATCGACTCCTCCCACTGGAATGCATTAAAGTCGCCTACAGACACGATGTTGGCAGCGTCATTGTCATTCATCACTTCTCGGATAAAATCCTGTACTAACAATGAGATTTGAATTCTTTTATCTTCACTCCCAGTATCTGCAGGTTGATATCGACCGAAATGTGGATCGTCTTCACGTTTAGAGTTCCAATGATTGACAATGACAAGCACGTCTTCATCGTTGAATTCGAACTGCGCGACAAGTGGTTTGCGTGTCCCGCTCAAAGCTTCTGATTCGGGCGAAATACGTCCTGGATTTAACGTCAATGTACCATTTTGATAACTGACAGCGTTTAATGCACTACCATGCGGCATTCCTTCTTTGAGATTGACACGCTCTGGGTTGTAAAGAATGCCAACTTGAATGTTTGAACCCGGTTGACCACCGTCTTGATTATCAATCGGATCAATATGTGCAAACTCATAACGCGGGCCGCCATATTCATAGATTGCATTAACGAGTCTCGTGTAGGATTTACGTGCACCTGGATTCCCAGCATCTATTGGTCCATTTTCATCTTGTACTTCAGTAACACCAATGATATCAGGTGCACCAAGATCATCGACGATTGCCCGTGCTAAACGCTCCGCTTTCTCATTTGATGTCTGTAATTCAAATGCTGAGAAGTTTTCTAAGTTATAACTCGCAATCGTTAATTTGTCAGCCGCTTCATCGATTGATGTTGATTTCGGTGTCGTGTCGCCTTCAACCAATGCATTTTGCATATCTTCTAAGCTAATATTGAGCTTATAAAACTGGTACGCGTAACTGACATGACCAATGAGTGGTCCTTCGAAATAGTCACCCGTTTTAATAGGGAAGTCTCGCGCCTCTTGATTGTCATGCATTCTAAAATGGATGAGTTGAGTCGATGGTCCTTCTTCTGTCAGCAATACGCCGCCATGATTCGTATCGATTAGATTTTGATCTAAAACCGTGATGATATCGCCATGTTGTTGTGGTGCGACAGCATATGGATCATTCACTTGAACACGCATGCCTTCTAATGATTCCCAAAAATCAATCGCATAATTTTCAGCATCAAAGTATACGTCGTCCAGTCCATCATTGAAATGATTAAGAGAAGCGATTTCATCTGGAATATCTTCTGATGTTATAAGAATTGGCGACGGCAAATCATTTCCACGTGACAACACACGAATCTCACCGCTGGCAAATTCACGTGCATTCAGTTGTGTTACCGGTAGATCCGTCTGTTCTTTATCTTCAAAACCGTTGATAAAAAACTCTTGAACTGTACCTGAAATCATCACCTCATCACCCACTTCAACGACCGGATCTTCTTTAGCGGTAAACACAAGCAGTCCCTCAGAAGTATTTGGATCATGATCGATGAAATCATCTGGTGTTTGTATATGGAAATAATGATTGCCGCTATCCATGTAATAGAACGTGACGATGCCGTAAACGTCATTAACTGGCGCACCATCAAACGGTGAAACATGACGAGGGCCTTGAACTTCATGGATTAACATAAATTCCCCATCATTGACAACGTATGTCCACTGGGATACATGACTATCCGATAGAGTGTCCGAAAATGCAATGGCAGTAATCGTATACGAGCCAGGCTCATCCAATACGATGCTGCCGTCATACTTATAATCCTCAGTCGTTGGCACCGTACCGTTGTATGTATAATAGATCTCGGCATCCGGCGTTGCTGTAGTCAGTTTGAGTTCCGTATCGAGCGGCACTCGGCCAGGCATTGTATCTACCGTGACCGTGTCAACTTGGGTATCATCATTCGTATCTGCAGAAATATTGTGCGTGAAATTAAAGAGTAAAATCATAGTAAACAGTATTCGTTTCAACATCTCATTCACCTCTTATTCTTCGCTACGCTTCAACGTCACTTTAATAATTTCTGGTCGGTTGAATAAGCGATATGGAAAACGACTATTCCCAAGTCCACGACTGACAGTGAGTTGTGTATTTCCTTTTTTATAGACACCTTCTGTGTATTTTGGAAACACGCCCTGATGCGGTGCGTAGAGCCCTTTTATGATGGGTACTCTAAATTGCCCGCCATGTGCATGTCCTGAAAAAACTAAATCGAGATCAAGTGACGCATATTGTTCTAACAATTCTGGTCTGTGTGAAAGCAACAGTTTAAGCCCTGACTTTCCCTCGACCTTTTCTTTTAATTTTTCGTAAAATACATCATATATCTCTGGGTCTTCATCGTCTCCATAAAACCACACATCGTTCATACCGATTAAATGTATGGACTGCTTCCCCTTCGTCAGCACCGTACTGTTCATCGATATATTCTTAATTTTTGATGCACCAATGGCATCATATAATTTATTAAATTCATCATAATGAATTTCGTGATTCCCAGTGACGTAATACACTTCACCCAGTTGCTCGAGCTTCTTAATAAACATTTTAGCTCGACGCAAGTTCGGTGTTCGTCTATCCACCATATCCCCTGTAAAGAAAATGACATCGGCATCGAGGCTTTTTATCTTCTTGATTAATTTGGACGCACGGAAGCCAAAAAACGCATTGTGATAATCAGAAACATGAGCGATCGTCATTCCAGAAAATTCTTTTGGTAACCTGTCTAACGATATTTCACGCTTCGTAATGACAATGCGTTTGTTACTTTGATATAAAAATCGAGCAAGTGCTATATTATAAGCTAAAAATAAAGAGAATATCTTCATAATAGTTCCCCATTAATCGTGATATTCTCAATATAACATGTTTGAAATTATTTAAGTAAGGCGTTTTCTGATTTGACCCGATAATATATCGATAATACTTACGAAGACGACAACAACGATTAAAATCATCCCAACATCTTCCCAATTACGCTGCCACGTTGCTAAAATAAGCGGTGCACCGATACCACCGGCACCGACGATACCGAGCACTGTAGATGCACGTACATCGATTTCGAATCGATACAGCGAATAGGATACGAATTCAGGCAATACTTGAGGCAGGACACCATACCAGATGACTTGGATTCTGTTACCACCTGATGCACGTATCGCTTCTAATGGTTCCTCATCAATCGACTCAATAACTTCAGCATATAACTTACCAATCATTCCGACTGAGTTAATGCTGATTGCAAGTACCCCGGCATATGGACCAATACCAACTGATGCAACGAAGATGATCGCAAAGATCAGTTCAGGAATGGCACGAATCGCGTTCAGCAAGGCTTTCGCTAAATAAGATAATGGCCCAAGTAAATTACGTGCCGCTAAAAATCCAACTGGCACTGCGATTATTGTTGCAACGGTCACACCTGCATAAGCGATTGCGATC
>DYYI01000050.1:0-8147 GCA_020741755.1 Aliicoccus persicus | reverse complement strand
AAAAACATTATTATGGTAATGAATATCGCATTTATGTCGTTGGCGACGAGGCAGTGAGCTGTGTGTATCGAGAAGCTGCCTCTGTTACAGGTGATGGTGAAAAGACGATTCAGCAGTTGATCACGGATAAGAACAGAGCACGTAAAAAGAATCCAAACTTAAAAAACAAACTGATCAAAGTCGATTTTGAAATCGAAAGAATGCTCAGTCGACAAGGTTTGATGACTTCTTCAGTTTTAGATAAGGGACAACAAGTATTTTTACGTTCAACGTCAAACCTCTCAATCGGTGGAGAACCATTCGATGTGACCGATGAAATCTCTGATGAGATTAAACAACTTGCGGTCGATTCATTAAAAGCAATTGGCAACATCCCACATGCAGGTGTTGATATTATCATCGACCCAACGGCTGATACAAAAGGTGTTGTCATTGAAATAAATCCAACTGCAGGGATTACGTTCCATGTATTTCCTTATAACGGTAAGATGCGCGACGTACCATCAAAATTGATTGATTACTATTTCCCTGAAACAAAGGGCGTTCCGAAAAACAATTTTATATTCGACTATAAAGAAGCAACAGAAATTCTTAAAGATGGGCAGTATAACCAACTACAAATCGCACCATGCCCGAGTGGCGAAACGATGCGAGCTACAGTAAAGATGAGCGGAAAGCCTATTTCAGGTGGTAGAATGTTACGCATTAAACGTTCAGCACTGATCACACAGTTAAGTGGAAAATTTGAACGCGTTGATAAGAGTACGATACTTCTGCACATGATTATTTCAAAAAAGAGTCGATTTGAACTGTTCATTCGACGCATTAAAAAGAGATACCCAGACTACAATATCGAAGTCATTAGTCAACCTGAGAAAACGACAGAAGATGAGTATTTTTATAGAGGCATCACATTTAAATAAAAAAAACAGGACTTAAAGGTCCTGTTTTTTTATTACTATTGACCACGTGCTTTCATTTTCGCACGTGCTTCTTTAGGATTTTCTGCCGATTTGTTCATCATTGCCAACATTTGGTTGATCTTCTTCTGTGATGGTTTTTGACCCATCTGCATCATCATAATGCGTAACATTTCTTCGTTAATCGGTGGGTTTTTCTCTAAATAGTTCATCATGTATCTTCTTGCCATGTAGAACCCGAGTGCTAATCCCCCAATGAATACGACGAAAACAATTATAATCCAAATCCAAGTATCCAAAGCTTTCACCTCATTTAATCTTTAACCCTTATAAATTCTACATGATTCATGGCTTATTGACAACATTATTTCTCTAAAACTTTCATCACAACGTTATCTACTGTGAACCCTAGGTGTTCGACAACTTCGGCACCAGGACCACTCTCACCGAATCGATCGATCGTCATCAACTTGCCATCCATTCCAACAAATCGATGCCATCCGATGCTCGCTGCCATCTCGACTGCCAAGCGATTCTCAATGTGTTTATTTAGTACAGAATCTTGATATTCTTTATCCTGCGATAAAAATTCACTCATATTCGGAATTGATGCCACTTTAATGAGTACACCTTGTTCTGCTAATTTCTCGGCAGCTTTTACTGCTAATGATACTTCACTACCTGAAGCAAAGATGATTGCATCATCACCCGTATCATAGACAATATATCCACCACGAGCGACGCCTGTCTCAACGATTTCATAATCCACATCAAGTACTTCAACATCTTGACGCGTTAGTACGAGTGCTGTTGGTGTTGATTCAGACTCAACTGCAACTTTCCAAGCTGCTCTCGTTTCATTACCATCCGCTGGACGAATTGTTTTTAAATTTGGAATTGCGCGTAACCCCGCTAACTGTTCTACAGGTTCATGTGTCGGTCCATCTTCACCGACAGCAACCGAGTCATGCGTTAACACATATGTGACGGGCAGTCCCATAATCGCACTTAAACGTAGCGCTGGTTTTAAGTAATCACTAAATACGAAGAACGTACCACCGTACGGGTAAACACCACCGTGTGCAGCCATGCCATTTAGCGCCGCTGCCATACCAAATTCACGTACACCGAACCAAACGTTACGGCCTGCAGGGTTATCTTTAGAAAAATCAGTTTCACCTTTAACGAGTGTTTTATTACTGCTCGCAAGGTCTGCTGCACCACCAAACAATGTTGGGATTGTTTTTGATAATGCCTGAATCATATCGCTTGATGTACCGCGTGTCGCTTTCTCCTCACCCGCTTGATACATTGGCATTTCTGCATCGTAGTCAACAGGTAATTTCCCTTCGATCGCATCAACTAACTCTTGATGTAGTTCTGGATGTACACCTCTGTATGCTTCTAATTTTTCGTGCCACTCTGCTTCTTTTTCTTCTGAACGTGCAAGCATCGTGTCTTTGAAATGTGCGTATACATCATCATTTACTTCAAATCGTTTTTCTGGATCAAATCCGTAATATTTAAATGCTGCTTCACGTTCTTCTGGACCGATTGGCGCACCATGTGCAGCATTTTTACCGGATACATTTGGGGCACCGTAACCGATAATTGTCTTCACTTCGATCATCGATGGCTTATCTGAAGCTTTAGCTCGTTCAATCGCTGCATTGATTGCGTCAATATCATTCCCATCGCTCACAAGTTGATAATCCCAACCGTAAGCTGTAAAACGTGATTCAATATCTTCAGAAAAACTCATGTCTAAATCACCATCAAGTGAGATGTCATTTGAATCATAAAGAACAATCAATTTGTTTAAATTCACATGACCAGCCAATGAAGCTGCTTCATGAGAAACACCTTCCATCAAGTCACCATCACTTGCTAGAACGTATGTGTAATGATCGACGACATTGAAGTCATCTTTGTTGTAACGTGCAGACAAATGTTTCTCAGCCATTGCAAATCCGACACTCATCGCCAGACCTTGACCAAGTGGACCCGTCGTCACTTCGACACCTTTCGTATGACGATACTCTGGGTGACCTGGTGTTGCAGAACCAATCTGTCTGAAGTTTTTAATTTCTTCCATATCAAGTCCATCACTGAGATGCAATAAACTATATAAAAGCATCGATCCATGTCCAGCACTTAAAATAAATCGGTCTCTATTGAACCAGTCATTTTTCGGTGTAAAATTTAAATGTTTCGTCCATAGTGTGTATGCCATCGGTGCAGCACCCATCGGTAAGCCCGGGTGACCCGAGTTCGCTTTTTCAATTGCATCAATAGATAACGTTCGAATCGTGTTAATCGATAATTGTTCTATGTTCATTGACATCGCCCCTAATTTATTTGTTATTTTTCTTATCCACCACTTTTTGTGGTGTTACATCTTTACCCTCTGGATCAATCACAGTTGTGTTTTCAATTTGTTTTTTGAATGATGCTCTAAAATTCTTTAAGTATTCGCCTCTCAACGTTTGAAGTTCATCAAGTTCAGAATTTGTGATTGCATTCATCTTTTTCTTTTTAGCAAGTATATTCAAACGTGCTAAGTTTTCTTTTTCTAACATTTTATAACCTCCAATACACACTTAAATTTACCATAAAAATAACCCTTCACAAAATAAAGTGAAAGGTTACTAACGATTTCAAATATTATTCATTAGATGATTCATTTGCGAGTAAATACCCATCATCATAAACGTTCGTGTTTTGTTCGATTGCATTTGCTGTTTCAATATCCATTACTTTGTCTGCTTGCACACCTTCTGCATATGTCTGTTCGTATGTGTCTTCATCAGAATAAGAGGCAACGTCTTGATCACTCATCATCGAGAACCCTATACCTATCGTAAATACTATACTAAATACCGCTAAGAATGATTGAATTAATTTTTTCATGAAGATCCCTCCATAGAGAACGTATGTTTGTATTTATAGAATAACAGAACATATATTCGATGTCAACGAAAAATCGAACAAACGTTTGATATGTTTATTTATTAATGGTATAATTTATTTATAAAAGAGGCATGGAGGGTTTAGCGATGCAAGAACCACTAACAGAAAGGCAACAACAGGTCTATAATTTTATAAAGAAAACCGTCACAGCTAAAGGTTATCCACCAAGTGTTCGTGAAATTGGTGATGCAATCGGATTGCAGTCGAGTTCAACCGTTCATAGTCATATCACACGATTGATTGAAAAGGGTTATATTAAACGCGATCCATCGAAACCACGTGCGATTGAAATCATTACAGATGAGAACACACATATGTACGAACCAGTTATTCAAGTCCCTGTATTAGGTAAAGTAACTGCTGGTGCGCCGATTACTGCGATTGAGAATATCGATGAGTACTTCCCATTGCCTGAACATTTCACTGCTGGTCATAATAGTGAGATATTCTTACTGACAGTCGTTGGGGATAGTATGATTGAAGCTGGCATTCATGATGGTGACAAAGTCATCGTAAGGAAGCAAAACATTGCACATAACGGTGATATTATTGTTGCGATGACAGAAGAAGATGAGGCGACGGTAAAAACATTCTACAAAGAACAAGGCTATTACCGACTCCAACCGGAAAATAGCGCTTTGGAACCTATTATTTTAGAACAGGTCTCCGTGCTCGGAAAAGTCGTTGGTTTATTTAGAGAAATGTAGAAAAACACCTGAATCCATTTGTTAAATGGACTCAGGTGTTTTTATCTTGTTATGACTTGCTATGATTTTTAAGCAACCATTCTATTGCGGACTCTCTAGAATCTACTTCACCATTTAATACAGCGACTTCTAGTGCAAGTAGAATATTTCTAAAATATTTACCTGGTTTATACCCTTCATTGATCATATCCTCACCTGTTAAGTAATTCACCAATTTTTGACGACGAACTAAATAATCTACAATTGGCTCTGCATTCGTATCCGGTCTTGCTGTGACAAAAAACAGAATCGCTTCATTGCTGTAATTTTTTAATTTTGGATGTAACTCCCAAGCTGTCTCCATTTCTAACAGTTCAGATTGATTCATGAGTGCTTTAACATCTTGTATGAACTTGCGATCACCCCGACTCATTAAGTATGGTTCGATTTTATCTAGTACTTCACTCTGATAAAACGGTATCGCAAAGTAGTTGATCCAATTGATCGTATATTCTTCCTCGAAAACGCGATCATAAATTCCTTCCAATTGTTTTACATGTATCGTACTCGATTCACGACATTCATCTTGAATATCGAACTGTCTCCAAAAGTGAAGATCAAATAGTCGCAACATTGCTTTACTCGGCGCACGGTCATTAAACAAGGCTTTCATCTGACCAATCATTCGGTCTTCTGATAGGTCCTTTATTCGACCAATTGAGTTGTGGGCTAATGTCAGCGTTTGACTATCCATTTTAAAGTTAAATCGGCTTTCAAATCGAACAGCACGGAAAATACGTGTTGGGTCTTCAATGAAACTCAAGTTATGAAGAATACGAATCGTATTGCTTCTTAAGTCTTGTTGACCATGGAATGGATCGACAAGTTTACCGAAACTTCTTGGATTTAAACGAACTGCCATTGAGTTGATCGTAAAGTCTCGACGATTCAAATCCATTTTCAGTGAGGCACGTTCGACATCTGGTAAAGACGCTGGTCGCGCATAGTATTCAAGTCGAGCTGAAGTCACATCAATCTGTTCTCCATTTGGATGCGTCCATGTTGCTGTACCGAAAGATTCATGACTAACGATAGTGCCGCCATAATCTTCAACTAATTGTTTAGCAAACGATATCCCGTCACCTTCAACTGTAATATCCACATCATCATTCGGATAGTCTAAGAACAAATCACGTACAATTCCACCGATTAGATAGACATTAACGTGTGATTCCCCTGAACTTTTACTAATATCTTTAAGCAATTGATACGTCGACTCTGGTAACCGTGTCGACATCAACTCTTTTAAATTATCTAATTTTGGTTTCTTAAGTGCTTCCGATAACTGTTTTGAATGCATCACTTCAATAATGTCTGTACGAGTCACGATTCCGATGATTTTGTCGTTGTCCATGATTGGAATACGACCAACATTATGATTGATCACGATGCTTTGCAGCTCTTCAATTGTCGTTTCTGGTTTTGCTGTAATAAGTTCAGTACTCATATATGCTTTTATCGGGGCATGCCCGAGACCGTGGTGATTTGCTTTGTCTAAATCACGTCGCGTTATGATACCGACCAATTTTCCGTCTCGGACAACTGGATAACCGGAGTGCCCGTATCGATACATCTTTTCACCTGCATCCACCATCGTTGTCTCAGGTGTCAATGACTTAACCGGGCTCGCCATAATATCACGTGCGATCACTGATGGTGTGAGTAAGAGCTCTTTGTACTTATTTATATCATTTAATACATCACTTAACTCTGCCTTTTTAACACTTGCTGAACCCGCTTCACGATGGCCGCCACCACCGAACTTACTGAGTAATGGTATAAGGTTGATGCGTTCAGAATTGGCACGTCCAACGATAAACACAGTGTTTTTCATCTTAACGACACAGAGCACCAAGTTGGCGCCGCTGACATCGAGTAATTTCTCTGCAACAACGGCCAAACCTTTTATAAATTTCGGATGTTCACAATACGAAATAACAAACTTTAACCCTTCTCGTTCGTATGCATTCGATTCAAAATACAGTGTGTTTAACAGATTCTCTTGTTCTTCCGTTAATTTATGCACAGAAAACTTTTGAATTAAACTTAAGTTCATTCCATTTCGAATGAGATGAGTGGCAGCAGCAAATTCTCGTTCAGTCGTATTTGGATAGGTAAATGATCCTGTATCCGTATATATACCAAGCCCAAACAGCGTTGCTTCAAGTGATGAAATCTGTATGTTCTGTTCTATAATCTTTTCGATTAACATCGTCACTGTCGCACCGATTTCTTCAATTTGTTCATGATCTGCAATTATGTTGTTATCAGATTTTGGATGATGATCGTATATTGTAACTTTTACATCATCAAGATTCAGGTGTTTCGCATGATTACCGAGTCGATTTAACGTCGCAACATCGACCACAATCATTTCAGAAACAAGTGACCAATCGATGTCATCATCAAGTTTCATTTCAAATGTATCACGGTAAATCGTTAAAAATTGTTTAACGAGTGACGTTTGTTTTGTCGTAATAACGAGTGTGGCATCTGGATGTAGCTTGTGCGCTGCGATCATTGAAGCCAGTGCATCGAAATCTGTATTAGTATGTGAGATTATGATTTTCAAAAGAATCGTCTCCAGTAAACATTTAATCTGTGATTATATATTCAATCATACAATAAAAATCCGAACAATGATGTTCGGATTCATTCAATCGAGTGATTTATTTTTGTACATAATTTTCAGTATAGTATGGAACATCCAGTTCATTATAAGCAACCCCTATGCCTAAATGAGTGAAGTCGGAGTGCAGTAAATTTTTACGATGATCCATAGAATTGAGTAAACTGTGATGAACAAATATCGATGACGTATGACCTGTCGCAATATTTTCACCTGCAAATCTAAACGCAACGTTACTTGCCTGAAGGCGATCTTTTAATACTACGCCACTTGGCGAAACGTGTTCGAAGTAATTGTTGGTCGCCATATCTATACTATGACCTCTCGCAGCATCCACTGCTGTCTCATCGCGCTGCAGTATACTGTATCCATATTCTTGGCGCGTTGCATTCACAAGGTAGAATAACATGCGTTCATTATTTTCTTCCGATGGATGATTGTATAGACTATCAAAAATCGTATATTCATCTTTCATGAAAATTAACATCCCATTTGCAGCATAGTCACGATGAATATCATAGAAAAAGTACACGATTCTATCACCTAAATCAAACACATCATACTCATCATTTTGAACATTCATCCGCTTCATACCACGTCTTAAATGTGATTCAGGCTCACCATATATTTCACGGATATCTGATTGATATAATCCTTCAATATTAATGCGATCAAATGCGACATTTGAGCTATTCGTATAACCGCCAGTAACAACACCGTCTTGTACAAGCACCATTCTAAAATGATCATTTTGTTGGATGACTCTAAAGTCACCGACATACTCACTTTCAAGTACATCATGGCCTTCTAAATCTAACGTTTGACCTAACATATACTCCACAGATTGGGTCTGATTGCTATTTACTTCTTCAATGATTGTCA
>DYYI01000049.1:0-20564 GCA_020741755.1 Aliicoccus persicus | reverse complement strand
GCGTCCGTGAGCGAGTCTCATTGAAACGCAAATCAATCTGCGCGTCCGTGAGCGAGTTTCATTGAAACGCAAATCAATCTGCGTGTCAGTGAGCAAGTCTCATTGGAACGCAAATCAATCTGCGCGTCCGTGAGCGAGTCTCATTGGAACGCAAATCAATTTACGAGCCAATGAACCAATCTCATAGTCCCCACAATCCCAAACCCACACACAAAAACGACCAATTTGATAAGGTGGAACTAGATATATAGAAAAGGAGTATGGAAATGGCAAGAAAATTTGGACATAATGGCATAATCATCGTCGTCATTGCATCGACGTTCCTATTTGCTTTCATACAATTTTTACTGATCACTGCTTACCCGTCGATTATGGCGGAGTTCGACATTAACGCAACGGAAGTGCAGTGGTTAACAACAGCATATTTACTGACATCAATTATTTTCATTCCGATGAGTGCTTACTTATCGAATACATATTCAACAAAATGGCTGCTCATCATCGCATTGCTATTACTTGCAATCGGTACGCTCATCGGTGGTTGGTCACCGACGTTTGAAGTGCTCATCTTCTCTCGTCTACTACAAGCGATCGGTGCGGGTATCATCTTACCGCTATCGCAAACAATTTTACTCATCATATTCCCTCCGGAACGAAGAGGGTTTGCGATGGGACTGCTCGGTGCGGTCGTCAATGTGGCACCGGCAAGTGCGCCATCGATATCTGGTGTGATCATCGATGTGTTCGATTGGCGCACATTACATTGGGTTATGCTACCGCTCGTCATCGCAACACTCGTATTAGCAATATTTGCAATGACAGACATCATCCAAAAAGATAAATACAAGCTAGATTTCACATCGATCATATTCTCGGCTGTCGGTTTTTCCCTATTCATATTTGGATTAAGTAACATCAGTGTCGTCGGTGCAACTGACATTCGCGTCATCTTACCAGTAATCATCGGACTCATCACAATCATTTTATTCGTCAGTAGACAGCTGAAATTAACGCGACCTGTACTGGATGTGCGACTTTTCAAAAATGGTCTGTTCAGACTTTCAGTCATCATGATCGCAATTAACTTAGGGTTATTATTATCAACAGAAACCATCTTACCGATGTTTGCGCAAGTTGTACTTGATACGTCAGCATTTTTATCTGGCTTCTTGCTATTACCTGGTACGATTTTATTATCAATCATGTCACTATACTCGGGAAATCTGTACGACAAATATGGTGGGAAAGTCATCATTACACTCGGATTTTCTTTAACGACAATTTCACTCATATTGCTCAATCTCATCGGTATGGATAGCTCACCTTACTGGATCATGCTATTCTTCTGCGTATTCATGGCAGGGTTTGGCTTAACGCTTGCACCGCTGACGACGCTCGCGATGAACGCAGTCGATTACTCAGATATTCCGCATGGATCGGCAATCGTCAACACGGTGCGTCAACTGGGTATGACAATCGGTGTCATCGTGTTGACTTCTATCATTAGTATTACTGCAGCAACGATGGATGCGCCAAATAGTGTCGGTACATTCTGGGGCGTGACGTATGCATTTATCGTCATGGCGTTCCTTGCATTCGTCTGTGTGATTTTATCGTTTCAGTTACGTGAAAATAGAACGAGAGATAAGGAGGATGAATATGATTTTGAAAATGAGTAAAGATGCACATTTAGAACCGTACAAAGGGATGTTTTCAATCACGCGTATTTTACCTGGACGTATTCTGGAACCTGACGGAGAGCGTCCAACGTTCGGTCCGTTTTCAAATATCGATCATGCGTTTATGTCCAAAGGTTTGACGATAAAAATGCACGAACACGTCGATGACGAAATATTGAGTTATGTAGACAAAGGCATTTCAATGCATAAGGATTCCGCAGGATATGAAGTGCCGATTGAACGTGGAAAGTTGATGGTGATGAATGCGGGTAAGAGTTTTTGGCATGAAGAAAAAGTGCCACAAGAAGGCGTCGAGATGTTGCAGATCTTTATGCGACCTGAAGCACCAGACTTAGAACCAAATATTCAGTTCCATGAAAAGCCGGTGGATAATGAAGATTGGTATACGATGGTCGGACCTGAAGATAGTGATGCGCCGATGACGATGCGTCAAAATGCGTATATTATGGATGCACATGTGAAAGCAGGTAACACGTTAGAAATTCCGAATATTCCTGGACTCGCATCGTTTCTCTATGTCATGCATGGAGAAATTGAAACAGGAAACGAGAAAGCAGAACGATTTGAAGCCATCGCCGATATTGATGAAGGACTGCCCCCGCTTACAGCACATAAAGATGCGACAGTAGTTCTGTTTCTCGTCGATCTCGATGCACCGATGTCAACGAAAGGTACAATCAGTAGTTTGACACGTTATTAGACGTTAATATGTTATTACATTTTTTTCTTAGCAACCATAAATGCACCAATACCACTCAACACAAAGTAAACGATGAAGACTAAAAATAGTGTCGAGACAGGTACGACCTCAATATCTAAACTCATCATAACGACGAGTGCAATCAGTGCGACAGCGGTAAATACAAGGTATACGTAGTAGTAATAATTACGCACATTTTGAAAAACTTTTTGACTTATTTCAGCAGATTCATCAGATTTCGTTAACACGAGGATGACGTTAACAAGCGCGAGCAATACAGCACCGAATATACCACCAAGAAAAACGGATAGGTCAAAGTTAAATATCTGATAGATTGAAATCCCGATGAGACCACCGAGTGCAATGATACTTAAATTCCATTTAGAATATTTACTGTTGTTCATTACTTTCGTCCTCCAAGGTTGATTTTATGGATGTCTCTATGCGCATGTATACAGTAACATACATTAAAATAATACGCCCCTTCAAATCTATGATTTGAAGGGGTGTACGCATTTATTATTAAATTAATTACCCCAAACTTCTTTGGCAATTTCTTTTACAAGTTTCATTTTGTTCCACTGCTCTTCTTCGGTTAATTCGTTACCTTCCTCAGTAGAAGCAAAGCCACACTGTGGGCTCAGACATAATCGGTCTTTATCGATATACTGTGCGGCAGTTTCAATTCGCTCGATAATTTCTTGCTTGTCCTCGAGTGCTCTCGTTTTAGAAGAAACTAATCCAAGCACGACTAATTTGTCACCAGATATTTTTTTCAATGATTCAAAACCACCTGCACGTTCTGTATCAAATTCTAAGTAATACCCATCGACATTTTCTTCACCAAATAAAATATCAGCAACTGTATCATACGCACCTGACGATGCCCACTGAGATCTGTAGTTGCCTCGGCATACGTGTGTATTCACAATTAAATCAGAAGGACGATTTCGAATCGCTTCATTATTTAAATCGACAAATTCCCGACTCAACTCTGAAACTGAAACATTATCACTGCGCGACTTCCAATAGTTTTCATCCACAATCATGCCCCACGTACAATCATCGAGTTGTAAGTTACGACAACCCGCGTCATACAATTCTTGTATGAACGTTTGATATGCGACAGCAATATCTTTGAGTAATTCTGACTTTTCCGGATAAACAGCCTCAGTCGATCCAATATTTTCCGGTCGATATAACTCAGATAAAAATTGAGCGGGTGCTGGAATCGTTTGACGTGCAATTGTGTTGTCATCTTCGAATTGTTTTACAAATTTAAAATGATCAATGAATGGATGATTACTTCCACTAAGCTTACCAGTAAGTCTTGCAGATTCCGCACGTGTCTCTATTGCATTGAATTTATAACCGTGATCCACTTCAGTTTTTTCAACACCACCGAGTCCCCACATAAAATCAAGGTGCCACCATGAACGGCGAAACTCTCCATCGGTTATTGACTTTAACCCGAGTGCCTTCTGTTTCTCAATCAATGTTTCAATCGCTTTATCTTCCACGTCAGTTAGTTCATCACTTGAAATTTCTCCATTTTCAAATGCTCGACGTGATTCTTTTAATTCATCCGGTCGTAAAAAACTCCCGACAAAATCATATCTGAACGGTGCGATTACTCTATTTTTAACAGTCATAATATCCACTCCATTTTCATATTGTTCTTACATTATCATAATCACGAGAGGAAATGTCAGAATATTTCGTAATATTTTAAAAATTTAGTAGAGTAGTCTCCATAAGTAAAATGTTGCGTATGATTCATATCCTTGCCACTTCTCTGCAAGCGATAAAATCTCTGCTTTCGTCGGTTTTCTATCCATATCAAGACCAAACTTGATTGCATTCATTAACCCAACATCAGCGAGAGGTAATGCAGAACCGAGACGTAAACAGCGCATGCTGACATAATTCGCCGTCCACGGACCGATGCCGCGAATCTTAACGAGTTCACGTTCAACGTCTTCATTATTGCCGAGTGCGCGTAACCCTTCTTTCGTCACTTCGCCATCGCGCATCAATTGTGCGATGTTAATAATATATTCACTTTTTCTACGCGTCATTTTCACATCTGCCATATCATCGGGTGTGAGAGACGCGATACTATCAATAGAAGGGAATAGCATATACAGCTTCCCTTCATATTCCATGCTCTGTCCATACTTCTCAACAAATCGACGCTTCAATGTATAAGCAAATGTCAGATTGATCTGCTGACCTAAAATCGCCCAGCAAAATGCTTCGAACAACTCATTGATGCCCATTAGTCTCAAACCATATTCTTTTTCCGTCGCTTGAGAAAGTAGGGGATCCGTACTTGCAATCTTATAGAAAGATGCTAAATTATAATCCAGATCAAACCATTCACGAACATAAGCCACAACGTCAGGTAACACATCCACACCTGGTTCAGTCCCATTTAAAAACTCAATATCCAAAACTTCATTATTAATCGCGCGCACGCGAAAGAGTATTTGGTGATCTTTTATCTGTATCAGTCGCGTGACGTGGTTGTCCGTGACTTCATACATACATTCATTTGTGTCCCGTATTAAATAATCCAGAATTGCATCAAAGTCAAAAATCTCTGGTAATTCTATTTGAAGATGTGCATCTTTCATCTGATATGTTTGTGTCAAAAAATCACTCCTTATCTGTATTCAATTGAAATTCTTTTACCATGATCCAGTCTGTCTGCCTATCATCTCCCATATAAAAGTCATGGGAATCCACTTTCTCAAAACCATATCGTCGATAAAAAGCCAGTACATTTAAATTTTTTTCCCATACGCCAAGCCATACCTTCTTATACTTACGTGCTTTGGTAAACTCAAATGCAAACTGTAATAACTGTTTTCCTAATCCGTGTTTTTGAAACTCTTTTAATATATAGATGCGTTCAATCTCAATAAAGTCATCCCCCATTGGCTCAGTTTGGGCATCAAATACGTTCAGCTTTAAGAAACCAGCCAGCAATTCGTCTTTATAAATAAAGTAGAAATAAGAATTTGGATGATCAAGCTCTGCAGCAATCTTTTCAGTCGTAAATGCCTTACTCATGTATGTTTCCATATTTTCAGGTGTATTATCAGGTCGAAAAGTTTCATCGAATGTTTGCGCTGCAACATCTCGGAGGCGTATCAAGTCATCTTTCGTGCATTTTCTAATCATAGGCATTATCCTTCATAGTTAATAATCTCATCATTAATCATACTATAACCGTTAAAACAGACATATGAGCATTACGATTGAAATTTCGAAAAATCGATGTATAATATAATTATAGTCAAAGATAGTCAAAGTCAAAAAAGACTAAATTTAATTTAATAGGAGGCACTTACTATGAAATGTCAAAACTGTAATGTTAATGATGCAAATGTTAATTTAGCTATGAATATAAATAATCAGAAAATGAGAGTACATTTATGTAACGATTGCTTCCATCAAATAAACATGCAAGCACAAAATCCAAACAATTTATTTGGTGGAACGAGCAAAGCTTTTGGATCTTTCAATCAATTTAATCAAGGAAATGGTCCACGCAGAGCGACAGGTACACAAGTGAAAGAATCTCAAGCACCGGGTCTATTAGAACAACTCGGTACGAATTTAACAGATAAAGCACGTCAAAACCAAATTGATCCGGTTATCGGCCGTGATGTTGAAGTTAAACGTGTGATAGAAATTCTTAATAGACGTAATAAAAACAACCCGGTTCTCATCGGTGAACCGGGTGTCGGTAAAACGGCGATTGCTGAAGGTTTAGCACGAAAAATCGTTGAGGGTGATGTACCAACAAAACTGATGAACAAAGAAGTGTACATGTTAGATGTTGCGTCACTCGTTGCAAACACGGGAATTCGCGGACAATTTGAAGAGCGTATGCAAGAGCTGATTGAAGAAGTGAAACAACGCGATGAAGTCATTCTTTTCATTGATGAAATTCACTTAATCGTCGGTGCTGGAACAGCAGAGAGTTCTAAAATGGATGCGGGTAACATCTTAAAACCTGCACTCGCACGTGGTGAAATGCAGTTAATCGGTGCGACAACGTTAAAAGAGTATCGTCAGATTGAAAAAGACGCTGCGCTTGAACGACGTCTACAGCCAATCACTGTAAAAGAACCAACGCTTGAACAAGCGGAACAAATCTTGCATGGCATTAAAGATCGATATGAAAAATTCCATGAAGTAAAATACTCAGATGAAGTCATCCGATCATTTGTTACTTTATCGGATCGATATATACAAGAGCGATTTTTACCAGATAAAGCGATTGACTTAATGGATGAAGTGGGATCTCGACTCAATCTTGCCAACGCTGAAAACGATTCAGATTCAATTCAAACACAGTTAGAAAAAGTGAGAGCTGAAAAGCGACAAGCAGCGGATACTGAAGATTATGAAAGAGCAGCGAACTTGAGATATCAAGAACATCAACTTGAAAAACAGTTAGAAAAATCTCAAGGTACAGAAAACAATACAATCAATGTGGATGTTTCTGACGTTCAGTTAATCGTTGAAGAGAAAACGGGAATTCCTGTTACGAAAATGCAAGCGGATGAACAATCTAAAATGCGTGAAATTGAAACGAATCTTGGTCGTAAAGTCATTGGACAGCCTGAAGCGGTAGGTAAAGTTGCAAAAGCAATCCGTCGCTCACGTGCAGGACTAAAATCTAAATATCGTCCAATCGGAACATTCCTATTTGTCGGACCAACTGGTGTCGGTAAGACAGAACTCACGAAAGCACTTGCTGAAGAGTTATTTGGAACACGTGATTCGTTAATCCGTCTCGACATGAGTGAGTACATGGAGAAACACAGTGTATCTAAAATTATCGGATCACCTCCAGGGTATGTTGGACATGAAGAAGCGGGTCAGTTAACAGAGCAAGTCAGACGTAATCCGTACAATATCATCTTGCTCGATGAAATTGAGAAAGCACACCCAGATGTTCAAAACATGTTCCTACAAATCATGGA
Organism: Aliicoccus persicus; assembly: GCA_020741755.1. Lineage (GTDB taxonomy): Bacteria > Bacillota > Bacilli > Staphylococcales > Salinicoccaceae > Aliicoccus > Aliicoccus persicus_A. Next base: position 13,164 of record DYYI01000049.1, on the reverse strand, counting down.
AGATGGTCACTTAACAGACTCACATGGTCGTACAGTGAGCTTCAAAGAAACAGTAATCATCATGACGAGTAACGCAGGAACAGGATTCAATAACAACAGCATGGGATTCGGACAAAGTGAGAACGATGCAGTTTCTTCATTAGAAATGCTAAGTGATTACTTTAAACCAGAGTTCCTCAATAGGTTTGATAGTATTGTTAAATTCAATGAACTAAATGAAGAAAACTTACTAGAAATCGTAGATTTAATGCTCGTTGAGTTAAATGAAGCAGTTAAAGAAAATGAAATCGAATTAGAAATTACACAAGAAGCAAAAGAGAAGTTGGTTAAGATGGGATATGACCAACGATTTGGTGCTAGACCATTGCGTCGGGTCATTCAAGATGTTATCGAAGACCAATTGACAGATTTAATGCTAGAAGAAGATGCGTTAGATCATGTGATTGCGAAAGTCCTCGATGATGCGATTGTTGTAGAAAGCGTGTAATAGATTTATGGAGCACCCCAAAAATTAGTTTTGGGGTGTTTTTTTGTTTTTGATTAAATAAAAAGAGCCTACCTCTCCAATGAGAACCGACAGAGTAACGAAAGAGGTGCTTGCATAAAGTTGAAGTTTCACAAGCTTATGCTAGAGTGCCTACCGTAAAGTTGTGTTTTCACAAGTTTATGCTAGAGTGTCTACCGTAAAGTTGAAGTTTCACAAGTTTATGCTGAAGTATCTACCGTAAATTTGTGTTTTCACAAGTTTATATAGGAATGCCTACAGTAAAGCTGAGCGCCCACAAGTTTATGAGGCAAACCTCACCCACCCCAAACTTTATGAAAATTTTCACAATATCATCACAATTTCATGATTTAAATCACATGCACCAGCTAACAAAATGAGTAAAATTTAAAGTAACTAGAAAACGATAAGGAGTAAGCGATGTGGACTATGTAAAACCGAATCAAGTGGTTGCCAATATGGCAGAAGCTGGTGCTAAAAAAACACGTTTGTCTGTCATGCGTATTATCATTTCAGCGATGTTATCCGGTGCATTTTTAGGTTATGCGACGACTCTTGCTTATACAGCTGCAACGCAAACTGGATTAGATATTGTCGGCGCGATTGTTTTCCCTGTTGGTTTCGTAATGGTGCTTATTTTAAATCTTGAACTTGTTACGGGTAGCTTTGCAATGTTACCGATGGCGAGGTTCAGAAATAAAACGACGATACCGCTCATCATGAGGAACTTCACATGGGCATTTTTAGGGAACTTGATGGGTGCGGTTTTGTATGCTTTTCTTTACGTTATAGCAGTGACACAATTTGGGCATGTAAATGAGTCAGCGCTTATTAACCAGATTATCAATGTTGCTGAGGGTAAGACGATTGCATATCAGGCACTCGGATCGGATGGTATGGTCGTCGTAATCGTCAAAGCATTGTTATGTAACTTCATGGTGACGCTCGGTGCTGTCATGGCGAATACATCCACTGCAACTGTTGGTAAAATTGCAGCGATGTGGTTGCCGGTCTTCATTTTCTTTGGACAAGGTTTTGAACATGCTGTAGTGAATATGTTTGTGATACCTGCTGGCATGATGCTCGGTGCAGATATTAGCTTTACTGACTGGTGGGTTTGGAATCAAATCCCTGTCACACTGGCAAACTTTGTTGCCGGCTTCTTGTTCACAGCATGTACACTACACTTCTTAACGAAAGAATAAGAATCGCTAATATTTGTATTCATCTAAAGATCTTTTCGGAATTAAAAATGTCACGATCAAGCTTAATATACTGATGATTACAGAGATGATAAACACCACATGTAACCCGTCTGCTACAGCCATCGCAGGATTTTCACTCGCAACAGTTTGAATCGCTAAATTCATTGAGGTACCTAATACAGCGACCCCGATGGCTTGCCCTAATGTACGAAATAGCGTAATTAAAGAACCTGCCGAACCTCTCATTTCTGGTGGTGCAGAGGACTGGATGATGACCGTGAAACTGGTCATTGAAAATCCAAACCCAAGGCCAATCACAAATATATATAATGCCAAGATTGTGAGTGGTGTTTCAGGTGTAATCGTTGTTAACAGCACAGAACCAATAAAGATAAAACTCACACCCAGAAGCGCTGTTTGCTTTATGCCGAGTTTCTCAATAAATACACGACCGCTTAGCACAGAACCAATCGGCCAACCGACACTGAGTGGAATGAGTACAATTCCAGTTGCAGTGGCACCCATACCGAGTACATTCTGTATCCACAGCGGCAAGAATGCGGACATACTAATCAATATCATACTTGTTAAAAATGATGCAAAGACAGCAAATGTAATGTCCTTAATATTAAATAATTGAAGCGGAATCATCGGTTCTTTATGACGTCTTTCCACCACAATGAAAAGTACCATAAATATAATAGCAACAATGAATAAAACAATTAATTGAGTTGAGGACAGACCAATACTACTCTCAATATCCAATGAAAGTAATGCGAGAAGCAGTGCGGAGATACCGATGGTGAATGACAGTGCACCACCGTAATCGATGCTCGGCTTCTTTTTTTCATAGTGCTCAACTAAATTTCTACTAATCATCCAGATAGCAAGTAGTCCAAATGGAATATTAATTAAAAAAATCCATCGCCATGACACGTAATCTGTGAGAAATCCACCGGTTAATGGACCCAAGACTGCAGCAATCCCCCACATCGCGCTAATCAGTCCTTGAACGCGCGCTCTTTGTCTTAAATTAAAAACGTCAGCCACAATTGTAAAAGTCATTGGATTTATTGCACCAGCACCTATCCCTTGAATGGCTCTAAAAAATATCAGTTGTCCCATGTTTTGAGAAAGTCCGGACAAAGCAGAACCAGTTAAGAAAATTGTGACACCAATTATAAAAATCTTCTTCCTGCCTGTTAAGTCAGCGAGCTTCCCCCATATTGGCGTAGTAACAGATATTGATAATAAATATATAGCGAACACCCAGCTGATTAGTTCGAAACCACCTAAAACATCGACAATTGTCGGCATTGCCGTACTAATTATCGTGACTTCGATCGCAGCTAAAAATGTTGATATCAATAATGCAAATACAATTTTTTTCTCTTTACTATTCAAATCATCACATCCTAAAAGGCATTGTACATGATACAAGAAAAGAAAGATATTGTCCTTAGTATCGATAATCAAAAACAACCACTTAATTTTTAGAATAATATATAATGTATATGAAAGCATTTACAAAATTCTTTGAGGTGAGGAAATGTCTAAGATGAAAGCAGCCGTTATTTACGGCGAGAAGGATTTACGCATCGAGGAAGTAGAAGTAAAGGAAACAAAAGCTGGTCAAGTTAAGGTTAAGGTTGCTTGGGCTGGTATTTGTGGTAGTGATTTACATGCATATAACCATGGATTAGGAATCGCGTTTGAAGAACACCCACTTTCAAAAGATAAAGTGCCGTTCGTACTCGGACATGAGTTTTCAGGTACAGTTGAAGAAGTTGGCGAAGGTGTGAAAGGGTTTGAAGTAGGAGATCAAGTTGCAATTGAACCTGTATTATACTGTGGTGAATGTGAATCTTGTCGCAGAGGTATATACAACTTATGTGAAGTATCAAATGCTGGGTTCTATGGGCTTGTAACTGATGGTGGATTCGCTGAATACTTTGTTGCAGACGAAAAACAATTCCACAAACTTCCTGAAGGGGTTTCGTTAGAAGAAGGTGCTCTTGTTGAACCAACTGCTGTTGCGTTCCGTGCTGTTGGGGAGTCTGGATTGAAAGCAGGTCAAAGTGCTGCAATTTATGGCGCAGGTCCAATAGGTCTATTAACTTTACTATGTGCGCAAGCTTATGGTGCTGCTGAAACTTTCGTTATCGACTTGTCTCAAGAGAGATTAGATAAGGCGAAAGAACTAGGTGCTACGTATGTGATCAACCCAGCAGATGAAGATGCAGTTAAAAAAATTAGAGAAATAACTGGCAATAAAGGTGTTGATGTTGCATTTGAAGCGGCAGGTGCGAACCCAACATTTAAGAGTGCTGTTGCATCAATTAAGCGTAGAGGTACTGTACAAGTAATCGCCGGATTCGGCGGTGAAGTTTCATTCAATCCAAACGATCTATTAATGATTGAAGGAGAGATTAAGTTCTCACTTGCGTATGCGCATGATTATCAGCCGGTAATTAAAGCCATTGCTGATGGAAAACTTGATGTGAAACAAGTCGTAACAAATCGAATTGCATTAGACGATGTTGTTAAAGATGGTATTGAACTGCTCAATACAGACAAGAGTCAAGCTAAAGTTCTGATCTCACCAAGTGGACTATAAAAAATAACATAAACAGAAGTACAAGACAGTGATGAAAATTCACTGTCTTTTATTATTGCATAAATTAAAATCTGTATGATAATATTACTATACTGACCGTTCAGTATAGTAATTTAAATGTGGAGTGACTTGTTTTGAGTAAAAAAGAAGAACTACTCACAAATGCGGCTAAGATTATAAATGAAGAGGGCATGCAAAAATTAACGATGCAGTATCTCGCAGAAAAATCTGAGATGACTAAAGGTGGCGTTCTCTATCATTTTGAGAGTAAAGAGTTACTCCTCTTGAAAATGAATGAAATGGTAATCGAAGAATTTGATGAAAAAATGTCATCATACAAAGCTAAGTTATCTGGTCCGTACCAATTTATACGTGCATATGCATTAGCGACGATCGATATCTTAGAGGATTCTGAGAATGTTTTACTTTCAGCAGTTTTTATTTCGTCTCAAGAAGCCGGTAAAAGTAAGGAACTGTGGGAAGTAGTATCGAAAAAATGGGTTAAATTGTTCATTCAAGATGATGGTGATCAATATAACATATTAGAGCTGCGCATGATTTGTGATGGCATCTTGTTTTCAATCATGTATGGATACGCTATGCAAGATAAAGAAAAAATGAAAAAAGTTGTTCTCGATTACTGTAAACGACTGGAAAGTGAAGTGGCATAATGGGATATCTATTATTAGCGGGTGCAATTGTTTCAGAGGTATTTGGTACGACGATGATGAAGTTAACTTCGATCAGTAAAAATAAAAAGGTGCTCGCGCTACTTGGGGTAGTTGTTGGTTATGCATTATCATTTTATGCACTATCGTTAGCCCTTGTATCTATTCCATTGAGTTTCGCTTATGCAACGTGGAGTGGAGTAGGTACAGCGTTAACAGCACTTGTTGGATTTTTAGTATTTAAGGAAAAGATTACCGTACAAATGGCTTTCGGTATTCTCTTATTGATTGTTGGTATCGTTCTGATGAGAATTTAAATAAAAATAAAAGGGGATTCTTATTTTGAAGTATTATATTTTATTGTTAACATCAATACTATTTGAAATTTTTTCTACATCAATGCTTAAGCTTTCTAATGGTTTTACTAATATTACACCAACCATCGCCCTGATTATTGGGTTTGGTATTTCATTCACATTGCTGATCATTACATTAAAACATATTCCACTCAGTATCGCATACAGTGTTTGGGCGGGACTTGGAACGGCAGGCACCGCTTTAGTTGGTATGTTTGCTTTTAATGAAGACCTCTCTACATTAAATATTTTTGGTCTAATCATCATTATTGCTGGTGTTGTCATTATGAATTTTAATAAAAAATCAGAACCAACAAAAAGTACAAACGTGGCATAAGAATCGTATTATCATTGTTTTTGAATTCAACCATTAATTATGCTAATGTGAGTTCGAATACAAGGAGGAATTTCTATGGGTTTATGCTCAATGTTTGTAACAAATAACCTTCACGTTTAAGTCAGCAGACTAAATGATGAAGGAGAATTTTAATATGTGTAATTTTTGTATTTTTGTAATTGATGCAGTTCATTATCAACCATTTATAAAATAAAAGGTTATGATGAATTGCTGAAATGAATTCGTTGTGACCTTCATGGAGAGGTTATAATGAACCAAAAAAATATAAAACTCAGTCAAAACTTTATTACTTCTAAGTATTATATAGAAGAAATAATGAATAATATAGAATTAAACACTCAAGATCATGTGTTTGAAATTGGTGCGGGTAAGGGTCACTTTACAAGCGCTCTTGTAGATAGATGTAACCATGTCACAGCGATTGAGATCGATTCAAAACTGTGTGACATAACGCATAAAAAGCTCGAAAACAATACAAACTTTAAACTAGTAAATCATGATATATTACAGTTTGATTTTCCGAGGAAACGTTCCTATAAAATCTTCGGTAATATCCCGTACAACCTGAGTACAAGCATCGTTAAAAAGATCGTATTTGAAAGTGATGTGACTACAAGTTATTTAATCGTTGAACATGGCTTTGCTAAGCGATTGTTAAACACAAACAAGTTGCTATCACTGCTACTCATGGCAGAAGTTGAAATTTCAATCCTCGCTAAAGTTCCGAGAAATTACTTTCATCCGAAACCGAATGTGGACAGTGCATTAATCGTATTACAGCGAAAAAATGAAGTGATGTCATCACAAGATAAAACACGATTTAAAACGTTTGTCACGAAATGGGTGAACAAAGAATATACGCGTTTGTTCACAAAAAACCAATTCAATAAAGCTTTAAAACATGCACGTATAACAGACTTAAAACATATTGATTTTGAGCAGTTATTGTCTGTCTACAGCAGCTATAAATTGTTTAATGGGTTAAAAAGATGAAGTTAATTTAAGACATTTTAAAGGCTGGTCAAAATTTTTTGATCAGCCTTTTTGTTATAATAATACATATTTATGATTATCTGGAGGTTGATCATATTAAGTTACGGAATCATAGTAACTATGTCCGTTTTTGGCTCGCATCAACATCATCATATTTTGGTGCTTTCCTCTTCTCTCTTGCTCTACAAGTTTTAGTTGTCGTTAATCTGCACGGTACAGCAGTGGATGTTGGTTGGTTAAATGCATCCAGATGGTTGCCGTATGTCGTTCTCGGACTCGCTGCAGGTGTAATAATAGATCGCTTGCACCGAAAAGTGGTGTTGGTGGTTACAGATATCTCACGAAGTATACTCTTAACACTCATCTTTTTAACAGCAATTTTCGATGTGCTTAGTCTCGGCTGGCTCATGGTTATTATGATACTTTTTGGTATGATGTCTATTTTTAATGATGCGGCTTATCAATCACTTGTACCTGAAATCGTTCCACGTAAATTGCTGACACGTGCAAATGCACGACTTGAACAAAGTGCAGCGGTCGCTGAAACAGGTGGACCAGTTCTTTCTGGTGCACTAGTATCTTTAATTACTGCACCTTTCACTATTCTAATCAATGCGTGTACGTATCTAATATCTGGTGTTCTGATGGCTACAATCAAACATAAGCCAGTAGAAAACAAAACAACTCAACCATTCAGTGGACAAGTGTCCGAAGGTCTGCGTTGGGTATACAATCATCGGTATCTGAAGACGTTGGCATTGAATACGCATGTTTGGTTCTTTTTCCATAGTATGACGATTACAGTAATCGTCACGTTCGTCTTAATCGAACTTCAATACAGCTCGTTCGTTCTCGGTTTTATCCTTTCAGCTGTAGGATTCGGTGCATTAATCGGAACTTCTTTATCAACCAATGTAGGAGAGAGGTGGGGCGTAGGAAAAACGATGACTTTAGCTCGAGCTTTGTATTTCCCAGCTATTATACTGATTGCATTAACACCAGCGAGTCAACAAGATGAACTGCAATTCAGTGCACTTGCTGTGATTATAACGGGTCAGTTGTTATATGGATTTGCAATGGGATTAGAAGGACCAGTAGAAATGGGTTATCGCCAGTCTATAACGCCGATGCACTTACAAGGACGAATGAATGCAACGATGCGGTCGATCAACCGTAGTATGATCGTCATTGGCGCACCTGTTGGTGGTGCAATTGCTGACTTTATAGGATTCCGAGAGGCATTATGGATTTCAGGAATAGGGTTGGCTATCGTTGCAATTTGGTTACTACTATCACCGATGTGGCGTGCAAGGATAGATGAAGAAGTGGATTAGGAAAATACTTAATTAATATCAAAAAATGGAGTGAAAGTTTTGAAATACATCAACTCATGTGACAACATTACAAAGGACATGCTCAACGGATTTTTCGTTGGGTGGCCGAACCCGCCAAGTACAAGTACGCATCTAAAACTGCTAAGAGAAAGTCAAAAAGTAGTGATTGCTTTGGACGAAGAAAAAAATCAGGTCATTGGTTTTATCACAGCTATTTCGGATAATGTACTTTCAGCATATATCCCGCTCCTGGAAGTATTACCAGCATACCAGGATAAAGGCATTGGGAAACAGTTGGTAGACATAATGTTGAACGAACTTAAAGATATTTATATGGTTGATATATGTTGTGACGATGATTTGGTGCCATTCTATCAAAACTTTGGCATGACTCATACAAATGGCATGATTATAAGAAACTATGAGATGCAATCTGGAAAGTAAGTCTAAAAAAGGATGGATCATATGATTTTAATTAGTGGTGCGACGGGGCAAATTAAAAATCTAGGGACAAATGATTCAGATGAAACACTTGGAAGACCAGCAAGAAGTATCAAAACATTTTTAAAATATCATAGAAGTAGTTTTGAAGAGTGAATTGACTAATCTGATCAATTCACTCTTTTGTTACTCTTAATCCGTAATAAAGATTGAGCAAGTAGTGCAAGTACAGGTAATTCAATTAATGGTCCGATAATAAGGACGAGTGCAATTAACGGTTCGGTAGGGAAGGCTGTGACGACAATTGCGAGTGCAACCGGTGAATTTCTTGCAATGATTGTCATATTTAAACTCACGAGGTTTTGATAACTAAAATTGAATACTTTGCCTACTGTTTGTGCGACTAAAAAATTTATTATGAAAAACAGTAAAAGCGGAATCAATATCAGTAAAATTATGCTTATATTATTTAAGAGGTAGTAACCTTGTGAAGCAAACATTGCGACAATTGCTAAACATAGAAACACTATTTGAGATGAAGCGAAAAATGGAATCAATTTATTTTCAAAAAATCGTTTGCGACGTTTAAATAAATATCGTGTCAGATTGGCTAGGATAAACGGTATAAACAGAACGAAAATAACACTTTCTAATACTGGCATTAACTCTACATTTTCCATTGTGCTTGCAAAAAGTAAGAAATATACCGGGAGTAGGACAATTTGTAAAATTAAATTAATGGGTAAAATTGAAGTAGAAAGTGACACATTCCCTTTCGCAATCGATGTGAAAATTAAATACCAATCTGTGCAGGGTGTGACAAGGAGCAATATAAAACCCAGCCACAACGCTGGGTGATCTGATAAAAATATTGCACCTAATCCCCATGCTAAAAGTGGTGTCCAAACAAAATTAATAATAATCGTTGTGCTTAAAAAACTAACATTTTTTAAAGAATTTCTAATATTAGTTAATGGTACTGTTAGAAATAATCCATACAACATTAACAATAAGAATGGGAGTATAAAGGATCCAGCATATTTTTCAAAGAAATAAAATTGTCCTAAAAGTAATCCTATTCCTACTGATAATAATATTAAAACGGATTGTAATTTTTCTAGTATATTCAATCAAAACACCTCTAAATCGTCTACTTCTCTAATTTAACAATAACCTCTCATATAGGTATTGTCCAACTAAGAGTAGACGATTCAGTATAGTGCTTTTAACATTAAGTACTAATCAGTTAACTTTTCCCTCTAAAGCAACTTCTTCTTTATTTTTAGTCATCGTGATTCGGATCAGTGAAAGGGCAGATACTAGAATGATGATGCCAAATACGACTAGTACGAGCGTCATGGAATAATACGTGATAATCCACGAGCCAAATAGTTGTCCTAATGGGATGGATGCGCCGAGTAGCATTGAGACTAAGCTGAGTACTCGACCCATCATCTCTTTTGGAATCATTGTTTGATACAAAGTATTAATTCCAACGCTCGCTAATGCAACCCCAAGACCGAGTAACCAAGCTGTAAACACTGTTGTAAAATAAGTCAGTCCGATTCCCATAATTAATAGTGCAATCCCCTCAAGACTTAGACCAATAATCGCCATTTTGTATTTATCTTTAAATACATTGAGCATAATCATAATCGCACCACATAATGCGCCGACAGCGACTGAGGAGCTAATGAATCCTAGTCCAGCTGCACCAACGTCAAAAATAGATTCGCTCATATATGTCACAAAGATCGTAAGTGGTGCCAAGAAGAAATTAATAATGATACCACCAACAATGACTAACATGAGTAACTCTCTACTCCCCGTGACGTATTTCAATGCTTCCTTCATTTTATCTATTAAATGGAATGTTTCTTCTTCTTCATTTACACGTGGTACTTTAATCCAGATTTCTGTTATCGCAGAAATGATAAATGCGATACCACTGACGAGTAATAAGATTCCGATATTTCCAACAACACCGATTAGTACACCTGCTAGAGCTGGTCCTAGTATATTACTCCCTTGTGTACTCAACTGATTTAAAGAATTTGCTTTTGGTAACCGTTCTTCCTCCACGAGCAATGGAATACTTGCATTGGCAGAAGGGTTGAACAGGGCAGTTGCGATTGCTGAACATACGAGTAAAGCATACAATGCTGAAAGTGTTAAACCACCACTGATCATAGCGAATGCAATAATCAACATAATCATCCCATTAGAAAAGTCAGTGATGACCATAATTTTCTTTTTATCGTATCGATCTGCGAGTACCCCAGCTATTGGCTCGACTAATACCGTTGGAATCGTAAAGCAAATCACCGTCATACCAAGTGCCAAAGGTGAACCTGTTTCTTGGATAACAAACCATAGAATGGCTAAATTAAAAAATCGATATCCAAATCTTGAAACCGATAGTCCAGCCCATAAGAGCATGTAATTACGGTTTCTAAATAAAGCTTTCATTTTGATTATTCCTCTCTCTTAGTAAGAATTGCAGACATCTCTGCCAGGGTTCTTTCAATTTTTTCACGGTTTGACTTGAAATAGATCTTATTTCCTTTTCTTGTTGCACGGATTAATCCTAATTTAGACAATTTAGAAATGTGGTGAGAGATCGTAGGTCCTGAAACATTTAATTGTTGTGCTAACTCAAATCCATAACGCGGTGCGATGTTCAATGCTTTAATAATGTTGAACTTCGTTGGATCTGAGAGCGCTGCGACTAAATCAATAATATCCTCTTCATTTGAATCATCTGGTGCATCAAGTGTCTCAGTACCAAAGAGCGTCATCACCGTATCTGCTTCATCTCCGTAAGTAAATAATGAAGCATGTTGATAATAGTAACTTGGAATAAGAATCACTTTATTGAATTTTTCCTTAGGTACTTCCATTTGGGAAAAATTGCGCTGCAATAGTCCTCTTATTTGATCGCCATCCATCGAAGATAATTTATTGATGCTTCTTTCCTGTACTTCTGCAATTTTATCCATTGAGGGTTCATAAAACGCCTCGTTGATTTCCTTGATGAGTCGTATAAAACGCGCTTTCGTTTTCTCTTCATCTACATATAAGTAGAGTAGTTTTGCTTGCTCGTTGAAAGGCAACATAGACGACTTAATAAAGTTAAATACCGCATCACGGTCATCCATATTTGGTGTGTCCTCAGGAAAAGAATATCCACTCTTAATGAAAGATGACATCATTTGTTTAACAGGGAGATCCTCCAAAAATTCAATAAATGCTTGAATATCATCTGCTTTGTTGTGCTCGAGGATAAGCTGGCTCAAAGTTAATCCAAAGAAGCTGTCATTATGGAAAAAACAGTCCAACTCCTCCTTAGTCTCTTTAGATAAAACAGCGCGACTATATGTTATATATTCATTTAATTCGTTGTTCTCTCTACCTTCTGGCGTACCTTCATTCAAATATTCATGGTTATTCAATCGAAACATCAGTGCCAATAATTCAAATACATGCGACTGCTGCGTGTAAAAATTTTCTACTAAATGGTTCATACATTTAACCTCCATCTAATGTCTTGTTAAGAGCTTATCTAATATATAAAAGTGTGTCAAATGATTTATAGTGATATTGATCAGACTGGTAGTTAGATGACTTGGGGTATAATTTAAAGGAAGTATGAGGATCATTAAAGGAGGTGGATGAATTGAATAATGAAATTACTTTTAGAGAAGCGGTCGAACAAGATTTAGAAAGCATTGTCAAAATGCTGTCTGATGATCTTTTAGGCAGTAAACGTGAGCGTTATGAATTACCACTGCCTTCAAGTTATGTAAAAGCATTTAAAGCGATTGAAACCGATCCGAATAATGAATTAGTCGTTGTGAATTATGAACATAAAATTGTGGGTGTTTTGCAAATTACTTTTACACCGTATATCACACATCAAGGTGGATGGAGAGCAACAGTAGAAGGGGTTAGGATTTCATCCGATGTGCGAGGAATGGGTGCGGGATCACAAATGATTGAGTATGCAATTCAACGCGCGAAGGAGCGAGAGTGTCACCTTATACAGCTGACGACAGACAAACAAAGAGAAGATGCATTACGCTTTTATGAACGATTAGGTTTTCATGCGACACATGAAGGATTTAAGATGAAGTTATAATAACTATAAAAAGCCGAAAGCCCTATAATCATAGGGCTTTCGGCTTTAAAATTCTTATTCCCACTCAATGAAGATCTCCAATTACCCCTCTACAAGGGTTAATAAAAATACTTTTAAATCAACCTTTCTCAATCATTTCCTTAAGAAAAATTCCAATACTATTTGCCCTTTCTCAGATGATGTACCCTTTTATTGCCCTGAAAATCATTTATTTTAAACTGTTATAGCTCGGATTTAATGTAAATGCTTTAATTAAATTACTAAGAAGAAAAGTAGTATCCACACATATAAACTCATCTTCAATGATTTTATTTTTAAGTCCTTCCCCCAGGTCCTTAGCGACACTTTCAGCCTTCTCCATTTTTTCATGAATATTTTGTCCATCATGCAAACTGACAATATCTGATATTACTGCGTTTGCATTCTTGCCCGCTGTAAATTCAAAAACAACTGTAAATTTTACAATCTCATTTTTCTTTACCAATGTTCACACCACCAAATAATTTACTTATATTAATGTAATACTGAATTGCTATAGTTGCTATCCGA
>DYYI01000048.1:0-3558 GCA_020741755.1 Aliicoccus persicus | reverse complement strand
CTGATATCTTCATCATTCATGTATGTTTTACACAATGCTATTACTTTATCTTTTGTATAAGCATATTCCTTGTCCATGACGTGTCATTTCCTTTATGAGAATAATAATCCTATTTTACTATATATAAGTTGATCTGTGGTACTTTTAATAGATTAAAAATGTGTAACAAAAAAACGCATTCCATTAAGCTAGACTAATCAGAACACGTTTTTATGTAATTTTTTATGATTCGTAAGTAATTAATGATAACTTATCATATCCCTGAATTCGTTCCATACCATTTAAATACTTAAGTTCAATTAGAAATGCTAAACCGACGACGACACCGCCGAGTTTTTCAACAAGCTTAATCGATGCTTCAACCGTACCACCAGTCGCAAGTAAATCGTCTGTAATCAACACGCGCATGCCTGGTTTAATCGCATCTTTGTGCATCGTTAAAATGTTTGATCCATACTCTAAATCATATTCATATTCGATCACTTCACGCGGCAGTTTACCACGCTTTCTTACCGGTGCAAAACCAACACCCATGCTGTAAGCAACCGGGCAACCGATGATAAATCCACGTGCTTCTGGACCGACGACGATATCAATTTCTTTTTCTCTTGCGTATTCAACGATTTGATCCGTCGCATATCTAAATGCTTCACCGTTATCCATTATTGTTGTGATATCTTTAAAGTTGACGCCTGCTTTTGGCCAATCTTGCACTTCTGTTACAAATTGTTTCAAATCCATCTTTACCCTCACCTAACTTGTAATAATTCTCTTAAATAAGTTTTTAACTCTTCACTTGTAATCATTTTTAATTGAGATTCACTATGTAATTGTCGCACCAACTTATTATAGAGAATCGAATCATTAATGTCGAGTAACGTCTGTCTATCACCTAAGTTAATAATAGCATGCGCTAGGTGAATACGTTTTAAATCTTCGAGGATATCGATAATCATTTTAATCTCTTTCATTGAAACATCTACACGTTTCGCAAGATGTGGTGCATGCACTTTTAAATCAATACTACCATCTTTCGCATTACCGATAATTTCATCTACTTCTATAATCTTAGCCTCTGTTGGTAAACCAGTGAAATAGAGTTCAGTCTGCTGATGAAACAAGACGACGAGTTTTGAAACATAACAACCACGGAGTGATTGTTCTAATGCATCAAGATCACTCGGCAAATCTCGGAGCACGAGTGTATTTAATGTGAATGGTATCTTTTCACCGTAATAATAGTAATTGTCACCGAGTTTCTTTTTATCTACATCGATTAAAAATACTGCTTCTTCCTTATCGATCATATCAAAGTTTTGGTTATGCTTCGCACGCATATCGATAATCTGAACATGATCAATTCTTGAATCCAACAAATTCATTTGTAACGTGCGATTTTGATTGAAATGATTGATGTTTAACGTGCCGATAAAATGTGCTGTATCATGAACGGATAACTCATCTTTTAAATCACCAAAACCAAATCCGATGACACCCATATTTAGTTCTGGAAATTGCATTTTAATATGACTGCGGTCTTTACCCACGCGTTTGATCTCACCTATTTTCACATCGTGAGCTAAGACAATCGGTATACCAAACCCTTGGCCGAATGGTTTTAATCGAAGAAATTTTTCATAAGTTTTCAGTGTCACTAACTCTGAATTTAACTTGATATCAATCATTTTAAGTGGTTTTAACTTTAAATAAAGTTTAGCTACATGATCATTCAACGTTGATTTGAATGACTCGATTTCACCTTGATGAACGGACACACCGAGTGCCTGTTCATGTCCGCCAAAATGGACGAGAAGGTCTTTCACTTGGTTGATTTGTTCATAGAGATTAAATCCTTCGATTGAGCGACCAGAACCGACGTACACATCATCTTTTAACGATAAGACAATTGCGGGTTTACCGAAATGTTCACTGATCTTTGAAGCTACGATTCCGAGTACACCATGGTGCCAAGCGTCATTATAAACAACGAGAATATCATCACTTGCATCAACAGCATTCATCGCCTCGGCGGATATCTCTTCAACCAAATGTTTGCGTTGTTTATTCGTCTCTTCAATCTCTATCGCATATTCTGTCAGTTGACTTGTATCTGTTTCAAGTAATAACTCAACACCGATTTCAGCTGCACCAAGTCGACCAGTCGCGTTTAGACGCGGACCGATTGAATAACCGATAATCTCCTCATCGATTACACCACTATGTCCAGACGCTTTTAAGAGTTGTGCAATGCTTCGGTGTGCGGATTGATTAAGTAATTTGATTGCTGCTTTTACAAATGCTTTGTTCTCATCAATCATCGGTACGAGATCTGTCACCGTTGCAATGCCTGCAAGCATTAAATCATCGTCATTAGCAAGATTCATTGCATCGAGTAATTTATAGACAACAGCTGCCGCACAAAGTTGTTGGAATGGATAATCTCCTTCTGGATGTGCAGGGTGTAAAATATGTGCATTTGGCAACACATCTTTGAACTGGTGATGATCAATCACGATTACATCGATATCGCTCATGCGCAACTCTTCAATCTCATCGATTGCAGCCACACCGTTATCGACGAAGATGACGAGGTTTTTATCGAATGCTTCACTTTTCTGTAAACCAACTTCACTTGGCCCATAACCTTCTTCAAGACGATTCGGGATAAAGTACGACATATGATCAGTGAGCGTTCGTAAGTTTTTGTATAACAATGTTGTTGAAATGATACCGTCTGCATCAAAGTCGCCATAGATTAAAATATCTGACTGTGTATCGACATGATATTGGATCACTTCAATGATCTCTTCAATATTGTACAAGCATTCACTATCATAAAATTTTGGATTCATTATGCGATTCAATTGTTCTTCAGTCAAAATACCGCGATTTTCTAATATGGTTACTTCAAGAGGGTCAAGAGAAAATTGTTTTATGAGTTCGGGAGAAATACTCCCTTTCTTTTCTCTTTGTCTCCATTCAAATTTTGATTGCTGCATTTCGTCACATCCTAAAAATACGTCTAAGCACGCTTAGACGTATTTTGTATTATACTAATATTTTTTCTTCGTTCGGATCTTTTTCTTCATACACAACCAGTTCTCCACCTGCTTTATTCAACTGGCGTTTCTTGAACACGCCCCATAGTTGAATGGCAATGAATACTGATGAGTACACACCACTGACAAGACCGATTAACAATGCAATCGAGAAGTTTGTAATCGATGAAGCACCCATGAGTACTAGGAATACAACGACGATGATTACAGTCAGTACTGTATTGATTGAACGAGTCATCGTCTGTCTGAGTGAGCGGTTCATAATCAAATCGATCACCGCTGGATCCTTGATGACCTTTATCTTGCGTAAGTTTTCTCGTATTCGGTCAAAGGTTACAATCGTATCGTTGACGGAGTAACCGACAATCGTCAGCACTGCTGCAATGAATGTGATTTCTACTTCGAGTCTAAACACACTGAATATCGCAATCATAAAGAACACATCATGCATCAGTGCAATAACGGTCGGCAACGCCATGCGCCATTCAAATCGCACCGC
>DYYI01000047.1:0-27521 GCA_020741755.1 Aliicoccus persicus | reverse complement strand
GGTGTCGGTAAAACTGCAATTGCAGAAGGGTTGGCAATCGCTGTCATTAACAATGAAGTGCCAGAAACATTAAAAGATAAACGCGTTATGTCACTCGATATGGGTACGGTCGTCGCAGGTACGAAATACCGTGGTGAGTTTGAAGAGCGTCTGAAAAAAGTGATGACAGAGATAAGAGAAGCGGGTAACGTCGTACTATTCATCGATGAGTTACACACGCTGATCGGTGCGGGTGGTGCTGAAGGTGCCATTGATGCATCGAACATTTTAAAACCAGCGCTTGCACGTGGTGAGTTACAATGTATCGGTGCAACGACGCTCGAAGAGTATCGTAAACACGTTGAGAAAGACGCGGCACTTGCAAGACGTTTCCAAGCGGTTCAAGTGGACGAACCATCTGTTGAAGATTCAATTCTAATTTTAAAAGGGTTGCGTGACAAGTATGAAGCACACCACAGAATTAGCATTACAGATGATGCAATTCAAGCAGCGGTTGTCATGAGTAACCGTTATATCCAAGATCGATTCCTACCGGATAAGGCAATTGACTTAATTGATGAAGCTTCATCAAAAGTACGCTTGAAAAGCTTTACGACGCCGCCAGATGTGAAAGATTTAGAGAATAAATTAGAAGAAATTATTAAAGAGAAGAATGCTGCCGTGCAATCTCAAGAATTTGAAGCAGCAGCGAATTTCCGTGACCAACAGTCAAAACTAGAAAAAGAAATTGAAGAGACAAAGAGCAATTGGAAGAAAGAACAAGGAAATGTCGCATCTTCAGTTGAACGCAGCGATATTGAAATCGTCATCTCAGCAATGACAGGTATTCCACTTGTGAAGATTGCTGAAGAAGAGTCTGATCGTCTGCTAAACTTAGAAGAGACCCTTCATGACCGAGTCATTGGACAAAAAGAAGCAGTATCTTCGATTTCAAAAGCTGTGCGTCGTGCACGTGCAGGATTGAAGAATCCGAAGCGTCCAATCGGAAGTTTTATCTTCTTAGGGCCGACAGGTGTGGGTAAAACTGAACTTGCTCGTGCTTTAAGCGAAGCGATGTTTGGAGAAGAAGATGCGATGATTCGTGTCGATATGAGTGAGTACATGGAGAAACACTCTGTGTCGAGACTCGTTGGTTCACCTCCAGGATATGTTGGCTATGAAGACGGTGGTCAATTGACTGAAAAAGTACGTCGTAAACCATATTCATTAATTCTCTTTGATGAGATTGAAAAAGCGCACCCAGATGTCTTTAACATGTTATTACAAGTGTTAGATGATGGACGCTTAACAGACTCAAATGGACGTACAGTCGACTTTAGAAACACAATCATCGTCATGACATCGAATGTCGGTGCACGTGAATTGAAAGATAATAAGTTCGTCGGTTTCGGTGGTGCAAAAGATACTGCAGATTACGAAACAATTCGCAGCACGATGATGAAGGAATTAAAAGAAGCCTTCCGTCCAGAGTTCATCAACCGTGTGGATGATATTATTGTATTCCATAGCCTAGAAAAAGAAGAGCTGCGTGAAATCGTCACGTTGATGGTGAGCCAGCTTGCAGAGCGCTTGCAAGAGCAAAAAATTCACCTTGAGATTACAGATGCAGGTAAAGATAAGATCGTAGAAGAAGGATACGATCCAGAATACGGTGCACGTCCGCTTGCGCGTGCAATTCAAAAGAGTGTAGAAGATCGTTTAAGCGAAGCAATTCTTGCAGGTGAAGATTTTGAAGGCAAACGCGTTATCATTGATTTCAAAGATGATGAATACGATATACGTACTGAAGAAATGGAAGAAAACGATAAAATTAATATGTAATTAATGTATGCACGGAATCTATTTCATATAGATTTCGTGCTTTTCTTTAATTCTGTCACATATACATGTAATCAAATGGTGTATAAACACACTCATGCTTTATTGTTCAGCGTTTTTTATATACAATATACATACAATTGTATTTACTTTGGGAGGTATAACTTTTTGGCAAAAACGAAAAATGTATTCGAATGTATGGCGTGTGGTTACGAATCACCAAAATGGTTCGGAAAATGCCCGAGTTGTGGCGCATGGAACCAGATGGAAGAAAAGTTAATACATAAAGAAACAAAAGTGCGCGGTACACTCGGTAAGGAATCTGCAGATAGAAAATCTCGTAGCCAAAAGTTAGAACGTGTTCAAAAGTCCGTGACACCGAGAACACGTACAGGCAGCGGTGAATTTGATCGCGTACTCGGCGGTGGTATCGTCGACGGTTCACTGATTTTAATCGGTGGGGACCCAGGTATAGGTAAATCAACAATTCTATTACAAACAGCGCTTAAGCTTTCCGAGAAACATACCGTACTCTATGTGTCGGGTGAAGAATCACTCGAACAGATTAAGTTAAGAGCAGATCGCATTGAACTCGCAAGTGAAGAATTAAATGTCTATAGTGAGACGAACTTGTTCTACATCCACGATGAAATAAAACAACTCAAGCCAGACTTCCTCATTATTGACTCAATCCAAACTATTTTTCACCCAGATGTTACAAGTGCTCCAGGTAGTGTATCCCAAGTAAGGGAATGTACACAAAGCTTGATGAATATTGCGAAATCAGGAAACATCGCGACGTTTATCGTCGGGCATGTGACAAAAGAGGGACAGATTGCCGGTCCACGTCTATTAGAACATATGGTGGATACCGTACTTTACTTTGAAGGCGATCAACACCAATCGTTTCGCGTCTTGCGCGCAGTGAAAAACCGATTTGGTTCTACGAATGAAATGGGAATTTTTGAAATGAATCAATCGGGTCTAGGTGAGGTGTTGAACCCATCAGAAATCTTCTTAGAAGAACGCTCAAAAAATGTACCAGGTTCAGCAATTGTTGCAACGATGGAAGGCACACGCGCATTGCTCGTTGAAGTTCAGTCACTCGTTACACCAACGCATTTCCATAATCCGAGACGGATGGCAACAGGCATCGATCATAACCGACTGAATTTACTCATGGCAGTCCTGGAGAAAAGTGAGCGTCATCTTATGCAACAACATGACGCGTATGTCAAAGTAGTCGGTGGTGTTAAGCTAGACGAACCAGCAGTTGATTTAAGCATCATCATTAGCATCGCCTCATCATTCAAATCAAAAGAAGTGAGAGGTGACGATTGTTTCGTCGGCGAAGTTGGATTAACAGGTGAAGTACGTCGCGTCAGCAAGCCTGAAATACGCATACAGGAAGCTGAGAAACTAGGATTTAACCGCATCATTATGCCGAAATCTAATCTTTCGGGTATAGAGTTAAACAAAAATATAGAAGTCATCGGTGTATCACACATAAACGAAGCGTTAAAGTTAGCACTACAATAATCATTAAAAAATAATAAAAGGAGGTCAACATATGCTTAAATATTTACTCTATGCATGGTTCATTATTATCGGCGCAACTCTCGGCATTTACGGCGCACCATTTATCGTAGAAATGTTTGATAATGTACCGGGTATTTTTGACAACGTGCTCGTTCACGGGGTCGTCGGTGCAGTTGTTTTTACGCTCGCATTGTACTGGACGATACCATATCTTATACGATGGATTCGTGCAATTGAAGAGTCGTTAATCAAGAGTAATGTGATGGATATCGTATTTGCATCACTTGGTATGATCATTGGGTTATTGCTTGCTGTCCTAATATCTTTTTTAATTAGCATGATAGAAATTCCACTCATCAACAATGTCATACCATTTATACTTGCAATCGTTCTCGGTTATCTTGGTTTTCAACTCGGTCACAAGAAATTCAACGAAGCATTTAGTCAGTTACCATTGCTCAACAGAATTCAGAGGCAGACGTCACACTCACCAACAAAATATTTAGATACAAGTGCGATTATTGACGGTCGCATCATCGATGTGGTGAAAACAGGATTTTTAGAAGGTGACATCGTCGTACCACAATTCGTCCTCGATGAACTGCAGCTCATTGCTGATGCTACGGACTCTGTTAAACGCGATAAAGGTCAGCGGGGGCTCGATCTTTTATCGGAACTGAGACAAGCGAGTGATAATGTATCGATACTGGATATTGATTATAAAGAACTCGATGTGGACGCACAGCTCATTAAGTTGGCGAAGGATAATCAAGGCGTTGTCGTAACAACCGATTATAACTTAAACAAAGTGTGTCAGGTTCAAGGGATCAAAGTGTTGAATGTGAATGAACTATCCGATGCCGTACGCATGATGATTACGCAAGGCGACGTGTTAGATATCTTCGTCTCTCGTGTTGGTAAAGAAGAAGGACAAGGCGTCGGTTATTTAGATGATGGTACGATGGTCGTCGTCGAAGGTGGCAAACATCTTGTCAATACGCAGATTAAAGCTGAAGTTAAGAGTGTTTTACAAACGAATTCAGGGCGTATTATATTTACGAAACAAGTGGAAGCATCATGAGTTACACAGTGTTAATCCCTGCTGCAGGTAGCGGTAAACGCATGGGTGCGCCTCAGAATAAGATGTTGCTACCACTTTTAGATATACCAATCATTGTGCATACAGTGGAACAGTTCGAAGCGGATGAAAATTGTGCTGCAATCTATGTTGCGACGAAGCGTGATGAACGTGAGATATTCAGTGAAATTTTATCGTTTAGTTCAAAGCTAAAAGAGATCGTTGACGGTGGCGATGAACGCCAAGATAGTATATACAATATGTTACAGCAAATGGAAGAGCATGAATGGGTGATGGTGCATGACGGTGCCAGACCATTCATCAGTAAAAGTGTTTTGAATGCTTTGTATGAATCTGTGCAAACAAATGATGCTGTCATCTGTGGTGTGCGTCCGAAAGATACGCTAAAGCGTGTCAATCAAGCCATCGTCAAAGACACGGTAAACCGTGATGAAGTCATAATGGTGCATACGCCACAAGCTTTTAGTTATACCTTATTAAAACGCGCATATGAACATGCGTATGCACAAAATCTCGTCGTCACGGACGATTCAATGATGGTTGAAGCGCTCGGTGAGCGCGTCCATGTCGTTGAATCAGACTACAACAACATTAAGATTACGACGCAAGATGATATGTTAA
Organism: Aliicoccus persicus; assembly: GCA_020741755.1. Lineage (GTDB taxonomy): Bacteria > Bacillota > Bacilli > Staphylococcales > Salinicoccaceae > Aliicoccus > Aliicoccus persicus_A. The sequence goes on along the minus strand of DYYI01000047.1, from coordinate 22,444 downwards.
CAGGTGAAAGAATACTATTGGGTAGGGATAATCATGTTTAGAATAGGTCATGGATTTGATGTACACGCATTCGATAAAGACCGACCGCTAATTCTCGGTGGTATAGAAATCGATCATCATCAAGGGTTGATTGGTCACTCCGATGCGGATGTATTATTGCATACAATCGCAGATAGTATACTTGGGGCGCTTGCACTCGGTGATATTGGGAAGTTTTTCCCGGATACGGATGCAGCCAACAAAGATTTGGATTCTAAAGTACTACTGCGTGAAGTTGTAGAGAAGATGACTGATATGAATTATGAAGTGAATAATATTGATGCAACCGTTATGGCAGAACAGCCAAAATTGCGACCGCACATCGATGACATGCGTGAAGTCGTTGCAAGTTTATTAAATGTACCGATAAATCATGTTAATATAAAAGCGACAACAACTGAAAAATTAGGATTTACTGGCCGAGAAGAAGGTATGGCAGCGGAAGCTGTCGTATTGCTTAAGAAAATGGAGGAATTGTCATGAGTAAAGTGCGTTTAAGATATGCCCCTAGTCCAACGGGTTTTTTACATATAGGAAATGCGAGAACGGCATTATTTAACTATTTGTTTGCCCGTTCTAAAGGTGGAGACTTCATCATCCGTGTGGAAGATACAGATACTGCACGAAACATTGAAGCAGGTGAAGAATCACAGTTAAGAAACTTAAAATGGCTTGGTATTGATTGGGATGAGTCTGTCGATCAAGACGGTGGATACGGTCCGTATCGTCAATCTGAGCGCAGAGAAATTTATCAGAAATATGCAGAACAACTCATTGAAGAAGGAAAAGCATATCGCTGCTATATGACGTCTGAAGAGCTTGAAGCTGAGCGTGAAGAGCAAATTGCACGCGGTGTGATGCCACGCTATGGTGGAAAACATGCGAACTTATCATCTGCTGAAGAGCAAGCATTGATTGATGAAGGACGCGAACCGAGCGTACGTATCCGAGTACCACAAAATGTCACATACACATTTGATGACATCGTAAAAGGTGACGTATCGTTTGATTCAAACAATATCGGTGACTGGGTCATCATGAAAAAAGATGGAATGGCAACATACAACTTTGCATGTGCTATCGATGATCATTTGATGGAGATTTCACATGTGTTACGCGGTGATGATCACATTTCAAATACACCGAAACAGATGATGGTTTATGAGGCGCTAGGTTGGGACTATCCACAGTTTGGTCACATGACATTGATCGTTAATGAGCAGAAGAAAAAGTTATCGAAGCGTGATGCAGGTATTCTTCAGTTCATTGAACAATACAAAGATTTAGGTTATTTACCAGAAGCATTGTTCAACTTCATCACATTGCTCGGATGGACGCCTGAAGGTGAAGAGGAAGTATTTAGCCAAGAAGAATTCATCAAGCTATTCGATGAAAAACGATTGTCAAAGTCACCAGCATTCTTTGATAAGCAAAAATTAATGTGGATCAATAACCAGTATATGAAGACGAAAGATAGCGATACAGTGTTCAATATGGCTGTTCAGTTTTTAGAAGCTGAAGGTCTAGTGGAAAAAGAACGCACTGCAGAACAGGAAGATTGGGCACGTCGTTTAGTAGCGCTTTATCAGCCACAAATGAGCTATGCTGCTGAAATTGTGGAACTGAGCGAGCAGTTCTTCAAACCAGAGTTGAGTTACTCTGGAGATGCAGAAGCGGTATTATCACAAGAACATATTCCAGAATTACTGCCGGCACTTCGCGATGCATTTACAGAAGTTCCAGCAGAAGAATTTACACCAGACCAGGTGAAAGCAGCAATTAAATCCGTGCAAAAATCAACAGGCTTTAAAGGGAAACAGTTGTTCATGCCTGTGCGTGCTGCAGTGACAGGAGAAACACGCGGGCCTGAATTACCAGATGCTATTGCATTAATTGGTAGAGAGGTTGCACTGGAGAGAATTAACGCACGCATTTAAAGAACAATGTATTTGACGTGTCTGTTCATTTCGATAATAATAGACATGAGTAGAAAGAGGTATGGACATTTAGAGATTATCTGGTGGTGGGAAGATAACGAAAACTCTTTCGAATTGCAACAGCTTAATATTTAAAGGCTATTTAAAAATAGTGAACCAGAGTGGAACCGTGTTAATAACACCTCTGTCCGTTATCGGGCTGAGGTGTTTTTCTTTTTAAAAGAAAAAGGGAGGATAAAAATGATTAAGATTTACAACACATTGACGCGCAAGAAAGAAACGTTTGAACCGATTGAACCAGGAAAAGTGAAGATGTATGTGTGTGGTCCAACGGTGTATAACTATATACACATCGGAAATGCGAGACCAGCAATTGTCTTTGATACAGTGAGACGCTATTTAGAGTACTCAGGATTTGATGTAAAGTATGTTGCAAACTTTACGGATGTAGATGACAAGTTGATTAAGGCGAGCCAAGAGCTCGGAGAAGAAGTGCCTGCGATTGCTGAACGTTTTATTGAAGCATTCTTTAATGATACAGGTGCATTGAATGTAAAGAAAGCGACAGTACATCCACGTGTGATGGATCACATGGAAGACATCGTGGACTTTATTGAAGTGTTGATTGAAAAAGGCTATGCATATGAATCAGATGGTGACGTTTACTTTAAGACGCGTGCATTTGATGACTACGGTCAGCTATCACAACAGTCGGTCGATGATTTAAGAGTCGGCGCGCGTATAGAAGCTGGTGAGAAGAAAAATGATCCTCTAGATTTTGCATTGTGGAAGCAAGCGAAAGACAATGAAATTAAGTGGGATTCTCCGTGGGGTGAAGGTCGACCAGGCTGGCACATCGAGTGTTCAGTGATGGCACGTAAACACCTCGGCGATACGATTGATATACATGCTGGTGGTCAAGATTTAACATTCCCACACCACGAGAACGAAATTGCACAAAGTCAGTGCCGCACAGATAAAACATTCGCGAATTATTGGATGCACAACGGATACATCAACATTGATAATACGAAGATGAGTAAGTCACTCGGGAACTTTATCTTGGTGAATGACATCATTAAAGAGATCGATCCGAATGTGTTGCGCTTCTTCATGATGAGCGTACATTATCGCAACCCAATCAACTACAACCGCGAACTCGTTGAAGCGGCAGGTAATGGTTTGAAACGCATTCAGGACAGTTATCAAGAAGCGGTTGCACGTTTAGAATCAGCTGTTCTAGATGAGCCGGATAAGGTCGTTGAAGATATTATCGATGCGAACTTAGCTGCGTTTGAAAATCATATGAACGATGATTTCAATACGGCAAATGCAGTGACAGCTTGGCATGACCTTGTGTCTGAAACAAATAAATATTTACGTCGCCCATCAACAAGCACACATGTTTTGCAACGATTCATCGATGCGCATATCGCTTATAAAGAAGTGCTCGGTGTCACGCTTGATACTGAAGAAGTTCTCCTAGATGAAGAGATTGAAAAACTCATTGAAGAGCGAAATACAGCGCGTAACAATAAAGATTTCGCACGAGCGGATGAGATTAGAGATTACTTAAAAGAGCAAAACATCATCCTTGAAGATACGAAAAACGGTGTGAGATTTAAACGTGGATAAAGAAAAACGTGCCATGATGAATCTCGTTTCTATTGCACAAGTGGGAGATGCAGTTTACGCAGCACGCATACGCACGCTTCTGTTGCGATTGCATCCATATAGTAAACCAAATGCATTGCACCAAAAATATGCAACGATTGAAAGTGCTCGTTTTCAAGCCAAGTGTTTAGAGTATTTAATAGAGATCGATTTCTTTGATGCTGATGAATTGGACATCATTAACCGTGCTAAAAATAAAAGTACGCAAACAAGAGCGAAAAATGCATCAAAAGAAGAGTATCGTCTAGCGACGGCACTTGAAGCAATTATTGGTTACTATAAGATGGATCAAAATGATGATCGACTCCATGAAATTTTTGAAATAATATATGAGAAGTGTGGTGAATGATATGGAAGAGGTCGTAGCAGGTAGACATGCAGTGAAAGCGTTGCTTCGTTCTGAACAGACAATCAACAAAATATTCGTACAAGATAGTGCGAACCGCGGACAGTTGGAAGATATTTTAAAACTGGCGAAAGCGAACAAAGTAAATGTACAGTTTGCGCCTAAAAACAAACTGGATGGTTTAACGGATGAACGGCATCAAGGTGTCTTAGCGATGACGAGTCCACAGGATTACATGGACATTAAAGAATTGATTGCGAAATGTGAGCATCCGAATAGTCATGTCATGATTTTAGATGGACTCGAGGACCCACATAATCTCGGTTCAATTTTAAGAACTGCGGATGCGACAGGTTTCAAAGGTATCATTATTCCAAAACATCGAGCAGTCGGATTGACTTCAACTGTGGCGAAAACATCTACAGGTGCCATTCAACATGTACCTGTCTCTCGCGTCGGAAATATCAACCAGACGATTGATCAGTTGAAGGACGCCGGTTTTTGGATCGTTGGTACAGATGGTGGAGCGAAAACGGACTATCGAGATATTCCAGGTGATGTGAATTTAGCGATTATCATCGGCAATGAAGGTAGTGGTATTAGCAAGAAAACGTTAGAAAAGTGTGATTTCACAGTGACGATTCCTATGGTGGGTACAGTGTCGAGTTTAAATGCTTCCGTATCTGCAGCGTTGCTTATGTATGAGGTGTACCGAAAGCATCAACCACGTACTTCAAAGGGATGATACATGATGAAAAAGAAGTCTAGAATTTTATTGGTAGATGGCTATAATTTAATCGGTGCAGATCGAGCGCTCAGTGCAGAGTCAAAAATATCACTTGAAGGTGCACGTGAGCAACTGCTTTCCCATTTAGCAGAATATGGTGCCACTTCGACTTACGACATCACTTGTGTCTTCGATGCATATATGGTGAATTCTACGGAGACGATACTTGATTATTATGGCATCACTGTCGTCTATACGAAAGAGAAAGAGACGGCAGATGAATATATCGAACGCTTCGTCCAACAGAATTACAATAAGCATCTGACAGAAATCACTGTCGTAACGAGTGACTACAGTGAACAAAAAACAATTTTTGGTCTCGGCGCATTGCGTAAATCAAGCCGGGAGATGTGGGAGTCATTGCGATTCTCTAAAAACAAAATTCGTAAGAAAATCTCTGGTGATTTAAGTCAAAAACCGCGTCAGCGATTGAACGTCGACCAACAAGTTTTAGCAAAACTTGAAAAACTGCGACGCGGTACATAACGTGCAGTTGCTCGTACGTGATTAACTTTATATACTTCAGTTAAATCATTGACGGAAGTGGGCGAGTGCGATATATACGATTCGGCAAATTGTATTCTTTTGTGGTGAAAAAGATTATCGAGCGATTGATCATGCTGCAGTGGCCTTTGCGAAAGGTGATATAGAAGCGTTTGAACACATCTATGCCTACCTGTTTGATCGGACAGAGTATATGATTCGAACATTTATCATGGATTACAATAATCACGAAGATATTTTTCAAGATCTGATGATGTTAACGCTCCGATTATGCCGCAAGTATAATCCTGAGTTAGGTCATTTTGAACATTATGCGTATCGCACGTTTCGTTTTGAACTCATAAAGATCGCACAGCGCGAAGCGATCGTTCAAAGAATTCGCCGCTCATATGTTCATGTAAAAAAAGAATTGATCGATTTTATTGATGAAGATATAGAACGCTTGCCTGAGGATCGCCTGCTGGGAATTGAAATGATGCGTGAATCGCTAGAAAAAATTGAATCATCGGCACGTTTTAGTCAGTTAGAACGTTCGGTATTGAGCGGTTTAATGACAGGACAATCACCGATGGAAGTACGTGAAACGCTCGGTCTTGATGACTCGAGCTACACAAACGCTTTTTATCGGATGCGAAACAAAGTGAAATATCACCCAATGTTAGTTCCAATTGACAACGAAACACATAATAGTTATAGTATTTAAGAATGAGTACACATGTCCGAAGAGCACTCGAACTTAATGTTTGTAGGAGGAATATTTGAGTGAATAATAACCGAAACTTCTTAGCGAATGTTATTAGTGAAATGAAAAAGGTTCACTGGCCAACAGGTCAAGAAGTCGTAAAATACACAATACTAGTCGCAATTGCAGTTATTTTCTTCTTAGCATTTTTCTATGCAATCGACTTAGTCATTACTTACGTCATCGAATTAATCTAAATAAAAGGAGCATCAGTATGTCAGGGGTTAAAGAATGGTATGCAGTCCACACATACTCAGGGTATGAGAATAAGGTAAAGGCAAATCTAGAAGCACGTTTAGAATCTATGAACATGCAAGATTTGATTTTCAGAGTCGTCGTTCCTGAGAAAGAAGAAACTACATTTAAAGATGGTAAGAAAAAGACTGCAGTCAAAAAGACGTTCCCTGGATACGTACTTGTTGAGCTCGTTATGACAGATGAGTCATGGTATGTTGTTCGCAACACACCTGGAGTTACTGGCTTCGTCGGTTCTCAAGGTGCCGGTAGCAAACCGAACCCGCTGTTACCAGAGGAAGTTAAGTTCATCTTAAAGTCAATGGGAATGCAAGAGCGTACAGTGGACTTCGAAGTGGATCAAGGTGAAGTTGTCAGCATTATCGACGGGCCATTCAGTGGTCAGAGTGGCGAGGTTAAATCAATTGATGTCGAACGTTTCAAACTGACAGTGATGGTTGAAATGTTTGGGCGAGAAACACCAGTTGAAGTAGAGTTTGACCAGATCGAAAAAATATAAAATAAAACTTGAATACACAATCTAAAAGTGGTAATATGTGATAGTTGGAATTTTCCAACTATCTTTTGTGTTTTTACACGATAGATAATGAGTGGGAGGATGAAATATCAACATCCATATGACCACATCACGATAATCTAGGAGGTGCGAATCGTGGCTAAAAAAGTGATTAATATTGTTAAGTTACAGATTCCTGCAGGTAAGGCGAATCCAGCGCCGCCGGTTGGTCCAGCATTAGGGCAAGCGGGTATTAATATCATGGGGTTCTGTAAAGAGTTCAACGCGAAAACACAAGAACAAGCAGGTTTAATTATCCCTGTTGAAATTTCAGTGTTTGAAGACCGTTCATTTACTTTCATCACAAAAACACCACCAGCTGCAGTATTGCTTAAAAAAGCTGCCGGTGTCGATAAAGGATCTGGTGAACCAAACAAAAACAAAGTTGCAACAGTAACTGAAGCACAAGTACGTGAAATTGCTGAGTCTAAGATGGAAGATCTAAATGCAGCAGACGTAGAAGCGGCTATGAGAATGGTCGAAGGTACAGCACGCAGCATGGGCTTCACAGTAGACAAATAATAATATAAAACGTATTAGATACATTTCGTGGGAGGATTACCCGCTAAAACCACAAGGAGGAATTTTAAATGGCTAAGTTAAGTAAGAAGTATAAAGAAGCTTTAGCTAAGTTCGATCCAGAACAAGTCTACTCAGTAGAAGAAGCGATCAAACTTGCTAAAGAAACAAGCACTGTTAACTTCGACGCTTCAGTTGAAGTAGCATTCCGCCTAGGTATTGATACGCGTAAAAATGACCAGCAAATCCGCGGTGCGATGGTATTGCCAAACGGTACTGGTAAAACACAACGTGTATTAGTATTCGCTAAAGGTGAAAAAGCTAAAGAAGCAGAAGATGCAGGTGCAGATTTTGTAGGCGAACAAGAACTTATTTCTAAAATAAATGATGGATGGTTTGATTTCGATGTTATCGTTGCAACACCTGACATGATGGGCCAAGTCGGTCGTTTAGGTCGTGTATTAGGACCGAAAGGTTTAATGCCTAACCCTAAGACAGGAACGGTTACAATGGACGTTGCGAAAGCAGTTGAAGAAATCAAAGCAGGTAAAGTTGAATACCGTGCTGAAGAAGCAGGTATTGTACATTCAGCAATTGGTAAAGTATCGTTCGATGCTGACAAACTTGTTGAAAACTTCCGTGCATTAAATGAACAGCTTGCTAAAGCTAAACCAGCTTCATCTAAAGGTGTTTACTTCAAATCAGTGACACTTTCTACAACGATGGGTCCTGGTATCAAAGTAGACTTAAACGAAGTAAGAGCAGCACTTTAAAATTAATATTGACACATTCGTCATACGTATGATATTATGACGAATGTGATTTATATTACCTAAGACAGTAGGGGCCGAGTGCTTAATCATCCTACCGAGGCATGTAAAGACTTGAGCGGAGATATATTAATATCTATATTCAAGCACTTTTTGCCATGGGTAAAAGGTGCTTTTTTTATTGCACCGAACTATCATTATGGAGGTGTTACAGTGTCAGAGATTAGAAATGCTAAAGAACAAGTTGTTCAAGAAATTACAGACAAACTAAAGAACTCTATGTCAGTCGTCGTCGTTGACTACCGCGGACTTAAAGTTTCTGAAGTGACTGAGTTACGTAAACAATTGCGTGATAACGGCGTAGAATTCAAAGTATACAAAAATACTTTAACGCGTCGCGCTGTCGAGAATGCAGGTTTAACTGAGTTAAACGAATTCTTAACAGGTCCAAACGCGATTGCATTCTGTGAATCAGATGTAATTGCACCAGCTAAAGTGCTTCACACTTTCTCGAAAGATCATGAAGCTTTAGAAATTAAAGCAGGTGTTCTTGAAGGTGTCTACGCACCAGTTGAAGACGTTAAAGCAATCGCTACATTACCATCAAAAGACGGTCTTGTATCAATGCTATTATCAGTATTACAAGCGCCAGTTCGCAACTTCGCTTATGCAGTTAAAGCAATCGGTGAAGAAAAAGAAAATACTGAAGGTTAATTGTCACTTAGAAGGTATCGCGTAAAAAAATTATAAAATTAATGGAGGAAATAGACATGTCAAACGAGAAAATCATTGAAATGATTAAAGAAATGTCAGTTTTAGAATTAAACGATTTAGTTAAAGCTATTGAAGAAGAATTTGGTGTTACTGCTGCTGCACCAGTTGCTGCTGCAGGTGGCGGAGAAGCTGCTGTTGAAGAGAAAACAGACTTCGACGTAGAATTAGTTGATGCAGGTGCATCTAAGATCAAAGTTATTAAAGTTGTTCGTGAAGTAACTGGCCTTGGCTTGAAAGAAGCAAAAGCATTAGTTGACGAAGCACCAAAAGTTATCAAAGAAGCTTTACCAGAAGCTGAAGCTAACGAAGTAAAAGAAAAATTAGAAGAAGTTGGAGCAAAAGTAGAATTAAAATAATTTCTGCCTTTTGCCAGAAGGCCAGAGCTGAATGCTCCGGCCTTTTTCTTGTTATAAATATATAGAACCTTTTGATTTTGTCTTTTCAATCATAAAAAGAAAGAGGGACGCATGATGCCTCATTACTATACAAACGATGTGCATGAACATGATTATCAAACGATTACGTACGATATAAATAATAAATCATACACATTCACAACAGATGCGGGTGTATTTTCACGTGGCGGCGTCGATTTTGGTACAAACCTGTTAATCGAAACGATATTGGGTGAACAACCAGCAGTGGAAAATTTTATCGATATGGGTTCAGGATATGGTGTGATATCCGTTGTGCTTGCCGATCAGCTTGGTATTCAAGGGACAGCGGTCGATGTAAATATCAATGCATTGGAACTCACAAACAAAAACGATAAACACCATACAGTGACGACGATGGTGCGTGACGATTACAATGCATCTGATATCACGGCTGATCTATATGTTACGAATCCACCGTTTAGAGCGGGTAAGACTGTCGTACTTGAGATTATTGAAGATGGATTTAATCGCCTGCATGAAAATGGTGTGTTTTTTATGGTCGTTCAGAAGAAGCAAGGCATGCCTTCATATAAGAAAGCAATTGATGCGAAGTTTGGGAATGTTTCTGTTCTTGCAAAATCAAAAGGTTACTATATTTTATCGGCAAAAAAATAATCAAAATGAGTAAGTTTTGATAATTGACTTGACAAATGGAAGATGATATAGTTATAGAATGTAAAAATATAATTCCGATGCGTATGCAATTTTTTAGAGTATATGTTGGAGGATTGTGCGTATATATTGTAATTTAATAGAAAATGGGGTTCGTGATGATTGCATGATTCCGTTTTCTTTTTGTCTTTTTACTTACTCACAATATATTACCACAAGTGTTTTACTGAAAATTTTTTAGGGGTGGATCTGTCGATGAGTCAAATGATTCAATATGGAAAGCACGCTAAACGCAGAAGCTACGCAAGGATTGAAGAGAAGTTAGAGCTACCTAACTTAATCGAAATCCAAACGAACTCTTACGAATGGTTTTTAGAAAAAGGTCTACTTGAAATGTTTAGAGACATTTCACCAGTTGAAAACTTTGCTGGGAATTTATCGCTTGAATTTGTGGATTACAAGTTAGGTGAACCGAAGTATGACGAAGATGAAGCAAAAAACCATGATGCAACGTATTCTGCTCCATTACGTGTGAAAGTTAGATTAGTAATTAAAGAGACAGGTGAAGTTAAAGAGCAAGAAGTATTCATGGGTGACTTCCCACTGATGACGGACAAAGGTACGTTTATTATCAATGGTGCAGAGCGTGTTATCGTTTCACAGCTTGTACGAAGCCCTTCCGTTTACTATTCAGAAAAAATCGAGAAGAATGGAAAACTTGGCTATGGCGCAACAATCATCCCGAATCGTGGTGCGTGGTTAGAGTATGAGATCGATGCAAAAGACATCGTATATGTACGTATTGACCGCACGCGTAAATTACCAATTACCGTATTGTTACGTGCACTAGGGTTTGATACGGACCAAGATATCATCAATATACTTGGTGATAATGAATATGTGCGTAACACATTGGATAAGGATTCGACTGAAACTGTGGATCAAGCACTTCTTGAAATTTACGAGCGACTACGTCCAGGTGAGCCACCGACGGTAGATAACGCACGTAACTTACTACACTCTAGATTTTTCGATCCGAAACGCTATGACTTAGCGTCAGTAGGACGTTACAAAATGAACAAGAAGTTACATTTGAAAAACAGATTATTCAACCAAGTGTTAGCAGAGAATATTGTTGATACTGAAACTGGCGAAATTATCGCTGAAGAAGGATCTACAATCGACCGTCGTACACTCGATGATATTTTAGAACAATTAGAATCAACTGCAAATCTGCAAACTTACCACTTAGAAAAAGGACTTCTTGACGAACCGGTAGAAGTTCAATCAATTAAAGTAAAAGCACAAAACGAAGAAGATAAAACAACAGTCATCATCGGAAACGCATTCCCTGACTTAGAGATGAAGTCAATTACGCCTTCAGATATCATCGCATCAATGAGTTATTTCTTTAACTTACTCTATGGTGTTGGACATACAGATGATATCGACCACTTAGGTAACAGACGTTTGCGCTCTGTCGGTGAATTGTTACAAAACCAATTCAGAATTGGTCTTTCTCGTATGGAACGTGTTGTGCGTGAGCGTATGACAATCCAAGATACAGATTCATTCACACCGCAACAATTGATTAACATCCGTCCTGTAATTGCTTCGATTAAAGAATTCTTTGGATCGTCTCAGTTATCACAGTTCATGGATCAGACCAACCCACTTGCAGAATTAACGCATAAGCGTCGTCTATCTGCATTAGGGCCAGGTGGTTTAACGCGTGAACGTGCAGGTATGGAAGTGCGAGATGTACACTACTCACACTACGGCCGTATGTGTCCAATTGAAACGCCGGAGGGTCCAAACATCGGACTGATCAATACGTTATCAAGTTTCGCGAGAGTAAACGACTTCGGTTTCATTGAAACGCCGTATCGTCGTGTCGATCCTGAAACGAATCGCGTGACAAATGAGATTGATTATCTGACTTCGGACGAAGAAGACAACTATGTTGTTGCACAGGCAAACGCAATCTTAGATGAAGATGGCAATTTTGTTAATGATGAAATTATCTGTCGCTTCCGAGGTAACAACACGAAGATGCCGAGAGAACGCATGGACTACATGGATGTTTCGCCAAAACAAGTCGTGTCAGCTGCGACAGCTTGTATCCCATTCTTAGAGAATGACGATGCGAACCGTGCACTGATGGGTGCAAACATGCAACGTCAAGCTGTGCCGTTGTTGATCCCAGAAGCACCGCTTGTCGGTACAGGTATGGAACACATCGCAGCGCGTGATTCTGGTGCTGCTGTCATTGCACAACATCGTGGAATTGTTGAACACGTTGAGGCAAAAGAAATTCGCGTGCGTCGTTTAGAAAAGCGTAATGGTAAAGAAGTAGAAACAGAACTTGATGTTTACAAATTATCGAAATTCGTACGTTCTAACTCTGGAACATGTTATAACCAAAAACCAATTGTCTCAAAAGGTGACACGGTTGATAAGAAAGAAATTTTAGCCGATGGTCCGTCAATGGAACAAGGGGAAATGGCACTCGGTCGTAACCCAGTTGTTGCATTCATGACTTGGGACGGTTACAACTATGAAGATGCTGTAATCATGAGCGAACGATTAGTTAAAGATGATGTATATACATCGATTCATATTGAAGAATACGAATCAGAGTCTCGTGATACTAAACTTGGACCAGAAGAGATTACACGTGATATCCCGAATGTTTCTGAAAATGCGACGAAGCAACTGGATGATCGCGGTATCGTGTTCACAGGTGCTGAAGTTAAAGATGGCGACATCTTAGTTGGTAAAGTAACGCCTAAAGGTGTTACTGAATTAACAGCCGAAGAGCGCTTATTACATGCTATTTTCGGTGAGAAAGCACGTGAAGTGCGCGATACATCACTCCGTGTACCACACGGTGCAGGCGGTATCGTCCTAGATGTTAAAGTCTTCAATCGTGAAGATGGTGACGAGTTATCTCCAGGTGTAAACCAACTCGTACGCGTTTACATCGTTCAGAAGAGAAAGATTTCTGTTGGGGATAAGATGTGTGGTCGTCACGGTAACAAAGGTGTTATCTCAAGAATTTTACCTGAAGAAGATATGCCGTACTTACCAGATGGTACGCCGGTAGACGTGATGTTAAACCCACTTGGGGTGCCGTCGCGTATGAATATTGGTCAGGTACTAGAAATGCACTTGGGTATGGCATCGCGTAGCTTAGGCGTGCGCATGGCATCGCCAGTATTCGATGGTGCAAATGAAGAAGATGTTTGGAACACGATGGAAGAAGCAGGTTTAGCACGCGATGGTAAAACTGTCCTATATGATGGTCGTACAGGTGAGCCGTTTGAAAACCGTATTTCTGTCGGCGTAATGTACATGTTGAAACTCGCTCACATGGTAGACGATAAACTCCATGCGCGTTCAACTGGACCATACTCACTCGTTACGCAACAGCCACTTGGTGGTAAAGCACAATTCGGTGGTCAGCGCTTCGGTGAGATGGAAGTATGGGCACTTGAAGCATATGGTGCTGCATATACATTACAAGAGATCTTAACAGTTAAATCAGACGACACTGTCGGTCGTGTGAAAACATATGAGGCAATTGTTAAAGGTGAAAACGTTCCACAACCAGGTGTTCCAGAATCATTCCGCGTATTGATGAAAGAGCTTCAAAGCTTAGGATTAGACGTCAATATTATGGATGAAAATGATAAAGAAATTATTCTTCGTGACCCTGAAGATATTGAGCCAAGTGAAGTTGAAATTTCAACAGACGAAGAGGTACCAACTGACGTTAGTATCACTGAAGAGTTAAATTAATCTCCGTCAATATTAGGGAGGAACAAGCATTGATAGATGTAAATAGATTTAAATATATGAAAATTGGTCTGGCGTCATCTCAGATGATTCGTAACTGGTCAAAAGGTGAAGTGAAGAAACCTGAAACGATTAACTATAGAACACTGAAGCCAGAAAAGGATGGCTTGTTCTGTGAAAAGATTTTCGGTCCAACAAAAGACTGGGAATGTGCGTGTGGTAAGTATAAGCGTGTGAAACACCGCAACCAAGTATGTCAGCGCTGTGGTGTACAAGTGACACGTGCAAAAGTTCGTCGTGAACGCATGGGTCATATTGAACTCGCAGCACCTGTATCGCACATTTGGTATTTCAAGGGTATCCCATCACGCATGGGATTACTCCTTGATATGTCACCGCGTTCGTTGGAAGAAATTATTTATTTCGCATCTTATACGGTCATCAAGCCAGGTGCTTCTGGATTAGAGAAGAAGCAGTTGTTAACTGAACGTGAATATCGTGAATACAAAGATAAGTTTGGCAATGACTTCGTTGCTAAAATGGGTGCTGAAGCAATTAAAGATCTACTCGATCAAGTCGATTTAGAAGAAGAATTAAAATTACTTCGAAGCGAACTTGAAACTGCGACAGGTCAACGTCTAACACGTGCGATCAAACGTCTTGAAGTCGTTGAGTCGTTTAGAAATTCTGGTAACGAACCGTCATGGATGGTCCTTGACGTATTACCGATTATTCCACCGGAAATTCGTCCGATGGTTCAGCTTGATGGTGGACGTTTCGCAACGAGTGACTTAAATGATTTATATCGTCGTGTCATCAACCGTAACAACCGTCTGAAACGTTTACTAGACCTTGGTGCACCAGGCATCATCGTTCAAAACGAGAAGCGTATGTTACAAGAAGCTGTCGATGCACTGATTGATAACGGTCGTCGTGGTCGTCCGGTAACTGGACCAGGTAACCGTCCATTAAAATCTCTGTCACACATGTTAAAAGGTAAGCAAGGACGATTCCGTCAAAACTTACTCGGTAAACGTGTTGACTATTCAGGTCGTTCGGTTATCGTCGTTGGTCCAAACTTGAAGATGTATCAATGTGGTCTTCCGAAAGAGATGGCACTAGAACTATTCAAACCGTTCGTCATGAAAGAGTTGGTTGCACGTGAAAGTGCAACGAACATTAAAAACGCTAAAGGTAAGATTGAGCGTATGGAAGATGATGTCTGGGATGTTTTAGAAGATGTCATCAAAGAACACCCAGTATTATTAAACCGTGCACCAACGCTCCACAGATTAGGTATTCAAAGTTTCGAAGCAGTACTTGTTGAGGGTCGTGCAATTCGACTGCATCCACTCGTAACGACTGCTTACAACGCAGACTTTGACGGTGACCAAATGGCTGTTCACGTACCTTTATCTAAAGAAGCACAGGCTGAGGCGCGCATGTTAATGCTCGCTGCTCAGAATATCTTGAACCCGAAAGATGGTAAGCCAGTCGTTACACCATCTCAGGATATGGTACTTGGTAACTATTACTTAACGCTTGAGCGTGAAGGTGAGCGCAACGAAGGTCACGTCTTCAAAGATATGAACGAAGTGGTCATGGCTTACACGAACGGCTTTGTTGACTTACACACGCGTATCGGTCTTCATACAAATGGTTTTAAAGGTCAGAAAGTTAAAGAAGAACACAGAAACAAAGTGCTTTTAACGACAGTTGGTAAAGTTATCTTTAACGAGATTATGCCACCGTCATTCCCGTACTTAAATGAACCGACGAAAGAAAACTTAGAGGTGGCAACACCAGATAAGTATTTCTATACTATGGGAGAAGTTGGCGAACATGGTCTAAAAGGTATATTGGATGAGGCTGAGCTTGTAGACCCGTTCAACAAGAAATATCTTGGACAGATCATCGCTGAAGTATTTAACAAATTCCATATCACAGAAACATCAGTCATGCTCGACTTGATGAAAGACTTAGGCTTTAAGTATTCATCGAAAGCGGGTATTACAGTGGGTGTATCTGACATCGTGGTTTTACCAGATAAACAAGAAATCATTAACTCAACTGAAGAAAAAGTTGAAAAAGTCCAGAAGCAATATGAGCGTGGTTTAATTACTGAAGATGAACGCTACGCGAATGTTATCGACTTATGGACAACAGCGAAAGATGAAATTCAAGTCAAGTTGATGAAATCATTAGATAAGGTTAACCCAATCTACATGATGAGTGATTCGGGTGCCCGAGGTAACGCATCAAACTTTACACAGCTTGCAGGTATGCGTGGATTGATGGCCAACCCGGGTGGTCAAATCATCGAATTACCGATTAAATCAAGCTTCCGTGAAGGATTAACAGTACTTGAGTACTTTATCTCGACGCACGGTGCACGTAAAGGTCTTGCCGATACAGCACTGAAAACAGCGGACTCAGGTTACTTAACACGCCGTCTAGTTGACGTTGCACAAGATGTAATCGTTCGTGAAAAAGATTGCGGTACAGATAAAGGACTTTATGTTGAGGCAATCACTGAAGGTTCGGAGCTAATCGAACCATTAATCGCACGTCTTGAAGGACGCTATTCAAAAGAAGAAGTCAAACATCCAGAAACAGATGAAGTAATCGTTAAAGCAAATGAATTGATCACACAAGAGATGGCAAAAGAAATTGTTAATGCTGGAATCGAAGGCGTTGTCATTCGTTCGGCATTTACATGTAATACACGTCACGGTGTATGTGAACGCTGTTACGGTAAAAACCTTGCAACAGGTGAGAAGGTTGAAGTGGGTGAGGCAGTTGGTACAATTGCAGCACAATCAATCGGTGAGCCTGGTACACAGTTAACGATGCGTACATTCCACACAGGTGGGGTTGCAGGTAGTGATATTACTCAAGGTTTACCGCGTATTCAGGAATTATTCGAAGCGCGTAATCCGAAAGGTCAAGCGATTATTTCAGAAGTTCGTGGTCAAGTATCAGAAATCGAACTTGTTAAAGATAGACAGCAAGAAATTAAAATTGTCAGCGAGCAAGAGACAAGAACTTATCTTGTGCCAGCTGCAGCACGATTACTAGTTGAAGTTGGGGATGAAGTCACACCAGGTGAACGCTTGACAGAAGGTTCTATCGAACCGAAAGAATTGCTTGCAGTTGCCGGACTTGATCGCACACAAGAATATCTATTAAAAGAAGTTCAAAAAGTATACCGTATGCAGGGTGTTGAGATCGACGACAAGCACGTCGAAGTAATGGTCCGTCAAATGTTACGTAAAGTACGTATCATCGATGCAGGAGATACGACGTTATTGCCAGGTGCACTCGTTGATATCCACGCATTCACAGATGCGAACCGCGCGATCTTTAAGAAACGTAAACGACCAGCAACAGCGAGTCCTGTCTTGCTCGGTATTACGAAAGCGTCACTTGAAACAGAGAGCTTCTTATCCGCTGCAAGTTTCCAAGAGACGACACGCGTACTTACTGAAGCGGCAATCAAAGGTAAGCGCGATGACTTACTCGGCTTGAAAGAGAATGTCATCATCGGTAAGCTCATCCCAGCAGGTACAGGTATGGCAAGATATAGAGATGTCGATATTGATGTTGACTATATTGAAGATCCTACAGTTGCAGAAGAAACATTAGAAGAAGCACCGTTGTTTAACGAAAACTAATACAACAGAAAAATTCCAAGCATTATGCTTGGAATTTTTTCTCAATTAATTCGCGACGATTTGTTGACATCAGTGGTGTGTGATGATATTATTACTAAGGTTACTTTAAAATGAGCAAAATATCATTTAAAGTACAGTTTACTTGTAAGAATTATTCTTACACATTTTTTATTGTTTAAAAATGAACCACCCGGAAGTGTGGTATTAAGAAAAGGGAGGAGGACCATAATGCCTACTATTAACCAATTAATCAGAAAACCTCGTGGAACTAAAGATACGAAATCTAAATCACCTGCATTAAACAGAGGATTTAACTCTTTAAAGAAACAAGTAACTCACGAAAATGCGCCTCAAAAACGTGGTGTTTGTACACGTGTTGGTACAATGACACCGAGAAAGCCGAACTCAGCTTTACGTAAATATGCGCGTGTGAGACTTTCTAATAACGTTGAAGTGAACGCATATATCCCAGGAATTGGTCACAACTTACAAGAACACTCGGTTGTACTTATTCGTGGTGGACGTGCAAAAGACTTAGCTGGGGTACGTTACCATGTTGTACGTGGTGCGCTAGATACTTCAGGTGTTGAAACACGTCGTCAAGGTCGTTCATTATACGGAACTAAAAAACCTAAAAACTAATCGTATTTAAAAAGATAATCATGAGGAAGGAGGAACTTGTATGCCTCGTAAAGGTCCAGTAGCTAAAAGAGATGTATTACCAGATCCGATTCACAATTCAAAATTGATCACTAAATTAATCAACAAAATGATGGTTGATGGTAAGCGTGGTACATCACAAAAGATTTTATATTCTGCATTTGATTTAGTAGAAGAGCGTTCAGGAAGAAATTCAATGGAAGTTTTTGAAGAAGCAATCAATAACATCATGCCAGTACTTGAAGTTAAAGCACGCCGTGTCGGTGGTTCTAACTATCAAGTACCAGTTGAAGTTCGTCCAGAACGTCGTACAACTTTAGGACTTCGTTGGCTTGTTAACTACGCACGTCTGCGTGGGGAAAAGACAATGGTAGAACGTTTAGCAAACGAAATTCTTGACGCTGCTAACAACACTGGTGGTGCTGTTAAAAGACGTGAAGATGTACACAAAATGGCTGAAGCTAACAGAGCGTTTGCACATTACCGTTGGTAATAGTAATCTGTATTTAGCAATTGAATTTTAACCTATTCCTTGGAAGGAGAAACAATCCCAATGGCAAGAGAATTCTCGTTAGAAAAAACGCGTAATATTGGTATCATGGCTCACATTGATGCTGGTAAAACGACAACGACAGAACGTATTCTTTATTACACAGGTCGTATTCACAAACTTGGAGAAACTCACGAAGGTGCATCTCAGATGGACTGGATGGAGCAAGAGCAAGAGCGTGGTATTACAATCACATCAGCTGCAACAACTGCACAATGGTTAGAGCACAGAGTTAACATTATCGATACACCGGGTCACGTAGACTTCACAGTTGAAGTTGAACGTTCATTACGTGTACTTGATGGTGCAGTAACAGTACTTGATGCTCAATCAGGTGTTGAACCTCAAACTGAAACAGTTTGGAGACAGGCGACAACATATGGTGTTCCACGTATTGTATTCATCAACAAAATGGATAAGACTGGTGCTGATTTCGAATATTCTCTAGGCACACTTCGCGAAAGACTTATGGCAAATGCTCACCCGATTCAATTACCAATCGGAGCTGAAGATCAGTTCAACGGTATCATCGATTTAGTCGAAATGAAGGCATACAGCTACGGAAATG
Source organism: Aliicoccus persicus (assembly GCA_020741755.1). Classification (GTDB taxonomy): domain Bacteria; phylum Bacillota; class Bacilli; order Staphylococcales; family Salinicoccaceae; genus Aliicoccus; species Aliicoccus persicus_A. The sequence goes on along the minus strand of DYYI01000047.1, from coordinate 3,242 downwards.
ACTTAGGAACAGAAATCGAAGAGATTGAAATTCCAGAAGATTACCGTGAAAAAGCTGAAGAAATGCGTGAAGGCTTAATTGAAGGTGTTGCAGATGTTAACGAAGAATTAATGGACAAATACCTTGGTGGAGAAGAAATTTCAATCGATGAGTTGAAAGCGGCAATCCGTCAAGCAACTGTTGATGTTGAATTTTATCCGGTAATGTGTGGTACAGCATTTAAGAACAAAGGTGTTCAGTTATTATTAAATGCAGTCATTGACTACTTACCATCTCCATTAGATGTTAAGCCAATCGTCGGTCACAAAGCAGATAATCCTGATGAAGAGATCATTGCTAAACCAGACGATTCAGAACCATTCGCGGCATTAGCATTCAAAGTTATGACAGATCCATTCGTTGGGAAATTGACTTTCTTCCGTGTGTACTCTGGTCATCTTGAATCAGGTTCATATGTACAGAACACAACAAAAGATAAGCGTGAGCGTGTTGGACGTATCTTACAGATGCATGCCAACAGTCGTGAAGAAATTTCTACAGTGTACGCAGGAGATATTGCTGCTGCAGTCGGTCTTAAAGACACAGGTACAGGTGACACATTAACAGATGAAAAGAACAAAGTTATCTTAGAATCTATGGAATTCCCTGAACCAGTTATTCACTTATCAGTAGAACCGAAATCAAAAGGTGACCAAGATAAGATGACAAACGCACTTGTTAAATTACAAGAAGAAGACCCGACTTTCACTGCACGCACAGATAAAGAAACTGGACAAGTTATCATCGGTGGTATGGGTGAATTACACCTAGATGTACTTGTTGACCGTATGAAGCGTGAATTCAAGGTAGAATGTAACGTTGGTGCGCCAATGGTATCTTACCGTGAAACGTTCAAACAGTCTGCATCAGTACAAGGTAAATTCTCTCGTCAGTCTGGTGGTAAAGGTCAGTACGGTGATGTTCATATCGAATTCACACCGAACAAACAAGGTGCTGGTTTCGAGTTCGAAAATGCAATCGTCGGTGGTGTTGTTCCACGTGAATACATTCCTTCAGTTGAAGCTGGTTTAATCGATTCAATGGAGAAAGGTGTTCTTGCTGGATACCCAATGGTAGACATTAAAGCGAAATTATTTGACGGTTCATACCACGACGTTGACTCATCTGAAATGGCGTTCAAGATCGCTGCATCACTTGCATTAAGAGAAGCAGCAAAAGTTTGTGAACCAGTTATTTTAGAGCCAATGATGAAAGTTGAAATCGTTATGCCAGAAGAATACATGGGAGACATCATGGGTGACGTTACAAGTCGCCGTGGCCGTGTAGACGGAATGGGTGCGCGTGGTAATGCTCAAGTAGTTAACGCGTTCGTACCACTTTCTGAAATGTTTGGATATGCAACGTCATTACGTTCAAACACACAAGGTCGTGGAACGTACACGATGGTATTTGATCACTACGAAGAAGTACCTAAGTCAATTTCTGAAGAAATCATCAAGAAGAACAAAGGTGAGTAATCCAGAATCTTGATTTTTATCAACAAATGATTTATAAATGATTTATAGTTTCAACTTAGGTGGGGCCTAGCTTCTGCCTAATTTAAAATAATAATAAACTTATCTTAAGGGAGAGTATTTGAAAATGGCAAAAGAAAAATTTGACCGTTCGAAAACGCATGCGAATATCGGTACAATCGGACACGTTGACCACGGTAAAACTACTTTAACAGCTGCAATCGCAACTGTATTATCTAAGCACGGAGGCGGTTCGGCTCAGTCTTACGACATGATCGACAACGCTCCAGAAGAAAAAGAGCGTGGAATTACAATCAACACGTCTCACATCGAGTACGAAACTGAAACACGTCACTATGCACACGTTGACTGCCCAGGTCACGCTGACTATGTTAAAAACATGATCACTGGTGCTGCACAAATGGACGGAGCTATCTTAGTAGTATCTGCTGCAGATGGTCCTATGCCACAAACTCGTGAACACATTCTTTTATCACGTAACGTTGGTGTTCCATACATCGTTGTTTTCTTAAACAAAGTTGATATGGTTGACGACGAAGAATTATTAGAATTAGTTGAAATGGAAGTACGTGACTTATTAACTGAATACGACTTCCCAGGAGACGATGTTCCTGTAATCGCTGGTTCTGCATTAAAAGCTTTAGAAGGCGACCCATCTTACGAAGAAAAAATCTTAGAATTAATGGCTGCAGTTGATGAATACATCCCAACTCCAGAACGTGACAACGATAAACCATTCATGATGCCAGTCGAAGACGTATTCTCAATCACTGGTCGTGGTACTGTTGCTACAGGTCGTGTTGAACGTGGACAAGTACGTGTTGGTGACGAAGTTGAAATAGTTGGTATCCATGATGAAATTTCTAAAACAACAGTTACTGGTGTTGAAATGTTCCGTAAATTATTAGATTACGCTGAAGCTGGAGACAACATCGGTGCATTATTACGTGGTGTGGCTCGTGAAGATATCCAACGTGGTCAAGTATTAGCTAAACCAGGTTCAATCACTCCACATACAAAATTCACTGCTGAAGTGTACGTTTTAACTAAAGAAGAAGGTGGACGTCATACTCCATTCTTCACTAACTACCGTCCACAATTCTACTTCCGTACAACTGACGTTACAGGTGTAGTTAACTTACCAGAAGGTACTGAAATGGTTATGCCTGGTGATAACGTAACTATGGAAGTTGAATTAATCCACCCAATCGCTATCGAAGACGGAACTCGTTTCTCAATTCGTGAAGGCGGACGTACTGTTGGTTCAGGCGTTGTTACTGGTATCTTAGCTTAATTTTAAGCTTTTAAAACTAGTAGATAAATAAAGACGATGAGTTTTTGCTCATCGTCTTTTTTTGCGTAAAAAACAACCAGGGAATGACTTTATTTCGCGTTATTCTCTGGTTTTGTGTGTTTAACCATTTAAGCGTTGATTTAGTTTCTTTAATGGAAAATAGAGAATGCTGACAATGATGATAGTTGAAACAACATTAATCAGTGTAGCTGGTAATTTAATGCTCGCAGCAATAAAAGCATTACTCAAATTACTACCGGCAATAAGCAAAACTATAGTATTTTTCACTTGCGTCATGATGATTTTACCGATACCAGTAAATATTCCAATGACGATGATTTGCCAAATTTTTGTTGGATTATTCTTGAATAAACTAATAGCAAAAATAGCAAACAGACCAACAATAAAACTTT
>DYYI01000046.1:0-4847 GCA_020741755.1 Aliicoccus persicus | reverse complement strand
GAAACTTTACTTGAAGTTGAAACATTAGATCGTGAACAAATCGAGTCACTATTTAACGATGGTGTATTACCAGAACGTGTTTACGAATCTGATGCAGACAAGGAAGAAGAAATCGGTAAGAGCTATGAAGACGTGAAAAAAGACCTTCATGAAGATGAAGCAGATCCAGATGAGGATGATGAAATGTCGGAGGAAACAGAAGTTGAAACTGAAACGACAAATTTACCTGAAGATGCTACACATGAACCGAATGAAGTCGATGCGCCAGGTGAAGAAAATGAACAAGATGAGTCGAATAGAAAAGACTAGTCTATAGTGTAACCACAACAAAGCTGTCTCGTATGAGACAGCTTTAATTTTGGAAGGAGACTAAAAATGAGTGACTATTTAATTAGAGGTATCGGAGAAGGTTTCCGAGTACTCGCTGTTGATTCAACAGAAATCGTAAACGAAGCAGTCAGACGTCATGGCACATTACCGACAGCATCTGCAGCTTTTGGTCGTGCGTTGACAATGGGCGTTATCATGGGTTCAATGTTAAAAAATGAAGAAAAAGTAACGGTGACGATTCAAGGTGGCGGACCGATCGGTGCCATCGTTATAGACAGTAATGCAAAGGGACATGTGCGTGGTTACATCGGCAATCCGCATGTTCATTTTGAATTAAATGACCATGGAAAACTTGATGTGGCACGTGCTGTTGGTACAGAAGGGCACATCAACGTAACGAAAGATATCGGATTAAAAGAGAACTTTATCGGCTCGACAGAAATTATTTCTGGAGAACTTGCTGAAGATTTTAGTTTCTATTTCTATTCAAGTGAACAGGTGCCTTCAATTGTGGCGCTCGGCGTACTGGTTAATCCTGATAATACAATCAAGGCAGCTGGTGGATACATCATCCAAGTGATGCCGGATGCAACAGAAGAGCGCATCAATGAACTTCAAGAGATGTCGAAAACATTCCGTCCAGTGTCTCAGCTGATTGATGAAGGGTTGAAGCCGGAAGCGATTATCAATACGTTAATCGGTGAAGATGCATGGAGAAAACTCAGTGAAATACCAGTGTCATTCCAGTGTAACTGTAGCAAGGAGCGCTTCTTAGATGCGATTTCATCACTTGATCCAACTGAAATTATGAAAATGATTCAAGAAGATGGTGGTGCAGAGGTCGATTGTCATTTCTGTCGTAACAAGATTTGGATCGATAAGACAGAGCTTGGTCAGTTAATCCAAAGATAAGTACAATGCGTTAAATAATGAACCGGGCGATTGAGTCATTGAGATGACATCAAATGTTCGGTTCTTTCTGTTTTAAGTTGAAAGTAACGTTTAAAACATGAATTAGAAACATGGTGAAACATGTTATAATGAATGCATTCTAAAACAATATATTATTTAAAAGGTGATAAACAATGCCGTTTTTGAGAATTATGGGTATTTTGAATGTAACACCCGATTCATTTAGTGATGGTGGTGCACATAATAGCGTTGAGAAAGCAGTTAGCCACGCGAAGCAGATGATTGAAGATGGTGTAGATATTATTGATGTTGGCGGATATTCGACGCGTCCGGGGGGTCACACGACAATTACTGTTGAAGAAGAATTGCAACGTGTCGTTCCTGTCATTGAAGCAATTCGAGATCTAGGTGTGAAAATTTCAGTCGATACGTTCCGTGGGGAAGTTGCAGATGCAGCACTGAGTGCAGGGGCGCATATCATCAATGATCAATGGGCTGGCCAGTATGATAATTTAATGCTCGATGTTGTTGCAAAGCATGATGCAGAGATTATTTTAATGCATAATAACGAACATGGAACATACAAAGATGTTGTCAGCACCGTGTTAAAAGAGCTTCAGCATGTGATTGATCTCGCACTTAAGCATGGGATTAAGAAGAATAAAATTTGGATTGATCCAGGTATCGGTTTCGTGAAATCACGTGAAGAAGAACTGGATCTAATGAAACGTCTTGATGAAGTTGTCGAAATGGGATACCCAGTATTACTTGGCACATCACGCAAGCGATTTATTAAAGACTTAATGGGTGAAGATGCAGCGCCGACAGAGCGTGATGCTGCAACGGCTGTGACTTCGATACACGGCATCAACTGCGGTGTAAAAGCAGTGCGTGTACATAATGTTAAAATGAATCGTATCGTCGCGGATTCATACATGAAGTTGAGGGGACAGATGTAATGGATATCATCAATGTGAATGGTATAAAAGTTTATGGTTACCATGGCGCACTAAACGCAGAACGTGAAATCGGTCAGTACTTTATCATCGATGTATCGCTTTACTTAGACTTGATGTCTGCGAGCAAAACAGACGCTTTGGATGAGACGATTAATTATGCGGAAGTTTATCAGTTGATTGAAACAGATGTAAAAAATAATCCGGTCAATCTAATCGAACATTTGGGTGGACGCATTATTGAACAGCTGTTTGCCACATATGATAAAATAAACGAGATTAAACTCACAGTGACAAAGCCAAGTCCGCCAATCGATGGGCATTACGACAATGTGAGTGTCACATTAAATAGAAAGCGAGTGAGTTGATGGCACAAGTCTTCTTAGGACTCGGAAGTAACATCGGCAACCGTGTAGGCAATTTAGACGAAGCGATTGAAAAGCTAGATGCACATGAGAAAATCTCAGTAGTTAAGCAGTCTAGCATCATCGAGACAGAACCATATGGTCATGTAGAGCAAGATAAATTTATGAATATGTGTATTGAAATCAATACAAATTTAAGCCCAGTCAGCTTGCTCGATACAGTGCTTGATATCGAACAACAGATGGGACGTGTGCGTATAGAGACGTGGGGACCACGCAATATCGACATCGATATCTTACTCTACGAAGACCTAGAAATCGATTTGCCAGACTTACAAATTCCTCATGGTGAGCTCCAGAAGAGAATGTTTGTGCTCGAGCCACTTGCAGAAATTGCACCGAACGTGATGCACCCAGTGTTTAAAGAAAGTATTAAAACATTAAAGCAAAAACTAGAACAATCTGAATAGGATAAACAACGAGATAGGAGAGATATTGTGTCAGAAGAATTAAACGATCAGTTGATTGTACGACGTGAAAAATTGCAACAACTTATTGATCTTGGCATCGACCCATTTGGCGGTCGTTTTGAGCGTAGTGGAACATCTAAAACATTACAAGAAGAATGGGATCAGTATTCAAAAGAAGAGCTTGCAGAAAAAGAAGATGAGTCAAAAACGGTGATTGCTGGTCGTTTGATGACGAAACGTGGTAAGGGTAAAGCAGGTTTTGCACACATTCAAGACTTGGACGGACAGATTCAAATTTACGTCCGTAAAGATGCGATCGGTGATGAAGCGTTTGATAACCTTTGGAACAAAGCAGACTTAGGCGACATCGTTGGTGTTGAAGGCGTAATGTTCAAAACAAATACAGGAGAGCTTTCTGTTAAAGCTCATACATTTACAATTTTGACGAAGACGTTGCGTCCATTACCAGATAAACACCATGGCTTAAAAGATATTGAAGAGCGCTACCGCCGTCGTTATGTAGATTTAATCACATCAGAAGAATCTAAGCAGACATTCATTAAGCGCAGTCGCATCATTCAAGAAATGCGTAACTTCTTAAATTCAAAAGGCTATTTAGAAGTAGAGACACCAATATTGCATGCAATTTCAGGTGGTGCAGCAGCACGTCCATTCAATACACATCACAATGCACTGGATATGGATTTGACGTTGAGAATTGCTTTAGAGTTACATTTAAAACGACTGATTGTCGGTGGACTCGAGAAAGTATATGAAATCGGACGCGTATTCCGTAACGAAGGTGTGTCAACGCGACATAACCCAGAGTTTACGATGTTAGAATCTTATGAAGCATATGCAGATTTCAATGACATTATGGATCTAACAGAAGAGATGGTTGCACATATTGCACAAGCAGTAAATGGTACGATGAAGATTACCTACCAAGGGACAGAAATTGATCTGACACCAAAATGGCGCCGTGTGCATATGGCAGACTTGGTTAAAGAAAAAACAGGCGTGGACTTCTTTAATATTTCTTCAGACGAAGAAGCGAAGAGAGTTGCGGAAGAAAACGGGATTAAAATCGATAAACACATGACATTCGGACATATTTTAAATGAATTCTTCGAACAGAAATGTGAAGAAGATTTGATCCAACCGACATTTATATATGGACACCCAATAGAAATTTCACCACTCGCTAAGAAAAACAAGGACGACGAGCGATTCACAGATCGCTTTGAAGTATTTATTGTCGGCCGCGAGTTAGGAAATGCATTCACAGAGTTGAACGATCCAATCGACCAACGCGCACGCTTCGAAGCTCAGTTGTTAGAAAAAGAACAAGGGAACGACGAAGCACACGAAATGGATGAAGACTTCGTGGAATCGTTAGAGTACGGTATGCCACCAACAGGCGGACTCGGAATCGGAATCGACCGATTAGTCATGCTTTTAACAGATTCAGCTTCGATTCGAGATGTATTGTTGTTCCCGCATATGAGACATAAATAAGATTAATATTTTCTAAAATGTTTGTTGCCGTGCTTACTCAGGCTGAAAAAATGCCGTGAGTAAGCACGGTTTTTGATTTCGTGCTAACTCGGGAGTGAAAAGTTGGTTGAGTAAGCACGGACTGCCAATTCATCTCTGAAAACTGGGGCGAATTGGCAATGCGAATTAAAGTGGACCCCTTGTCAAGGACACGCAGAGTACCCCCTTGACACTCTTAATCCTAAAATACTACTCTGTGGTAAGTTCTAGTTGTCTGATTTTCGGTAGTTCTGGTGGTGTAACTAAATGTCTGTGTG
>DYYI01000045.1:0-28667 GCA_020741755.1 Aliicoccus persicus | reverse complement strand
AGCATGGAAGTCAATCAAAATGTCAGTCGCGTATCGAGCTTGAAAATCGTCAGAGAATTTTTAGTGGACATGCAACGAGAAATCGCTAAAGATAAAGGTGTCGTGATGGACGGACGTGATATTGGCACCACAGTATTACCAGATTCTGAGTTAAAAATTTATATGAATGCATCACCAGAAGTGCGAGCAGAACGTCGATTTATCGAAGAACAGAAAAAAGGAATTGAAATCGACATGCGTACGCTCACTGAGCAGATTAGAAAGCGTGATGAACAAGATAAAAGCCGAGCATTATCTCCGCTCAGAAAAGCTGAAGATGCATTGTTTTTAGATACTTCATACATGACGATAGAAGAAGTAACACAAAAAATAATAGAACTAGCAGAAGAAATCGTGAGAGGTGACCAGTAATGTTTTATACATTCGTAAAAAATGTTGTTAAATTATATATGAAAATACGCTACAAGATTAATGTTGTCAGTGAAGATAACATTCCCAAGGAAGGCCCAGTTATCATCGCATCGATGCACAAGTCTGAACTTGATCCGCCGCTCGTCGCGGTGACAATAAGAAGAGAACTTGCCTTTTTCGCAAAAGAGGAGTTATTTAAAATTCCTATACTTGGCTTTGTAATTTCTAAATTGAATGCATTTCCAGTATCTCGAGGGAAATCAGACCGTGCGGCACTGAAAAAGTCTGTCGAAGTACTTGAAGAAGGGAACATGTTGCTGATCTTCCCAGAAGGTACGCGCAGTAAAACAGATGAACTCGGTGACTTTCAAGAAGGTGCGAGCTTTATTGCAATGAAATCAAAAGCACAAATTGTCCCGACAGCTATTACAGGAAAGTACAACCGTAAGGAAGGTGTTACAATCACTTACGGAAAACCAATCGATGTGACATCGGTCATTGAATCTGGTGTTAAACGTAAAGAATTAACGCAACTGCTACGGAAAGAAATTTTAAAGTTAATTGAGAAGTGATTTGATTCACACTTTGATGAATGTAATCAAATGATTAAGAAATCATAAATTATTCGTTAATTAGCTGAATTTACTTGACAAAACTTCATATTTATAAGAAGTTTATATATATATAATTCTATTTATAGATAGCCATTGGAGGAGCCGACATGACGATAGAGAACTTTAACGAAGAGAACACGGTAGAAAACGAAGCGCTTGAGGGCAACGAGAAAGAAGAAGAAAAAAAGAATGACGAAAGTGAAGGTGCTGAAGACACTGTTGAAAACACTGTTGAAAACACTGAATCAGCAGAAAACACTGAATCAGTAGAAAACACTGAATCAGCAGAAAACACTGAATCAGCAGAAAACACTGAATCAGCTGAAAGTGCTGAAGCAACAGAAGCACTTCCATTTAACATCGATGACGTTGTCACAGGAACTGTATATAAAATTGAAGATAAATTTATAAAAGCTCACATCGATGGTACTGATTTTGAAGGTATCGTTCCGATTAGTCAGCTTACAAATCAACGCATTGAAAAACCAGAAGAAGTTGTAAACATCGATGATCAGATTTCAGGCGTTGTTATTAAGGTTGAAAATGAGGAAAATCGTCAAAACGTGATTCTTTCAATTAGAAAATTAGAAGAAACAAAGGTTTATGAATCACTTGAAGAAAAGAAAAATAACGATGAAACTATTACTGGTAAAGTAACTGAAGTCGTTAAAGCTGGTTTAGTACTTGATGTTGGTGTGCGTGGTTTCATTCCTGCATCACTCATTTCAGACTCATTTGTTGAAGATTTGGAACAATTTGCGGATCAAGAGTTAGAAGTAAAAATTGAAGAAATTGAATTCGATAAAAACCGCGTCATCCTAAACAGAAAACGCATCGTTGAAAGCGAAAAGAATGAGAATAAAAAAGCACAACTTGAATCATTAAATGTTGGAGATATTGTTGAAGGTACAGTTGTACGTACGACAAACTTCGGTGCATTTGTTGATTTAGGTAACATTGATGGTCTTGTGCATATTTCTCAGCTGAGCTATTCACGTGTTGAAAAAGTTGAAGATGCTGTTGAAATCGGACAAAAAGTTGAAGTGAAAATCTTAGATATTAAACCTGAAGAAGAACGCGTTAGCTTGTCGATTAAACAAGCGGGTCAAAGCCCATTTACATCGTTTGTTGAGCAACATGCTCAAGATGATGTGTTAGACGGTGTCGTTAAACGTTTAGTTGACTTTGGTGCCTTTGTTGAAGTTGCACCGGGTGTTGAAGGATTAGTTCACGTTTCTGAAATTAGCTATGATCACGTCAATGTACCAAGTGATGTGCTTGAAGTGAATCAAGAAATTCAAGTCAAAATTTTATCGATTAATGAAGAAGAAGAAAAGATTTCTTTATCAATCAAAGCGACTCAGGAACAAGCTGATCGTCCAAAGCAACAGGCTAGACCGAAAAAAGAATCAACACCTAAAGTGTACTCAGATGATTCAAATTCGGATGAACCAACACTAGGTGATTTGTTCGGAGATAAGTTTAAGGACTTCAAAGGTTAATCGATACATTGTCTCATGATAGAAAAATCAATATATGATAATATTAAGAGCGATATAAATCGCTCTTTTATTTTGTGAAAAAGGAGGGTTATGCCAATGCATAGACCATCGATTGCAGTGGTCGGACGTCCCAATGTAGGGAAGTCTACACTGTTCAACCGTATTATCGGAGAAAGAAAAGCGATTGTAGAAGATACACCTGGAGTCACACGTGACAGACTCTATGGCAGTGGTGAATGGTTAAATTATGAATTCAATGTCATTGATACAGGTGGTATAGAAATCGAAGATGCGCCATTCCAAGTACAAATTAAAATGCAAGCTGAAATCGCAATATTAGAATCAGACGTCATACTCATGATTTGTAACGGTAGAGAAGGTGTGACAGACGACGATCGATTTGTCGCACGACTACTACAAAAGTCAGGTAAACCCGTCATTCTTGTCGTGAATAAGATTGATAATTTTGAAATGCGTAATGATATCTATGACTTTTATGAACTCGGATTAGGTGACCCTTACCCAGTTTCAGGATCACACGGTCTCGGCTTAGGTGATGTGCTGGATGTCGCAATAGATCACGTTAAAATGTTAGATTTAGGTGAGGCAGTTGATGATTCAGTAAAAGTGTCATTAATTGGACGACCAAATGTCGGAAAATCTAGCCTAATCAATGCTATATTAGGTGAAGAACGTGTTATTGTATCGGATATTGAAGGTACAACACGTGATGCAATTGATACAAAATACACTGTAGATGGTGAAGAATACACGCTGATTGACACAGCGGGTATGCGTAAACGAGGAAAGATTTACGAAGCAACTGAGAAATATTCTATTTTAAGAGCACGACGTGCCATTGAACGCTCTGATGTGGTACTTGTCATCCTAGATGGTGAACGTGGTATTATTGAACAAGATAAACGTGTCGCAGGTCTTGCACATGAAGAAGGTAGAGCAATCGTCATCGTTGTTAATAAATGGGATGCTGTAGAAAAAGACGACAAAACGATGAAGAAATTTGAAGATGAAATTCGCAATGCATTTCAATTTTTGGATTATGCGCCAATTACGTTCGTATCAGCAAAGACAAAATCTCGTTTGAACACGGTATTTCCACTCATTCGTCAAGTGGATGAGTCGCATAAAAAACGCATACCTTCAAGCACATTAAACGAAGTTATCGTGGATAGTGTAAGCATGAATCCAACACCAACTGATAAAGGCCGGAGATTAAATATATTCTACGGTACACAAGTCAGTGTTGCACCACCGACGTTTGTATTGTTTGTAAATGATACAGAATTGCTACACTTTAGTTATAAGCGCTATATTGAAAACCAGTTTAGACGCGCTTTTGATTTTACAGGTACACCTATCCATATAATGGGTAGAAAAAGAAATTAGGAGGTCGCTCAGTGAAAGTCTCAATAATCGGTACTGGAAGTTTCGGAACAAGTCTATCTGTTGTTATTGATGATAATAATAATGACACGCTGATGTATGGACGAAATCAAGAAGTCGTAGATGAGATCAACAATGAACACACGAATTCACAATATTTAAAAGAAGTGGTCTTACCTTCTAATATTAGAGCAACAACATCTTTAGAGGATGCATTAGTTCATGCTGAATTAATCGTTTTAGCGGTACCAGTTAATGCAATGCGTCCTGTTTGTCGTGAGATAAACCGTCTAAATCAAACACACAAAAAAAAGTTAATCCTCGTTCATATTGCGAAAGGTCTAGAACTTAATACAAATATGTTTGTGTCGGACGTTATTGTAGAAGAAATCGATGCAGCATATATTGATTCTTTATCAGTATTATCTGGTCCTTCACACGCAGAGGAAGTAGCGCTTCGTCAACCATCAACCGTTGTACTCGCATCAAAGTATCCGACAGATTTACGTAAAATACAAGATGTGTTCATGAATCGGTATTTTAGAGTCTACACGAGTGATGATATCATTGGCGTAGAAATCGGTGGGGCACTTAAAAATATTATCGCCTTGTCAATCGGACTGCTTCACGGACTTGGATTTGGTGATAACACGAAAGCCGCTACAATTACACGTGGTCTTCAAGAAATCACAAGACTCGGTACAAAAATAGGTGCAGATCCGCTTACATTTTTAGGTTTAACTGGAATCGGGGATTTAATCGTTACAGCAACGAGTATGCATTCCAGAAATTATCGCTGTGGTATTATGCTCTCAAGTGGCATGTCGTTAGAAGAAGCACAAGCTGAGATGGGAATGGTTGTTGAAGGCGTAAATACGACAAAAGCCGCATATGCTTTATCTCAAAAATATAATGTAGAAATGCCGATTACGAATGTCTTATATCATTATTTGTTCCATGGTATTTCACAGGAAGAAGCATTTACTAAGTTAATGATGAGAGATAAAACAGGCGAGACAGAAGAGTTAAGAGAAATATTAAATGAACAAGTTGAAAGGTAAATTAATATGTTTGATATAGCAAGATTAGATTTAATGTGGATTTCTTTTTATTCGTTAGGTGCGATGACAGTCGCAGCAGTTCTTATATATGTTGCACGTTTTGTAATTAAAAATAGAGTGATATCGATTATCATGTCGATTGTCGCATGGATATTGTTGATCATTGCATTCTTACTGATGATTCCTGTTATTGGTGGTAGTTCCCATGCCTAGATGGTATATCTTAATCGCTTTAATGTTCGTAATGTTTTTAAGCGGGTGTCTATATCCTGAGTCAGAACGTCAAGCAAACACGCCACCGGATGAGACTCAGATTAATCAAGTCCAGCAGGCAATTGAACAATATCAAGAAAACACAGAAGGTTTATTGCCCATAAAAACAATCGAAGATCCCGATGAATACATGAAATATCAGATTGAATTTGAGCGCTTGGTCCCGAATTATATATCTGATCGTCCTGCAAATTCATTTGAAGCTGGTGGCACGTATCAGTATGTAATCATTGATGCGGAAGAAGACCCTCAAGTTAAACTTGCAGATTTAGAGTTGTTTGAGGCGCTGCGCAGTTTACAACTGCGAATACAAGGTATGGGGCCGCATGTTGAACTCGGTGAACAGATTGGGCCGAATGTGTATGCCTTAGATTTAGAGTATTATGCGTTAGATGAGAATCCAACGGTGAGAAGCCCTTATAGTGATAATTTGTTAAACGTCTACTATTCAGGCGGACAACAATGGGTGATCGATTATCGATCAGATATCGGACATATTATAAATGATCAGGAATTAACATTTGAAACCGGTGATGATGTACGTGAGATTTTATACGAATTTACACCGATAGTCCCTGTCTTTTCACCAGAAATTACAGTTGATGAAAATAACGAACCAATTTTTATGACAAACCAACATAAAAACCGATAGAAATTACACAAAATTCATTAAAAACTGATTGCAGTGCCGTTTTCATTGTGTTAAAGTCATATCATAATGATGATTCTATCATTGTTGCACTTAAGGAGGTGTGTTCATTGAATAAAACAGATTTAATCAATGCAGTAAGTGAAAAAACTGGTTTAACTAAAAAAGATGCAGGTGCATCTGTAGATGCAGTATTTGAATCGATTCAAGACGCTTTAAAAACTGGTGATAAGGTTCAACTTATCGGTTTCGGTAACTTTGAAGTACGTGAGCGTTCAGCAAGAAAAGGACGTAATCCACAATCAGGTGAGGAAATTGAAATCGCTGCTTCTAAAGTTCCTGCATTCAAAGCAGGTAAAGCACTTAAAGATGCAGTAAAATAATTAATCAACTAGGCCTAACCTTGTGTTAGGTCTATTAATTTATATAGGTGGATTGTCCATGAGCTTTTTAGAACATAAAGTAAAGACAGCACTTAAACATAACTCTGAATATTTAATGCCTTTTAACGCTGATATATTATCAACAATCGAACATTCTCGGATGACCGATAAGTATCGTAAAACAGTAGATGCTGTAGTGTTATTTAATTGGGCATTATTGCATTTAGATGTTAAGCCGAAAGAATCAGATCGTGAACAGCATGTGCTCGTCGGTGATTACTTGCTTGCAGAGTTTTACAAGTTAGTCATCGAAGATAATCAATTAACTGTTCTAAATGATATGATGGAAATTTCTAAACAAATACATAATAAGAAATCACGATATCTATCAGAGAATTGTAATATAGAAAAGAGTCAATTGGATGCACTTTTATATGCACCATTACATTACTTAGTTGAACATTTCTTTTTATCTAAAGATGTTAAGCGTGCGACAGAGCGCCACGTACAACAATTGATGCAGGACATGATGACTTTACGATTAAAGGAAGTGATGTAAGTGTCACAAGAAAACAAGATACAAAACCTTTTTAATTCAATTTCAGCAGACTATGACAAATTAAACAATGTGATCAGTCTGAATCAACATAAATTATGGCGCAACAAAACAATGAAGCACATGCATCTGAAGAATGAAGATATCATCTTAGACCTTTGTTGTGGAACGGGTGATTGGTCGATTCAAATGGCAGAAGAAAATGACAAGGTTGAAGTTGTTGGTGTCGATTTTAGTGAGAATATGTTAGAGGTGGCTAAACACAGAACAGCTCACCTTAAGAATATTTCTTTAATGCAGGGTGATGCAATGAATCTTGATTTTCCAGATGCATCCTTCGATTTTGTAACCATTGGTTTCGGATTAAGAAATCTTCCGGATTACGCGCTTGGTTTACGGGAAATGTATCGCGTGCTTAAACCGGGAGGTACACTAGTCATTCTTGAAACGTCACAACCGAAAAATAACTTTATCAGATTAGGATTTAATTTTTACTTTGGTAATATCATGCCTAAACTCGGTGGACTTCTCGTTGGCAAAGAAGAAGAATACAAGTGGTTATATGAGTCCACGCGTAATTTCCCATCAAAAGAAAAATTGTCAAGAATGATTGAACAAACAGGATTCACATTCGTAAAGTGCTTAAGTCATACACTCGGGACTGCAGCAACACACATTGCAACTAAACCACTAGAAAAGGAATTGGGACAATGAGCTTAAATGCATTTTTGTCTGATGATTTTAAAGCGGTTCAATCAATAATAGAATCTGAAATATCACCTGACAAAGTCTTAATAAAAAAGAAAAGCTATGAGCTGTTCCTATATGGTGGGAAAAAAATTAGACCAACCTTTACATTACTCGTAGGTAAACTTGGCGATAAAAAATACACGCAAGATATTTTAAAAATTGCTGCAAGCTTAGAATTAATACACATGGCCACATTGGTTCATGATGATATTATCGATGACAGTGATGTAAGACGTGGTCACATAACCGTCTATTATTCAGAAGGATACAACCAAGCGATTTTAACTGGTAATTATTTATTATCTATCGCTTTAAAACTTTCCAGTGAAGTCAACAACATGGAATTGCACCGTGTATACGCACAAGCGATTCAAACGATTGTTGAAGGTGAACTCAATCAGTTCGAACAACAGTTTAAAGCAGATATAACAAAAGAAGAATATTTTGAAAAAACATATCGAAAAACAGCACTGCTTATAGAAACAAGTGTTGCTCTCGGTGCAATCGCAAGTCATTTGCAGCATGAACTAAAAGAAAAGTTAATGCGATATGCATATCATATCGGTATGAGTTTTCAAATTATTGACGATTGTTTGGATTTTATCGGCTTAGAATCAGAAATCGGTAAGCCTAAATTTTCTGACCTGAAAAATGGTCACTATACTTTACCAGTCATATTGTTGAGAGATAAAGATCCATCATTTCATGAACAACTGCATCGATATTCTAAGCAATTGATTCAAGTAGACGATATAATTAATGCGGTACTTGATTCAGATGTGATCGATGAGGCATTAAGTGTCAGCAATCAACATATCAATGATGCAATTGTGGCAATTGAAAGTATTGATGATGAAATTAAGCACTATCTCATCGAATTTGCTGAAAAGTTACAAAAACGTATTTCATAATATAAAATAATCATGGTAAACTGATAATAGCAACATATAAAAAGGGAGTTTGGAAAATGGAAAAGACTTTTTTAATGATTAAGCCTGATGGTGTTCAAAGAAATTTAATCGGTACAATTGTATCTCGATTAGAAAACAAAGGATTTAAAATTGTTGGTGCAAAGTTAATGGTTGTATCTGAAGACCTTGCAAAAACACATTACGGTGAGCACAGCGAAAGACCATTCTTCGGGGAACTTGTTGATTTCATTACTTCTGGTCCAGTTTTTGCAATGGTATTAGAAGGTGAGAACGCAATTAAAGTTGCACGTACAGTTGTTGGTGCGACGAACCCAAGTGAAGCTGATCCAGGAACAATTCGCGGTGACTTCGGTATGTCAGTCGCAAAGAATATTATTCACGGTTCAGATTCACCAGAAAGTGCAGAACGCGAAATCGGATTATTCTTTGATGAATCAGAGCTTGTTGAATACGATTCAAATAATTCAAACTGGGTGTACTAAAATAAACAGCTGAGTCTATTGCTCAGCTTTTTTTAATTATAAATTGTTTAGGGGTGGTAGCATTGAAAATCTCAACGGATTATAAAACAGATAATTATAATATTTATGTTGAAGATAACGCATTGAATAAATATTTAACAGAATACACAGCTCGCTATTCGTCAGTTTTTTATCTTGTTGATTCTCATGTCTATCAATTACATCAAGACATATTACTGTCATCGATTGATGCACCAATATTACTTTCACCGGGTGAGTCATGTAAGACGGTAGAGAGCTACGCAAGGACAATCGAAGAATTGATTGAGCGTGGCATTAAAAGAAATAGTCTCATCGTTGCAATTGGCGGCGGAGCAACAGGGGACTTAGCTGGTTTTATTGCTGCGACAATTTTGCGCGGTGTGGATTATATTCACGTGCCGACGACAGTTCTCGCACATGATTCTGCTGTCGGTGGTAAGACGGCAATCAATGTACCGAGTGGTAAAAATTTAATCGGTAGTTTTTACCGACCACAGTGCGTCATTATGGATACGCTATTTTTTAATACATTGCCAGATGATGAACTGTTGAGTGGTTATGCAGAAGTTTTTAAACATGCGATGTTAAACAGTGAAGAGGAAGCAGACAGGCTGATGACACTGCACAATAAGGCGATTGATATAGATCGATTATCTGAGAGTATCGAAATGGGTATAAAAACGAAATTACGGTTTGTGAACAAAGATGAACATGAATCGAATGAGAGACGTTACTTAAATCTAGGACACACACTCGGTCATGCTCTAGAATTGAATAATAAGCTATTTCATGGACACGCAGTGATGTTTGGGATGTTGTATGCGCTTTATGTTTCTAATCAGTTAAATCAGAAAGATATTTTCGATGTGAGTAGATACGCAACTTATTTTCAATCCATCGGTCTTGATTTTTCAAAAATTGAAGATACAGCCTTTGAAGATCTTTTAAAATACTTACTTAAAGATAAAAAGAATACAACAGAAAATTTAATTTCTTTCGTACTTCTCTCTAATTACGGAGAATGCTATGTTAAAGACCTTTCGATTGAAGAAGTGAAAAAGTACTATACGACATTTAATGAAATGTTAATTAAGGATGTATGAGTATGTCAGAAATAACAAAACTGATTGACGAGATCAATGAAAAGCAAATCGTAGATGAAACACATGTTTCTAATATAACTGATGCCCTGACACAATATACGTCAGAATCTGACTTCGTCGAGCTGTTTCAGCTGGGTGATGCGCTGATGTCGTTCGGTCATATTTATGATGCTGAAAAGATTTTTGAATACTTACATGAAAATGGCGAACATGATGATGATATTGTCGCGTTTTTAACGGATATCTATATTACGGATAATAGACTAGACGATGCGCTGAGTTTGATTAACAGTGCACCAAAAACAGTCGTGACGCTAATGATCAAAGCAGAGATTTTCCAACAGCTGAATATGCCGGATATCAGTTTTAATTTACTTCATGAGGCACGTAAGCTCGGTGATGATGTCATCATAGATTTTGCCATCGCTGAACTTCATAACTATGAGGGGAATATTGTGGATGCTGAAGAGGCATATACAAAAGTGTTAGAAAAAGAAACAGAAGTTAATGGCGTTTATATTCATCTTAGACTAGCTAAACTTTATCTGCTTCAAATGAATCATGAGAAAGCACTTGAACACTATGATTTAGTTGAAGAAGAACATTTTCAGAACGAAGACTTACATGACAAGGCGCTTGCCGCATCATTGAATGAGCAATATGAAATGGCCAAAACACTGTTTACTCGCGTCATTAACAATGAACCGCATATGATGCAGGCCTATATCAATCTTGCCGATATTCATGAAAAAGAGAATGAAATAGAGTCAGCGATCAATGTCATTAAAAGTTATCTCGTACAAGATGATCAAAATGCGATGATGTATTCAAAGCTCGGCACACTTCATTTCAAAATAGACGAAGTTTCTGAAGCAATAGAAACACTCTCTAGAAGTATACAAATCGATGGTTCATATCAGGAATCGATTACGAGAATATTGGAAATCTTACTTCTATCTGGTCGCACTGAACAGTTAGATCAGTTTGAGGAATATATTGATACCGATGAACTCGTGGCAGAAAACATATATTTGTTAGCAAAAGTAGCTGCAGAAAATGAATCTTATGATGATGCTGAGAGACTTTATGAACGTGCTTATGAACACCTGTCACATTCTGTTCTGTTTATGACAGATTATTATTACTTTCTGTTAGAAATTGCTTCAAAAGAAAGTTATAGTGTACTTAATCAGTTAATATTATTAGAGCCTGATAATATTGAATGGGTACACGAAAAGGAGAGGTTGGCGCTTGAGAGGGATTAAAGTCAGAAGAGATTTTCTCAACTACGTTTTGCATCATTATGAATTTAAAGACCGCGTTGCAGTATGGGTAATTAACTTCATCAAATCCCATCCAACACTTATTCAAAGTGTCCGCTTTGTTGAAACATCTGGCATTAAAAAATCACTTAGAATTTCTACTAAAGAAACAGGTCGGCCATCGCTTATTTTAAACAAAGGACCGTTAGTCATATCGGACGGAGAAACAATATTTCATGAACTCCGTTTTAATCTAGACGAATTGTTCTTACTTGAGTTTAATTTTGAATACGATGATGACAAATATTTAGAAATGATGCACAGAGAGCGAAAAAGACTGGATATCGTAACGCGAGAAGATTTATTACGGCAAATTGACGATGCGCTAGATATTCAAGATCAAGAGCGATTCCATGCATTGACTATGGAGTTAAAATTACTAGAAGAAAAGAGTAGGTAAAATGTTTTATAATCCTTCAGATTTGTCGATATTAAAGGACGAGTTTGAGTATATTGATACTGCTATTATTCCACTTCAAAAAATCGACATGAATGGTGATGCGAAAATTCATGCGAACAATATTGAGTTGATTCAGATGATCACGATGCAACTCGAGCGTCAATTCAGAGGACGCTTGTTTATCACGCCGAGCATTTCAATTGTGAATGATGATCTAACGGCGGCAAACAATTATCGAGAGCAGTTACAGAACTATGGGTTTAAAAATATTGTCTTCTTATGTGACAAGTCATATAAGATCGAAGGTGAAGTCTTACACTTTAATCAAATTCCAATTGAAAGCATGTCACAAGATATGAAAATGGAAATGGTTAACGATGAAGTGAAGACTGTTATGAAGGCAATTATCCAGATTTGGAATAAGTAGTGTAAAATGTGTCTATATTTTGAGATTGTTTGTTTTTATTTGATGATAGTATATTGACCGTCTATATTTAATAAGATAAAATTGATATGTCTTAGTATATAATATGTATATTGCTCTACGAGGAGGGAAGCACGGATGACACAACGAGTGACACGTCGTCAATTTTTAAATTATGCATTGATGGGAACAGGATCATTTATGGTTGCAGGTATTACATTACCAATGGCACGCTTTGCAATCGACCCATTATTTGCAGCCGGTGCAGATGGAGATTTCATTCAAACGAGTATTAGAATGGATGAAATAACAGATGAACCAGTAAAGGTTGACTTTACATTTGAACAAAAAGATGGATGGTATGAAAGTGAAGTCTCAGACTTTGCTTGGGTTTATAGAGATGGTGACAATATCATCGCATTCTCACCAGTTTGTAAACATTTAGGCTGTACAGTAACTTGGGGTGGAGACACTTCAAATCCTGACATGTTCTTCTGTCCATGCCATAATGGATATTATACAAAAGATGGAAATAATGTTCCGGGTACACCACCGCGTGGTCCGTTAGATCAGTTCGAAGTAGCTGATAGTGATGGATACTTAGCACTAGGTGCACTTGGCGCAAATAAATTAGTAGGATAGGAGGGTATACCATTGTTCAATAAAATTTATGATTGGATAGATGACCGTATTGATATCAATCCGATATGGCGAGACATCGCGGATCACGAAGTGCCAGAGCACGTGAACCCTGGGTACCACTTCTCAGCATTCGTCTATTGTTTTGGTGGACTTACATTCTTTCTTGTAGTGATTCAAATCTTATCGGGTATGTTTTTAACGATGTACTATGTACCTGATATTGTAAATGCATGGCATTCTGTTTACTACCTTCAAAATGATGTAGCTGCAGGTATGATTGTTAGAGGTATGCACCATTGGGGTGCAAGTTTAACAGTTGTAATGATGTTCTTACATACACTTCGTGTATTCTTCACAGGAGCATATAAGGCGCCAAGGGAACTTAACTGGGTAGTCGGTGTACTACTATTTGCAGTTATTTTAGGTCTCGCATTTACTGGGTACTTATTACCTTGGGATATGAAAGCTTTATTCGCAACGCGTGTTGGTTTAGATATCGCTGAATCAGTACCGTTTGTTGGTGAATGGATTAAAACGTTATTAGCTGGTGATGCAACGATTATCGGTGCACAGACATTGACACGATTCTTTGCAATTCATGTGTTCTTCTTGCCAGCAGCATTATTCATCTTGCTCGCATTGCACTTTATTATGATTCGTAAGCAAGGTATTTCAGGACCACTATAAGAGATAATTTGGAGGTAGACTTATATGAAACGTGGAAAAGGTTTGACTTTCGTCGGCGACTCACGTATACAAAAGTATGATAAGCCGAGATTAAGTCGTGATTATTCAGAATTCCCTGGTCGTACCGAAGAATTCTGGCCTGACTTCCTTCTTAAAGAATGGATGACAGGTGCTGTGTTTTTAATCGGTTTCCTTTGTTTAACGGTTGCACACCCTGCGCCGTTAGAACGAATGGCTGACCCAACAGATACTGGTTATGTGCCATTACCTGACTGGTATTTCCTATTCCTTTATCAAATCTTAAAATACACATATGCATCAGGACCATTTAACGTCATTGGTGCAGTAATAATGCCAGGTATTGCATTTAGTGCGCTTTTACTTGCACCATGGTTAGATACAAATAAAGAAAGACATTGGTTAAAGCGACCAATCGCTTCAAGCATGATGATCTTAGCAGTCGGACTTATCTTCTATACAACATGGGAGTCGGTTGCATATCACGATTGGGAGCAACAAAATCAGCAAGGTCAAATTGTCTTCTCTAACTTAGATGCAGATGATCCAGTATTCCAGGAGTTAGTTCGTACAAACTGTACAAGTTGTCACGGTGGTGAATTAACAGGTGGTTCAGGACCTGAGTTAATTGAAAAAGAAATGTCAGTCGAACATGTTTCTGCATTCGTTACAAACGGTTCAGAGAACATGCCTGCTTTCGAGGACACATTAACTGAAGAAGAAATTCAAGCAATTTCAGAATTCATTGCTAACTTAGAATTAACTGCAGCTGAATAATAAACAACATGGAGTCCTTCTTAAAAGGACTCCTTTCTTTTGAGGTGACACATGAACTTCTTCTACAAGCTAATGTTCAATCGAATATTTTTAATATTACTCCTTATTGGCAACTTTATTGGTACAGTATATGGTTATTATTGGTATCGAGGACAGCTGTCACAGACAGAATGGTACTTTATCCCGTTTGTGCCAGACAGTCCGACTGCAACACTATTTTTATGTATTTCAATCTTACTGTTGTTGTTAAATAAAAAATCTGGCTTGATTGATGCACTTGCATTTACAACGTTGATTAAATATGGCGTATGGGCAGTGGTCATGAATTTTATTACGTTTATTGAAATTGGCACGGTAACAAATATCGGTTTGATGTTGATTGCTTCGCACGGCATCATGGCAATACAAGCATTTTTATTTTTACCACACTTTGAAGTGAAAACATGGCATATTTACGTTACAGCTTTTTGGCTATTCCATAATGACGTCATTGATTATGTTTACAGACAGTATCCTGTTTATGGTAATTTACAACATTATTTTGAACATATTGGTTACTTTGCATTTTGGCTAACAATTACTGTCCTAGTATTATTGATGACAATCGTTACTAGAAATAAGGAAAATCTCAATAATAATCGTTTAAACAATCATTCTAATTGACTATAAAAAATGTAATCAGTAAAATTATAAGTAAGATAGAAGACAAAAGGAGACGTTTAAGTGGAAGGTTTTTTTCAGTATATAATTTATTTTGCGATCATTTTCATCATTCCAATGTTTGCACAATTTAACGTAAAATCTACGTTTAACAAGTATTCTAAAGTAAGATCAACGAGTGGTAAGACCGGCGCAGAAGTTGCGCGTATCATTCTAGAAGAGAATGGGATATATGATGTTCAGGTAGAACGTGGCCGTGGGTTTTTAAGTGATCAC
This sequence comes from Aliicoccus persicus, assembly GCA_020741755.1. GTDB lineage: Bacteria > Bacillota > Bacilli > Staphylococcales > Salinicoccaceae > Aliicoccus > Aliicoccus persicus_A. The sequence continues at coordinate 13,320 of DYYI01000045.1, read as the reverse complement.
TATGATCCACGTGCGAAGGTTATTCGCTTATCACCTGACAACTACGATAAACCGACTGTTGCTGGTACAGCAGTTGCAGCACACGAAGTCGGGCACGCAATTCAACATGCAACTGGCTATGCTTTCTTAAACTTCCGTTCTGCACTTTTTCCACTTGCGAATATCGGTAGTAACTTTGGTATGCTACTTGTACTTGCTGGTATTATTATTACAGGTATGATGCAAACAGGTGGAGACTTTGGTGTTTATGTATTATGGGCAGGTATCGGATTGTTCGCATTTGCTGTATTATTCCAAGTCGTTACATTACCTGTTGAATTCGATGCTTCAAGTCGAGCAATGAAGCAAATTCAATCGTTAAACTTAGTGAACGAAAAAGAATACAGACATTCGAAGAAGGTGTTAAATGCAGCAGCCATGACATACGTTGCTGCGACTGCAGTCGCGATCGCAGAACTTGTTCGATTAATATTAATTGCACGTTCACAAAATTAATTTATAAGAAGTTTTTGCTAGGACATATGTCCTAGCTTTTTTTATTTGTGCTTTTGTTTTATGAAATAAGCATGATTATTGATAATATATAAGATGAAGAATAGAGGAGGCTACATGATGAAAATTGGTATAACATGTTATCCAAGTATTGGTGGTAGCGGTATTGTTGCGACTGAACTAGGACTACAGCTAGCAAAACGAGGTCATGAAATTCATTTTATTGCATCAGAAACACCATATCGGTTAAATGATGCATCTCATAATATATATACACATCGCATTGATGTGACATCATATAATGTATTTAAATATCCACCTTACGATATTACGTTAGCGAACAAAATAGCGAATGTCATTGACGAATATGAGTTAGATGTCATTCACATGCATTATGCAGTGCCACATGCGATATGCGGTATATTAGCAAAACAAATTGCAAAAAGAGATATAAAAATAGTGACGACATTACATGGAACGGATATTACGATACTTGGGCAAGACCTCTCTTTAAAATCAGCAATAAAGTTCGGTATTGAAGAGTCTGATGTTACAACATCAGTATCTGATAGCTTAAAGCGTGATACTTATGAATTAATTAATCCAGAGGTAGATATTCAAACGATTTTTAACTTCATTGATGAAGAAAAGTTTAATTATTTAGATGCAAGCATCAGAAAAGAGATGCGTCAAAGATACCATATCGATGAGGGCACAACCGTGGTCATTCATGCGAGTAATTTTAGAGAAATAAAACGCATCGATGATATTTTACGTGCATTTAAGCTCGCTTCTGAACAAGTAGATATGATATTAGTGCTTGCTGGTGATGGTCCTTTATCTTCAAAAATGAAAGCTTTAGCAACTGAATTAGAAATTAGACATAAAGTATTGTTTGTCGGTCAACAGCCGCACATTGGCATGTATTACTTAATGAGTGATATCTTTATGTTACTCAGCGAAAAAGAAAGTTTTGGGTTATCACTGTTAGAAGCGATGAACTGTGGTCTCGTACCCATTGGGTCAAATGCAGGTGGTATTCCTGAAGTCATCAAACATGAAGAAACGGGATTTATCGTTGATGTTCACGATTATAAAAAAGCAAGTGAATATATGGTAAAGCTATCTAGAGATAATGCGCTAAGAGATCATTTAAAACATGCTGCACTACGTGATGTGGGGGAACGCTTTAATTCTACTAAGATTATTGATCAGTATGAAGTAATGTATAAACAGCTATTGGGTGATTAAAATGACACAAGTGTTTGATAATGGAAAAATTGTAATACAAGTACTGAATCGAAATAATTATGAAGGTTATTTTGTCGGTGGTTGTGTTAGAGACTATTTGTTAAAGCGAAAAATTAAAGATGTTGATATTACGACGAATGCAACGCCAGATGTGATTGAGCAGTTGTTTAAAAAAACCATTGATGTTGGCAAGGAACATGGAACAATCATCGTCGTAATGAATGGCGAACCGATTGAAGTCACGACGTATCGTTCAGAATCCGAGTATTCAGATCGATTAGATGATGATTTAAAACACCGTGATTTCACGATGAATGCGATTGCGATGAACGAGGAACTTGTTGTATATGATCCATATGAAGGACAAGCAGATATTAAAAATCAATTGATTAAAACTGTCGGTTTTGCCAAAGAACGCTTTGAAGAAGATGCTCTCCGCATGTTACGTGCACTACGGTTTAGCACACAGTTGAAGTTTCAAATTCATCATTCAACATTTGAAGCAATCATACAACATGCATCATCGATACAACATGTATCAATTGAACGCATTATGTCTGAAATTAAGAAGATGTATGAATCGAATCATATCAATCAAAATAAACAACAAATTATCGACTCATCTTTATTTAATTTCATGCCTGTCTTTAAACAGTTTAATCAAGAACTATATCTCAATTTTAAGACGAATAACTTTCCTGAAGAAATTGCGACTCAAATATATTTTGAACATGTTGATGTTGAAAGATTGACTGAATTACGTATATCAAATGATGAGATTAATGAAATAAAGTTGATTTTAAAAATATTAATGCATCATCAATCATATAAAGATGCACGCATTCTCAGCTATGAATTTAAAAAATCATTGCTTGAGCGCAGTCTAAAATTAATTGAACAGAATCAAACAATTTTTTCTTCAGACACAACAAATCTGGAATTCGCCATCAGTATCTCTGATGATTTACCGATAAAGAGTATCAAAGATTTAGCAATTAATGGGCGAGATATTATGGCTATTACGAATAGAGGTCCAGGTCCATGGTTAAAAGAAACATTACAGAAAATAGTCTATTTAGTCGTTACCGATCAACTTGAAAACACAACTGAACAGTTAAATGAATGGGTGTCACAACATGTCAAAGATTAAACAAGATGTTCTAAATGCATTAGAAAAAGAAAGCTATATCTCGGGAGGACAAATTGCTAAAGATTTGAATATATCTCGTACGAGTGTATGGAAAGCGATTGAATCGTTAAGAAAAAATGGTTATGAAATTAAAGCAGTGACGAATAAAGGCTATCAACTCGTGCAAACACCAAATAAGATCGATGGTACTTTAATAGAGAGTATCGTGAAGAAACATCAGTTTGTAGATCATGTGTTTTATTTAGAAACAGTGGATTCCACACAGACGTATGCGATGCAAAAACTGCGTGAACTTGATGATACTTTCATTGTCGTTGCGAGTGAACAACAAAAGGGTAGAGGTCGCTTTAATCGTTCTTGGGTGTCTCCAAAACAATCAGGTCTGTATATGTCGATTGTCTTTAAACCTCAGCTTCCCTTAACTGAAATAGGAAAGTTTAACTATCATATTTCTCTTGCTATACAACGTGCAGTCAGTAGAGTGACCAATGTAGAAGCAAGAATAAAATGGCCAAATGACATTTACGTCGGCGAAAAAAAACTGTGTGGGTTTTTAACTGAGATTATTTCTGAATCCAATCTTATCGATTCAATTATCTGTGGTATCGGTATCAATCTATTTGACTCAGAGCATCTTAAAGATGTCCAAACTGCAGTATCTCTTGAAGGTGCAGGAGAATCTGAAATAAATATTGAAGATTTTTTTAATGAACTGATTCATTCGATGAAAGAAGCGTATGTCGATTTCAAAAATAATCGATTTAATGAGATACTAGATGAATGGATTGAACATGCAAATATCTTTGAAAGAGAACTGACGATAAATTCATATAATGAGTCATATCGAGCAAAAGCACTATCCATCGATGAGAATGGATTTTTAGATGTGCTGGATAGCGAGGGTACGATTAGAAAGGTAATCAGCGCCGATATCGAACTCAATTAGGAGAATGACATGCTACATAAAACATTCGCAGTAATCGATTTAGAAACGACTGGAAACAATAGAATAACAGATCATATCTTACAAATCAGTGTCGTCTTTGTTAAAGATAATGCTATTGTGGATACATCGACACATTTTCTTTCTGATGCAGATAAAATTCCTTTATTTGTTGAAGAGTTAACTCGCATTAGGATGGCAGATTTAATCGGTCAGCCAAAATTTAAAGATATCGCGCATGACTTGTTTAATAAATTGAGTGATTGCGTCATCGTAGCGCACAATATACACTTCGATGTGACTTTCTTAAAAGACGCATTTGCGAAAGAGGGGCTAGATTTCAAGCCGAAGTGTACGTTAGATACTGTAGAGATGAGTCAAATCGTTTATCCTAAAATTGATAAACACCAACTCAACAATGTTGCAAATGAGTTAGGTATCCCTCTTAAAAACGCGCATCGTGCAGATGATGATGCGCTCGCTACTGCACAGCTATTACTGAAGATCATACAGAAGTTATCTGTTTTACCAAAAGATATTTTGTTTCAACTCTATCATGAGAGTCGACAGCTGAGATTTGATTTTGATCGATTATTGCTCAGCATCTATGAAACGAATCAAACGAACGATACTACAAAGTTTGATCAGGTGGGTCAACTGTACTTAAAACAACTGGAGCATGAAACAGTCAATATATATAAGACGGACATAAAATCAGCATATGAAAAATATTTAGCACATCATCAGTTAGAATACCGAGAAATCCAGTTCGATATCATCAAAGATGTATATGAAAAGCTCATCAATGACGAAAATATTGCAATCGAAGCATATACTGGTGCAGGAAAGACAAGTGCCTATTTAATTGCGGCTGTTGTTTTCCATGCAGAAACAAAACGACCGGTATTGCTGAGTACATCTCGAAAAATATTACAAAATGAGTTGTTTGAAAATGCGTTTAGGCATGTGTTGGATGCGCTGGGTATGTATATCCCATTTATCAGTTTAAAAGGCAAGTCGAATTACATAAACTTAAATGCTGTTCAATATTTAATAGAGCAGCATTCAGAGAATAATGATTATGCGACGCTCAAGATGAAGTTAATCATTTGGCTCGCTGAATCTCAAACAGGAGACATGGATGATTTAAACTTAAAAGCGACAGAGAAAGTGTATTACGATCTTGCAACAATACATAAACCAGAATTAGATAAATACCACTTCAAACGAATGTTTACTGCTGTTAAAAACCATGGACTTATCATTACAAATCATTACTATATGGCTGATGTTTTAGTGATGTTTCCAAATATACATCATTTAATTATTGATGAAGCACATCAATTAGTTGATGCACTCATTGAAAAACATAAGACAAAGTTAACATTTTCATCGATGAAGTTTATGCTCAATCAAGTCGGGGCTTTATCTGATGAAAAACTGTTGTATCACTTATATGAAGGCACAGAAGATGTTTCGTACTATTTGTTAGAAGATATTATTGAACAACTTTCAATACATTTACATAACATTTTTGATGCCATCAATAATGATCAACTGGACGCTGCTGTTAAACATATCAATCTATCGCAACCATTGTTAACGCGTTTTTTAGATACGATTAAGGATAAACCTGACTCAGATATTTTGTTTAATCATGTGTCGCATTATCAGATGCTTATCGATCGATTGATTGAAGGGATAATGGATAATCATATTCATATATCTAAACGCAATCACTTGCAACAAGTTAAAATTTCGCTCTTAAATCATCATGGACTTGATTACGAAGAATTATTCCAGCAAGTAACTTCAATGGTGTTATTGTCGGGTACGCTAGAAATCAATAATAAGTTTAAGCATATCGAATCAATATTTAGAAATCGCGCGTATGAGACGAGGATTTTAACAGATGAATCCATGTTTAAAGAAACAAAATTGTTTGTTCCAAACGATATGCCAAAACTTGAATCGACAGATGAATATATAGAAAAACTCGTTGAATATGTTGCACTTTATGTTTCTGAAACGAATAAGAAACTGGTTGTTTTTATGACGAGCTATGAAGCGATTGAAAAAGCAGTGTTTTATTTAGAATCATTATCTGAACTTGAAGACTATGCAATTTTAAAACAGACAAAGCACGTCTCAGCGACAAAACTTCTCGGATCCTTTAAACAGATGAAGCATTCAATACTATTAGTTACGAGTGGCTTTACTGAAGGTGTAGATTTTGAACTCGATGGTGAAAAAGTAATTATGATGCAAAAGTTACCATTCAGATTTTACGATAAAAGTTCATCGTTTATGGATGAAGAATTACCGAGAGCTGTGTTTCAATTTAGACAGATTATCGGGCGAATGAATCGTGGAAATTCTAAACGTGGCATTATCATTGTATTTGATAAACGGATATTGTTTAGCAATTACAAAAATGCTTTTTTAAAGTATTTTCCAGCAGAAAATATCATCCACAGCTCAATTGAAACTTTCAAGAATACATTGACTGATTTATAATTAGATTATTAAACAATGAGGAGCGATAGTCATGCAGTTTTCAGATCGTGTAAAAAATATTACACCGAGCCAAACGATGGCGAGTAGTGCTAAAGCAGCAGCCTTAATTTTAGAAGGACATGATGTCGTCAATTTAACAGTCGGTGAACCAGATTTTAATACGCCACCTGAAGTCGTAGAATCGATTCATCAAGCAATGTTGGATGGTAAAAACAGATACTCTGCAGGCAGCGGTGTCAAAGAGTTAAAAGAGAGTGTCCAAGCGAAGATGAAGAACGATCATGGACTTGATTATGACTTAAATGAAATATTTATTGGTGTCGGTGCAAAACATGTACTTTATAATGCCTTTCAATCCATTATTAATGAAGGCGACGAAGTCATTATTCCAGCACCTTATTGGGTGAGTTACCCGGAGCATGTAAAGTTAGCACAGGGCACACCTGTTTTACTTCATACACAAGAATCCAACGCATTTAAAGTGACTGTTGAAGAACTTGAGCGTGTCGTCACAGATAAAACACGTGCGATTATTCTAAATTCACCAAGTAACCCGACAGGGAGCGTTTATTCAAAAGAAGAAATTGATGCGCTTGCAAGCTATTTAGAAGATAAAGACATTTGGGTTGTGTCGGATGAAATTTATGAAAAATTGACATATGGTCAGACCCATCATTCTATTGCAGAAAGTTCTCCTGCAATGAAGGATAAAACGATTGTAATTAATGGACTGAGTAAGTCACATGCGATGACAGGCTTACGTATAGGTTATGCCTGTGCGAGTGTAGAAGTGATCAAACACATGACGGACATCGTGTCACATTCAACGTCTAACGTCCCAACACCGATTCAATATGGTTCGGTGACGGCATTAGAACTCGGCGAGGGCTATTTAGAAAAAAATAGAGAAACATTTAATCAGCGCCGTGAATCTGGATTTAAATTAATTCAAGAGATTCCATATGTAGAATGTGTTAAACCAGAAGGGGCATTTTATTTCTTCCCGAATTTTAAAGAATGTGCAACACGCTGTGGGTTTGATTCTGTAGATGCAATGTGCGATGCTATACTAGAAGAAGTGCATGTTGCAGTTGTTGCTGGAAGTAGTTTTTCTGCACCAGATAACATCCGCATGAGCTATGCAACAAGTGAAGAAAAGTTCACTGAGGGAATGAAAAGAATTAAATCATTTGTAGAGACAAAATTAGAAGGAGTATCGCATGAAAACGACAATTAACCAATCGCCAAAACATTTAGGAGAAACAGTAACAATCGGTTGCTGGTTATTACAAAAAAGAGGAAACAACAACATACAGTTTTTACAACTTAGAGATGGCACAGGATTCATTCAAGGTGTCGTTGTAAAAGCTAATGACGAAGCATTATTTGAAGTAGCAAAAGATTTAACACAAGAATCATCGATGTATGTGACAGGTTTAATTAAAGAAGATGATCGTTCATCATTTGGCTACGAAATGGAAGTTACTGCGATTGAAGTCATTCAAAGAGCTGAAAACTATCCAATTACACCAAAAGAACATGGTCCAGAATTTTTACTCGACAACCGTCATCTATGGTTGCGTTCTAAAAAACAATTTGCTGTGATGAACATTCGTAACCAAATCATTAAAAGTACTTATGACTTTTTCTATGACAATGGATTTAAGAAAATTGATCCACCAATCTTAACGAGTTCTTCACCAGAAGGCACGACAGAATTGTTCCATACGAAATACTTTGATGAGGATGCTTATCTATCTCAAAGTGGTCAGCTCTATGCAGAAGCTGCTGCAATGGCGCATGGTAAAGTGTTTACTTTCGGTCCAACATTCAGAGCAGAAAAGTCTAAAACACGTCGTCACTTAATTGAGTTTTGGATGATCGAGCCTGAAATGGCATTCTATGATCATGAGGACAGCTTAAAAGTTCAAGAAGAGTACGTTACATACCTTGTACAAGACGTACTTGAACATTGTAAATTAGATTTAGAAATCCTAGATAGAGATGTTTCAGTTTTAGAAAAAATAAAAACACCGTTCCCACGCATCACGTATACAGACGCTATTGAGTTACTAAAAGAAAAAGGGTACACAGATATCGAGTGGGGTGACGATTTTGGAGCACCGCATGAAACAGAAATTGCGAACCATTTTGAGTTGCCTGTGTTTATTACGAACTATCCGAAAGAAATTAAATCATTCTATATGCCTGAAAATCCAGAAGATCCACGAACAGTACTCTGTGCAGATTTAATTGCACCAGAAGGCTATGGTGAGATCATCGGTGGTAGTGAAAGAATTAGTGACTATGATACGTTAAAAGAACGTATTGAAGCACATAACTTAGACTTAGATGCATATCAATGGTTCTTAGATTTAAGAAAATATGGTTCTGTACCACACTCAGGATTTGGACTAGGATTAGAACGAACAGTTGCATGGTTATCCGGTGTGAAGCATGTCAGAGAAACTGCACCGTTCCCACGTTTATTAAATCGCTTGTATCCATAATTAAATCGCCGCAAGGCGATTTTTTATTAAGGAGAGACACATGGAAAAGAAACTGATTGAACATATCAATATACAGATCAATAAAATATTGTTTGATGAATATAAACGGCTCGGTATCGATGAAGAAAGTCTTGTCCTACTATTAAAATTAATCGATTTATCGCAAGATAATTATTACCAACTCGATGTTGCACATTTGGAAGAGCGTACGACATTAAAACATCCACAAATTCTTTCAATTATTCAAAAGTTAATCGATAAACAACTGATTGAAATGTCCACAGTTCGTCAGGATGGTAACTACACAGAGGTCATTGATATTAGTGGATTATACGACAGACTATATAATCTGTTGACCGCTACAGGTGAAGAAAATAAAAATGAGCTTGGTGAATTATTTAGTTATATCGAACAGCTCTACGGTCGTACGTTAAGTGGCGCGGAATACCAGCGTTTAAAAAGTTGGTTGGAGCAGGATGGAAAAGATCCGGCAGCAATTAAAGAAGCTGTGGATCTTGCCTACACGAACCAAATCACATCGTTGCAATACGTTGAACGCGTGTTACAAAATACCAAGACTAGAGACCAATCTAAATCGGATGAATTGCCGATGATGGAATGGCTGAAAGGCGATAACATAAATGATTAGCAATAAAAAAACACTAGAAATGTTGTCTGTAATCGACGAAATGTTTCCAGATGCAGAGTGTGAACTGACCCACGATAACCCATTTGAATTAACGATAGCCGTGCTGATGTCTGCGCAATGCACAGACAATATGGTGAATCGTGTTACAAAAGATTTATTCAAAAAATATAAAACACCACAAGATTATTTGGATGTATCACTAGAAGAACTGCAAAATGATATACGTTCGATTGGTCTTTATCGCAATAAAGCAAAAAATATTCAGAGCTTGTGCCGAGACCTTATCGACAAATTTAATGGTGAGGTGCCGGGAAATTACGATGATTTAGTTGGACTTGCAGGCGTCGGGCGCAAGACCGCAAACGTGGTGTTGTCCGTCGCGTTTGATGTACCTAGAATCGCAGTAGATACACATGTAGAACGCGTTGCGAAACGACTGGGTATCGCGCGCTATAAAGATTCGGTTCTAGAAGTAGAAAAGACTTTGATGCGAAAAATTCCAGATTCAATGTGGAGTAAAACGCACCATCAATTAATATTCTTCGGTAGATATCATTGTACGGCACGCGCACCTAAATGTGCAGATTGTCCGTTATTGCAAGAATGTCGTGAAGGTAAGAAGCGAATGAAAGCACGATGAATGAAGAGTTTCTTGATATTTTGAATCAATCATGGGATCACTTGCTCGAAGATTCAACGGTTGATGTAGATAAATACATTATGATAATGGATCAATTGATTGAGGAAAGTGATTCATCTGTTATTCCGATAAATTATGATGAACGCGTCGAGTACATAAAAGCACAGCCTACACGGTATCACGCACGTGTTCAATTAAGAGAATTAATCGATGAATTTATAAAAAAGTATGCCGTGTGGAAGGTTAAGCAGGCGTAGGAATCTAAGTTTCTGTTTGTCGTGCCAATGAGACTCGCTCTTAGGCGAGCAAATTGATTTGACGGACTATGAGATGTGCTCACTGGCTTGCAAATGGATTTACGTTCCTATGAGACTCGCTCACTGACACGCAGATTGATTTGCGTTCCAATGAGAGTTGCTCACTGACACGCAAATGGCTTTGCGTTCCAATGAGACTCGCTCACAGACACGCAAACGGATTTGCGTTCCAATGAAACTCGCTCACTGACACACAAACAACTTTACGCGCCAATGAATTTTGCTCATAGTCCGCAAATGAATTTCAAACTGCCCCCTGTCAAGTTTAGTAGACAGGGGGCAGTTCACATCAATCCGAACAATCTTTATTCGTTTATTCTTTCACCGCATCCATTAAGTCTGGAATACCCATCGCGATGAGTTTGATACCAGTGACTTCATCACGTACACCATTGATATATTCAGGGTGTCTAATGAATACTGCCGGTGAATCTTCTAACAATAAGTTCTGTGCTTCCTGATAAATTTCAGCACGAGCTTCTGTATCTGTTTCTGCTCGACCTGCTTCAATCAGTTCATCCATATCAGGGTTGTTGTAACGGAATCTATTTGCAGCTGAGCCAATTGAATCGGAGTGGAACATCGCAGTGAATGCGTTATCTGATTCTTCAGCTGAGTTCGTCCAAGTCATGATGAATAGTTCTTGGTTCCCTTGTGCAGTTGTTTCTAAGAACGTTGCCCACTCAACTTGATTCACAGTTAAATCGATACCGAGCTCTGCAAGTGCTTCTTGAATATATAGCACAGTATTAATATTCTCATTATCCGCTGCGTTTACGATAACTTCAATATCAAATCCATCTGGATACTCGGACTCAGCCAGTAATTCTTGTGCTAACTCTAAATCATACGTGTTACCTACATTCGCATCGCTATAGCCGGACATCGTTTCTGATATCGGTGTTGCAGCGACATGTCCAACACCATTGAATACGCCTTCGATAATTTCTTCACGGTTGATCGCATGTGAAATCGCACGTCGCACGAGTGGATCACTTAACTCTTCTACTTCTGTGTTAAATCCAAGATAAAGTACACCCGGCGATACGCTTGTTAGTAGTGATAAGCCATCCGTTTCTTCAACACGTGTCATATTTGTTGTGTCAATATCTGTCGCAATGTCAGTGCTACCTGTTTCTAGCTCTGCAATTCGAGCACCTTGTTCTGGTACGACTTTAAATACGGCACTACCAAATGACACTGGGCCATCCCAATGATCATCAAAACGTGTCAATACAGTTTCGCTACCTGTTGTACGGCTTTCAAATTGTAATTTCCCTGTACCGATAGGATTGCGTTCAGAATATTGACCGATGAATGCAGAGAATTCATCGACTGCACTTTCATATTCATCTCCGCCTGCTTCACGTAATTCATAGTATTCTTCAATGGTTAAATCGAGTCCCGCTTCTTCAAATGCATTCTCATAATCGGCACGGATGACATCTTGACTCATCATCATCGTCACCCCTTGTGCTAAGTTTGAGAGCATCGGTGCATAGACTTCTGTCGTTACAATCTCCAATGTATATTCATCTACAACATTAACGGAGTCTACATTCTCTAGGAGGTATGCTTTTCCTGATGCAACAGCAGGGTCCATCGCACGGTCTAAGTTTTCCTTTGCGACTTCGGCATTAAATGGTGTGCCATCATGGAATTCGACACCTTCGCGTAGGTTGAATTGGTACGTAACATCATCCACTTGTTCCCAGTCCTCTGCAAGGACACCTGTGATTTCATTATTATCATCTCTAATAAGTAAACGTTCGAATATGTGGTGACGAATAATTTCAGAAGGTTGGTCGTTGGAACCGTGTGGATCGAGAGTAGCAGCATCACTTCTTAGTGACACAGTGATTGTTGCGTCTGAATCGGATTGTGCATAAACTTCACTCGTGGTTGTTTGGGATAGAATCAGTAAAATTCCTCCAAAGATTAGTGCTAAAAACCTGTATTTCATATAACAGCCCCCTATGAATTATTTTATGCATAAACTTTCATATACATGAAAGAAATTTTAATATATAAACAATAAAAAATCAATCCTAATCTTCTAGGATTGATTGGAATAAATGGGTTGTATATGAATCATGTGAATCTGTATGGAATGTATCTACGTTGAATATTTCTTTTAACTGTCCATCTTTAATGACAGCAACGCGATCACAAAAGTATTGAACAACATTTAAATCATGCGTGATAAACACCAACGTTAAATCCATTGATTCTTTTAACTCATTCAACAAGTTGAGTATGGATGCTTGAATCGAAACATCCAGTGCTGAAACACCTTCGTCGATAACGAGTATTTCCGGGTTCATGATGAGTGCACTCGCGATTGCGACACGTTGTCTCTGTCCACCGCTCAGTTGGTGCGGATATCTGTCATAGTAACTTTCCGATAAACTAACACGATCCATCAGCGCAAGCGTCGTCTCTTTTCGTTTGGCAGTATCTCCAACTTTATGGATATGCAATGCTTCTTCGATCGACCAGCCTACTGTCTTCTTTGGATTTAAAGATCCATGTGGGTCTTGGAAGACGAATTGAATCTTATTCGACATATCACTTAAATTTACTTTAGGGTCAGTGAGTTCAAAATCAAGGACTTTTATCCGACCACTGTCAGTTTTTAAAATACCAAGCATCATGTGCGCGAGCGTCGTCTTACCGGATCCACTCTCTCCGACGATGCCGAACGTTTCGCCTCGATTGACTTCTAAGCTGACATGATCCACAGCATAGTTGGGTTCTTTTCTCGAAAACCAACTGTTTTGTCCATATGTTTTAGAAACATTTTCAATCTCGATTATCGGCTGCCTCATGAGTCTTCACCTGCTTCTGGGAA
>DYYI01000044.1:0-9721 GCA_020741755.1 Aliicoccus persicus | reverse complement strand
TTGGTGAGCCACTACCTCACCAACTAGCTAATGCGCCGCAGGTCCATCCATCAGTGTCAGAAAACCCGACTTTCATCCGTAGACATATCCGGTATTAGCCACCGTTTCCGGTGGTTATCCCAGGCTGATGGGCAGGTTACCCACGTGTTACTCACCCGTCCGCCACTCGACACCCGAAGGTGTCGCGTTCGACTTGCATGTATTAGGCACGCCGCCAGCGTTAATCCTGAGCCATGATCAAACTCTCCATATAATTAAAAACTATATTTAAGTTTATAGCTCGTTTGCATTTTTTACTTGGTTACCCCAAGTTGGTTAAAAACCAAAATTATTAGAATTAACGTTGACTTATTGTCATTCAGTTTTCAATGTGCAATCAGTAAGAAAAATTATACCAATTATTCGCATGTAATGCAACATCTTTTTTGATGAAGATGTGAATAATTTTCTCTGAATTTTTGTTGCCGTCTGAAATCAGCGACTTTTATATAATACAAAATTTCCAAATCGAAGTCAACACTTTTTCATTAATATTTGTAATATTATTTTAAATGATGAAATGATTACAGTTTGTCATCTGATTGGGATTAGACTCACCTGCTACTTCATCATATTTTTTGGATCGAAGAAGCAGGAAAAATAAAAAGCTGCTACTTCAAGACATTTTTTCGGTCTGAAGTAGCAGCTGAGATCAAAAACTATCTCACTTTATTTTTAAACATCTTATTACGTGTTTTCTTCTGTGATGCTTCTTGTTCTTTTTTAGCTGCAAGCTCTGCCTCTTTCTTCTTGCGCTCACGTTCTTTTCTATCTGACTTCGTTTCAATGCCGCGGGCTTCTTTATCTGCCTTAGATGCTGCGACATAATTCGGTAACGTAATCAGCTGGAACGCATTCGTTGCAACGAGTGCAAAGATTGATCTAAATAACCAGTCTGTACTTTGTGCACTAAATGGAAGCAATGTGATTGAAGTCATAAAAATCATAAAAAACAATGCTGGTATGAATACATTTTTCTCTTTTGTCGTATCATTTTTATATTTCGCGACGATGATTCCAACGAGAACAACGACGATCGGTACCCAAATATATGAGAATAGACTCAGTTCATCTCCGAAGAATACAAATCTCACGTAGAACAGATCAAACGCTGCATATATGACAAGTAATAATTGTACGTATGGCCAAGCTCTACCTAATAAGCCCATCCCGAGTGGATTTAAAAATAAGTAAATGAAGAATGCGAACTGACTGACTGTTGCAATCAATAAACCATATCCTAAAATCCACAACAGGTTTAGGAAGAAACCACCGATTTCTCCTTCAAATAATAATGATGTTACAGAATCATAATCGATAATTAAACTTGCAATCGTCGTGATGATTACACCGATTAATAATGTTCTTAAATAAAACTTAACTAAATACTTGGATGTCATCGCTCTACCTCATGTCTATCTCATTTATAATTTTTTCTGCAATACTCATATAGATATCACTGATTTCCCCACTGCGATATATTGATGGTGAAAAGTCTTCTTCTGATAATTCGGGCTGACCAAGCGGAATTTCCCCAAGGAGTGCGACATTTAATTCATGCGCTAACTTTTCTCCACCACCGCGGCCAAAGATATATTCCTTCTGTTTGTTCACACTATTATAGAAATAACTCATATTTTCAATGACACCGATGATGTCATGATCTGTGTGCTGCGCCATTGCACCAGCACGTGCTGCAACGAATGCAGCGGTTGGGTGTGGTGTCGTTACAATAATTTCTTTACTCGTCGGTAATAACTGGTGAACATCTAAGGCGATATCACCTGTACCTGGTGGTAAGTCGAGCAGTAAATAGTCAAGCTCTCCCCATTCCACCTCGTTAAAGAAGTTATTTAACATTTGACCGAGCATCGGTCCACGCCAAATGACCGGTGTATTTTCTTCAACAAAGAATGCCATTGAGATGAGTTTTACCCCATGACGTTCAACTGGGAATATCGTCTCGCCTTCAACACGTGGTTTTTCAGTGACACCCATCATGTCCGGCACACTAAATCCATATATATCTGCATCGATCAGTCCAACTTTTTTTCCTTGCTTCGCAATGGAAACTGCTAAGTTCACAGCGACTGTTGATTTACCAACGCCACCTTTACCCGATGCGATTGCGATAAACTTCGTATCTTTGAACTTTAACTCCGTCTCTGTTCCAGATGTACTTCTAAACTTTTCGATCGTTTCTTGTGGTAACTCATCAAAGCGTAAACCGACCGTACGTGCACCAGCATCTTTTACTGCATTGACGACTTTTATCTGTAAATCAAGTTGCTCTTGTCCACCTAATCGACCAAGTGCAATCTTTAAACTTACATGTTCTTTTTCTTCTTTTATAGAAACTTCAAGAATCCCATCCGTTTCACTAATCGGTACATTGAGTACAGGATCATTAATCTGACCGACAATGTCTCGAACTTCTTTTTCTGAAATCATAATGTTACTCCTTTAAATATCAATTATTTCTATACTAGCATAAGTTATATAGTAGATATCAAAAAAAACCGAACACTTTTTAACAAAAAATGTTCGGTGCATTATTATTTTTTAAATACCGTCGTGCCATCGATAATCGTTTCCACACAGCTTGTCTCAAGCAATGCATCATCTTCGATTGTCATGATGTCTTTGTCAAAGATTGTAAAATCCGCATAGTAGCCTGCTTCAATTATACCTTGTATGTGTTCTTTGTGGACGATTTTCGCTGCATTTTTCGTATATAATTCTACAGCGTTGAATCGTGTTAGACGTTCTTCTGGATTGTAAACCACGCCGCCATCACTGCGCGTCGTTAAGATATGCAATCCTTTTAACGGATCAACAGATTCTATTGGTGCATCGGACGACGCACCTAAATGAAGTCCGCGATCTATCATTGTTTTAAAGATATATAAATACTTCGCACGTTCTTTACCTAAAATCTCAGCAGCCCATGGCAAGTCTGATGTTAAGAACGGTGGTTGAATGTCACAGATCACTGGAAGCTTCGCCATGCGATCTAAAATGTCTTCGCTCAAGACGCTGCAATGAATCATGCGGTCGTGTTTTCCAGCAGCAACAGGATACTTTTCAATCGCAGTCAATACCATTTCAGCTGCTTTGTCTCCAATAAAGTGCACAGCAATTTCATCATCATATTTTCTCGCACGCTGAACAAGTTTTTCAAGATTTTCTTGCGTATGAATTTGCAAACCTGTGTTATCCGTTCCAACATAAGGTTCATTCATCAGCGCAGTCTCAGAACCAAATGTACCATCTTGGAAAATTTTCATTGCGCCAAAATGAATCCATTCATCCTTTTCTTCTAAGTTCGCCTTCTTCATCTCTTCATATACTTCTTCATGACGCAGCAAATTGACACGGAACTTTTTATTTTCTGGTATCGTCTGATAAAAAGCATCGAGTACCGTTTTGTAGTCATTATAATAAGCCATATCTTCAGTATGTACTGAAGCAAATCCATGTGATGTTAAGTGATCAATGACACGCTCGAGATTCACTTTAATTGAATCTGTTGTATCCGTCACACTTTTTGCACGTAAATAACTGAATGCTGAGTCATATACCCAACCTGTTAATTCACCTTTTTCATCACGTTCGTAGTAGCCACCTTCAGGGTCCGGTGTATTTTTATCGATTCCAGCTGCCTCGAGTGCTTTTGAATTCACAACACCTGCATGATAATCAATGCGTGCTACAACTGTGGGCTTGTCTGTAATTTCATCGAGTTCATGAATGGAGATTTTATATTCATTCGGCAAATGTTTCTCATTGTAGCCATGTATGAAGTCCCACGCCAACATACCTGTGTTGTTTTTAATTGCTGACTTTACTTCATCAACATCTGTCATCCCTTCGAGAGATAATGTATCTAACATTTTACCAAGCATCACCATATGCATGTGAACATCTGTAAATGCTGGCAACATTGTGCGACCGTTTAGGTCAACCGTTTGTTCTGCTTCATCTTTTAATGTCTCGTATGTGCCAACTGATTTAATATAGCCGTCCTCGACAAGTACTGCTTCAACTTTTTCATTCTGTTCTTTCATCGTATAGATATTACCGTTGTAATATAATGTACGCATTTAAAGCCTCCTAATTTTCTCCACGACTAATCTCTTCGCTTCTATTTTTTGCAGCATTAAGCGTCGTTGTTAAAATCTTTCTAATGCCATCACCATCAAGTGCCTCTAGCCCAGCTTCGGTCGTACCATTTTTACTCGTTATATTTTTGCGCAATTCACTAAATGTTATGCCTGATTCCTCAACCATCTTTCCGGCACCGATGACTAAGTTTTTCGTTAAGAACATCGCTTGTTGTTCACTAAATCCAAGCTCAATTAAACTCTCTGCATATTTTTCATAAATATAGTAAAGAAAAGCAGAGCCAGATCCTGTTGCTGCTGTAATGTTATGCATTTCATCTTCTTCAACTTCAACAATTTTTCCGTAACTTTCCATCAGCTCGACCAGCTCATCACGATCTTTGAAGTTACTCGAATATGTAATACCACTCATCGAATGCTGCACCATCGCATTCGTATTCGGCATCACACGCGCAACTGGGTTGTTTGTGCCGAGCTCCGTTTGAATCGTATTGATCTGAGTTCCTGCCATGACTGAGATGACCTTCGTTTTCTCTTCGATATGGTCTCGAATGCGGTCCGCAACTTCAGGAAAGTTTTGTGGCTTAGAAGCAAGAATGACGTAATCCGCATCTTCCATCAGTTCTTTATCGTCCCAAGCGACATTCACACCGAGCTTCTCTTTAAAGAATAAAATCTTTTCTTTGTTGCTTTTACTCGTTAAAAAGATTTCCTCTGGCTTCACCACTTGGTTTTCAATCATTCCGATAAAAATCGCACTCGCCATATTTCCGGCACCATAAAATGTAATTTTCATGTGTTTCCTCCGTTAGTTTTTTAAATCATAAAAAATACAATCGCAGCATAATGACATGCACTCGCTAAAATAATAAAGAAGTGCCAAATCATATGAAAGTATTTTCTTCCCTTTTGGGCATAGAACCATGCACCAATCGTATACATAATACCACCGAGTATGATAAATAAAACAAATCCAAACGTCAGCGAATCATAGATGAAAGGCAATATCACAACAGCCATCCAACCCATGATCATATAGGCAATCATGCTGATCTTCCCACTTGGGTGCTTTGCTAATACTTTATAAAGTATGCCAAGTATTGCGGTTGCCCATTGAATCGCAAACACCGTCCATCCAAACCATCCACCGATTAATGACAGCGCAATCGGTGTGTATGTACCTGCAATCGCAACAAAAATGAAGCTATGATCAAGCAGTCTCAAGACGTATTTATGGGTAGAGTTCGGTGCCATTACATGATATATCGTCGATGATAACAACATGAATATAATGCTAATGACGAAAATTGAACCGCCCACGGCATGAAGTGTACCGCCCGCTTGGTACATAAAAATCGAGGTAAATGGTAATAAGAAGATAAAAATCACTGTCGCTACACCGTGAGTTACGGCATTTCCAACTTCTTCACCGAAGCTCAGTGGCATCATGTTGCGTAGAGAATTTTCTACCTTCTCGCCGACACGTGTATTACGCCCATTATTTCCTATATTTTGCATTGATTCATCATGCCTCCCGTCTCACTTACTCATTATACGTGTTTAAATACAGACCGCAAAAATTTTCTTGAAAAAATCACGGCTAAAAATAAAAGACCTGGATACATGCGCATACGAGCGGATGCATCCAGGTAATCATTTAGTCTGTAATAATCTTTTCAATCAATTTGATTTCTTTTTTCGATGAACCTATTACATAGTGCCCAAGCACCATTTCTTTTATCTTTTCGACATCATCTGTATTGGCGTATAGCGTAGCGAGAACATCACCGTTCTCTACCTTATCGCCGACTTTCTTATGAATGACGATACCGACAGCAAGATCAATCACATCTTCTTTTACTGCGCGTCCAGCACCGAGCATTGAAGCAGCTATACCTATACCTTCAGCACCAATTGCTTCTACATAACCCGTCTGATCTGAAATTACTTCAAATGTTTTAGATGCTTGTGGTAATTTATCTGCGTTGTCGACAACACTTGGATCTCCGCCTTGATTTTCAATGAAGACTTTAAATTTCTCAAGTGCTTTCCCATTTTCAATGACTTCATTTAGCATTTCTTTGGCAGCTTCAAGCGTCTCTGCTTTGCCTGCTAACACTGTCATTTGCGCTGCTAAAACTAACGAGATTTCTTTTAGATCTTCTGGTCCTTCACCACGCAACACATCGATTGCTTCCTCAACTTCTAAACTATTTCCGATTGCATAACCAAGTGGTTCCTGCATGCTTGAAATAATCGCCATCGTTTGTCGTCCAACATTACGACCGATGTCCACCATGCTTTTCGCCAATCGTTCCGCATCTTCAACCGTCTTCATAAATGCACCGTCGCCGTACTTTACATCAAGTACGATTGCGTCTGCACCCGCTGCTATTTTCTTACTCATGATTGAACTTGCAATGAGTGGGATTGAATTGACAGTTGCAGTCACATCACGCAGTGCATACAGTTTTTTATCTGCAGGCGTTAAATTACCGCTTTGACCAATCACTGCAATTTTGTGTTCGTTGACTAACTTAATGAAATCTTCTTCATCGATTTCAATATTGAAGCCATCAATTGCTTCTAATTTGTCGAGCGTACCGCCTGTATGCCCAAGCCCACGTCCACTCATCTTAGCGACAGGTATGTCAAGTGCTGCAACGAGTGGTGCTAATACCAACGTTGTTGTATCACCGACACCACCTGTTGAGTGCTTATCTACTTTCACACCCTCGACTGCAGATAAATCAATCGTATCACCAGAGTTGACCATCGCCATCGTCAATGTTGCAAGTTCTTCTGATGTCATATCATTAAAGTAAATTGCCATCAGTAGGCTCGCGACTTGATAGTCTGGAATTTCATCATTCGTAAAACCGTTGACAAAAAACTCAATTTCTTCTTTAGAGAGTTCAATATTGTCTCTTTTTTTCGCGATAATATCGCTCATTCTCATAAAATCCGCTCCTTAAATAAGGACACTAACTCGCTTTGTGTTCTACTTTCGCTTTTTCATAGTATGAGAGCAGTTTTGCAGATGCCGCGTCCCAAGAATATTTAAGCGCTTCTTTTCGCGCTTCTTGACTCATTTTTTCTAATCGCTCTTTATCGTCGATAATTTTAACCGCTTCGATTAATGAGTCTGTATTGCCACTTTCAAAAATCAATCCATTCACACCATCATCAATTTGTTCAACCGTCGGTCCACTGTGTGCAGCAATGACTGGTAATCCAGCTGCCATCGCTTCCAAAATAACAAGACCGAGTGTTTCTGAAGTTGATGGGAAGATAAATGCATCACCAGATGCAAAGGCTTGTGACAATTCGTCACCATGTAAAAATCCAGTGAATACTGTATTAGTACCCTTAAATGTTTTCTCTAAATCCTTACGCGCAGGACCATCACCTACAATAGCCAGACAAACATCGTCACGTCGCTCAAGCAACGGCTTGATCAAATGGATATCTTTTTCTGCAGCAAGTCTGCCGACATAGACGAGCAACTTTTTCTCTGGTTGATTATTTGATAGACGATTGCGCATTTCTTGAGATTTAAATTTTGGATGTCGTTTATCTACATCAACAGCACGCGGGATGACTTGTAATCGCTCGATACCTTGTTCGACCAACTCTTCTTTCATCGCTTCAGATGTACAAATATTGACATGCGCATCACGATGATTGCGTCTGATATACCACCAGAGCAATGGACGTGCAGGTTTATATATTGTGTAATGATCTAAATATTTAGGTACATGTGTATGATATGAACTGACGAGTGTAAAACCATACTTTTTACTCGCATTCACCGCACTGACCCCCATGAGTAATGGGTTGACTGCATTGACTACGTCCGGCTGGTATTCTTTAAGAATTTTATAGACCTTTTTCGTAGGGAAGCCCCACTTCCTATATCTATAAAAAGGAAAAGTGATCGGTTTTATGCCGACCACTTTTGCCC
Organism: Aliicoccus persicus; assembly: GCA_020741755.1. GTDB lineage: Bacteria > Bacillota > Bacilli > Staphylococcales > Salinicoccaceae > Aliicoccus > Aliicoccus persicus_A. The sequence continues at coordinate 1,594 of DYYI01000044.1, read as the reverse complement.
CGTTGTATTCTGTAACACCAAGGTCCGGCGCAATAACAAGAACTTCGTGTCCTTGTTTCATAAAGTAGTCAATTTCTTTTGTCAATCGTGTAACAATGCCATCAGTCGATGGTAAAAATGTTTCCGTAACAATCGCTATTTTCATACTTATTGCCTCCGTATATTATTTCCAAGTGACCTTAGGCATCACATTGTCTTTAATCACGCGCTCTTTATGTTCAATTGCGGCTTTCAAAATATCGACGAGCACTTCTTGTGTTAATAAATGCGGCTCTAAACCAAGATCAATGAGTTTTGTTGCCATCGCATTGTAATAGTGTTCTTCTTTTTCTACGCGAGGGTTTTCAATATTTTTAACTGTCGTTTCGATATCCAGTGAGTTTGCAGCTTTCGTTACCATTTCAGCAAGCTCTTTAACTGAGAAACTTTCAGTGAACTGGTTGTAAACACGAAGTTCTCCTCTATCTGCTGGGTTCTCACATGCAAGTTCAATACAACGTACTGTGTCTTCGATATTTAAATAACCACGTGTCTGTCCACCAGCACCGTAAACCGTAATATCATGACCTGTAGCAGCTTGAATGATGAAGCGGTTTAACGCTGTACCAAACACTGCATCATAGTCTAAGCGGTTTGTTAGAACTGGGTCTCTTCTTGTCTCGTTCGTTTCAAGACCGTACACAACACCTTGGTGTAAGTCGGTCGCACGAATACCCCAAATGCGGCATGCAAACTGGATGTTATGTGTATCATGTACTTTCGTTAAGTGATAGAAAGAACCCGGCTGTTTAGGGAACGGTAATGTATCTTTTCTTCCCTTATGTTCAATTTCAATATAACCTTCTTCTATATCTATGTTAGGCTGACCATATTCACCCATTGTTCCTAACTTAACAAGGTGACAATCTGGCTCAAACTCTTTGATTGCATATAAAACATTCAAGTTACCATTTACATTATTGTTGTGCGTGTAAATCGCATGCTCACGGTCGATCATTGAATATGGTGCTGAGCGCTGCTCTGCAAAGTGAACAAATGCTTCTGGTCTTTCATTCTTAAATACTAACGTTAAGAAGTCATAGTGATTTAAGTCGCCCTCATACACTTTAATCTCTTTACCAGTTAGCTCTTTCCATTTTGCAACACGTTCCTCTAAGCTTGCGATTGGTGTTACAGAGTTCGAATGTAACTCCTCATCGATTTTACGTCGTACCATATTATCTATAATTGATACATCATGACCTTTCTCAGACAGATATAAAGCTGTTGGCCACCCACAGAATCCGTCTCCACCTGCTACGATAATTCTCATTTGAAAATCCTCCGCTTCGAAAGTAATTAAGTGTTCGAATATTCGTATACTCGGTATACACTTTCTATTATAGTTAACCTTTGTAAATTTACCAATAAGATTGTGTAAAAAAGAATTATCTATTATTCATAATACAAAAAACCCAAGAATATTTTTGAACTGCTCCCTGTCAAGTAGACAGGTAAAAAAACAAAATAGTATTTTGGTCGCACACGACGATTGTCGTGTGCGTTTTTTTATGCGGGTATCTTTAAGCCCATCTTCAATGTGACACGCTGCGTA
>DYYI01000043.1:0-3734 GCA_020741755.1 Aliicoccus persicus | reverse complement strand
GTAGTAATCGTGTCCAGAATTTATTACGAGATAGACACTTGTGTCTACAAGTAAAACGGACAGAAGAACAGATGTCCATAAAATTTTTGGACTGAACTCTGTGTGTCCAGTTTATGGGGTCCAGTTTAAATCCATTTGACGGACTATGAGCTACTCTCATTGGCGCGCAAATCAATTTGACGGACTATGAGCTACTTTCATTGGCGCGCAAATCAATTTGACGGACTATGAACTACTTTCATTGGCGCGCAACAAATATCTATAAACCTAGTATCTCTCTAAGTACTGATCAAGTTCCCACTCTGAGACTTGTTGACGATATATATCCCACTCGATTTGCTTGCTGTTTAAGAACTGGCGGTATATATGTTTGCCAAGTGCGTCTTGAATGACTGTATCTTCTCTCAATGCTTTTAGCGCCGTATGTAGCGTTGATGGTAAGTCACCGATACCTAAGTTCTGACGTTCTTCTAAAGTCATTTCATAAATGTTATCGTTAATTTCATTTGGAATTTCTTCTTTATTTTTAATACCTTCTAATCCTGCTTTACAAATTACAGCGAGTGCTAAGTAAGGGTTCGCCGATGGGTCTACTGAACGTACTTCAGCGCGTGTGGATAATCCTCTAGAAGAAGGTACACGCAATAGTGGACTGCGGTTTTTGTTACTCCAAGCGATATAACACGGTGCCTCATATCCTGGCACAAGTCTCTTGTACGAGTTCACAAGCGGGTTACACACTGCCGTCATACCTCTTGCATGTTTTAATATACCTGCCATGAAGCTCAGCATATCTTCGCTCATCCCATTTTCCATGTCCCGATTATAGAAGGCATTTTCTTTATCTTTAAATAGCGAGACGTTGAAGTGCATCCCGTTACCTGCATAGCCGTGCAAAGGTTTCGGCATAAATGTCGCATGTAGATTATGTTTACGCGCTACTGTTTTTACAACTAATTTAAATGTTTGAATGTTATCACATGCCGTAATCGCATCTGCATACTTAAAGTCAATCTCATGCTGACCTTCTGCAACTTCATGGTGTGACGCTTCGATTTCAAAGCCCATATCTTCAAGCTCTAAAACGATATCTCTACGACAGTTTTCTCCTAAATCTGTCGGTGCTAAATCGAAGTAACCACCGTTATCATTTAAGTCCATAGTCGGCTTACCTTTTTCATCCAGTTTGAACAAGAAGAATTCTGGCTCTGGCCCTAAGTTAAACGACGTGTAACCCATCTCTTCCATTTCTTTTAGTACACGCTTCAAGTTCGAGCGTGGATCACCTTCAAACGGCTTGCGGTCTACGTCATATACGTCACAGATAAAACGCGCCACTTTTGCTTTAGAATCCGTGTACCATGGGAATATTTTAAACGTGTTGATATCTGGAACCAAATACATGTCCGATTCTTCAATACGGACAAATCCTTCGATTGAAGAACCGTCGAACATCATGTCGCCGTCCAGGGCTTTATCGAGTTGTGTCACTGGTATTTCTACATTTTTAATACTTCCTAGAATGTCCGTGAATTGCAGGCGTAAGAACCTAACGTTTTCTTCTTTGATGATGCGGTGGATGTCTTCTCTTGTAAAGTTTGTCATGTGCTTTCTCCTTATTATTTAAAGAATCTAGATAGATCACTACGGTTTACAGGCGTTTTTCCACGCGCCTGAAGTTGTGAAATATCTATCGATTCGTCACGTGGACGAAGTAGTTCACTGATCCGTTCCATCTTGAATCCTTTTTCTAAATACATTTTTATATCTAGCAATGTATCCAAGTCATTCATCGAAAAAATACGAGTACCACCTTCTGAACGAGCGGGTAAAACAAGTTGTTTCTCTTCATAATAGCGAATCTGCCGAGCGGTAAGCCCTGTCAATCGTATTGCAGAGGAAATTGGAAAGACAGGTGAGGAGCGTCTGAGCTTGTCATTATTCATTATAAAAATACCTCACAAGGGAATATTAGCATATTATTTTTATCACACAAAATCTATGTTAGAAAATCTAACATGAGCATTTAAAATAAAGACCCGGAGCGATTCCGAGTCTAAATACCTAATAATTGTGCAATAAATATCGCAATAATCACGATTGGTAAGATATATTTCAGTAAAGCAATAAACACTTTAAAGAATATATTTTCTGCATGCGTTAATTCTAACTGCTGCATGACAATCCGTTTCTCCATAATGTATCCGACGAAGATCGTTACGAACATTGCCCCGATTGGCAATAATATGTTGGATACTAGGAAGTCGACGTTATCGAAAATCGACCGGTCAAATACAATGATATCTGACAACACACCGTAACTTAAAGCAGACGGAATCCCTACGATGAATACGAGTACTGCAACCATATACGCTCGTTTCTTACGTTGTGTATCGTCACCTTTCGTCCAGTTCGCCACATTGATTTCTAACATTGAAATCGAAGATGTTACAGTGGCAAATATAAATGCGGCGATGAACAGTACGAAGATAATACCACCAAATGGAATCTCAGTGAAAATGGCAGGTAATACAACGAATACTAAGCCCGGACCATACGTCGATTCAACATCCAATGAGAACAATGCTGGAAATATTGCAAGACCAGCAAGTATCGAAATCGATATGTTTATAAGAACAATTGATACTGCTGACTGTGTAATGTTCATTTTATCACTCGTATATGAAGCATATGTCATCATTGTCGTTGCCCCAACACTCAGTGCAAAGAATGATTGTCCGAGTGCATAGAGTATCGATTCTGTATTTAATTCACTAAAATCAGGATTTAAGAAGAATGACACACCATCCATTGCACCAGGTAGTGTAAGTGAACGGATAATAATGATAACAAATAATATAAACAACAGCGGCATCATAATTTTCGATGCGCGCTCTAACCCTTTTTCTACGCCACCTGTAACAATTACAGCAGTCAAAAATATAAACAATCCTTGTGCACCGATCGCATAGAGTGGATTCGATATCACCGTATTAAACAGATTGTCATAGTCACTGATTGTCATGATATTGAACATTGTCAATATGGATATGATCAAATAGATGAGCAACCAACCGCCGATTACACTATAAAACGATAAAAGCAAAAATACACCAACGTTACCCAGGTGGCCGAATAGGCCATACACTTTACGTCCACCAAGCATTTGTAAGCCTTCGATTGGACTTTTCTTACTGGCTTTCCCGATTATAAATTCTGACAATAGTAATGGTAGACCAATAAAGATTGTCATCACTAAAAAGACGACTAAAAACGCGCCACCACCATGTTCTGCAATCATATATGGAAAACGCCACAGTGCTCCAAGTCCTATCGCTGATCCTGCTGCTGCAAGTATAAACCCAATTTTTGAGCCCCACTGTGCTCTTTCCATACGCTTCACCCCTTTTTTCTATTAGCATAAATCTACCATAAATTTACGTGCATGCATATAATAAAAGGTAGGAACATATCGTTGAGTCCGTAAATAAAAAGCGCATTTACTTTTTGTTTATACTGGTGAAATCGTGCCAATGAGAGTTGCTCATTGTCCGTTAAACGGATTTGCGTTCCAATGAAACTTCCTCACTGACTCGCAGATTGATTTGCGTTCCAATGAAATTTGCTCACTGACACGCAGATTGATTTACGTTCCAATGAAATTTACTCACTGACACGCAGATTGATTTGCGTTCCAATGAGACTTGCTCATAGACACGCAGATTGATTTGCGT
>DYYI01000042.1:0-12411 GCA_020741755.1 Aliicoccus persicus | reverse complement strand
AGCAAGTCTGGCCGCCTCCAGTTTCACAAAACTGACTGGTAAAATCGGTGTGGCATTAAGTATCGGGGGCCCTGGAGCTATCCACTTAATAAATGGAATGTATGATGCAAAACTGGACAACATCCCTCAATGGGGAAGATAATGTAAAACTTTTAGAGAAACGATTTGAAGCACTTTCCAACCATCCATTGTTTCAAGAGATGGAGTTTTCTGACGACCCAGAAAGAATAAAAGAATGGATTCCTTTGATAATGGAAGGCCGTGCACCAGAAGAGTATATAGCAGCAACAAAAGTCGCTTCTGGAACAGATGTTAATTTTGGAGCACTGACACGCAAATTGTTCGAAAACTTAGAGAATCAAAATAATGTGGATATCCATTATAATCATTCAGTAGATGATATCAAACGTATGGAAAACGGGTCATGGGAAGTGAAAGTGCACAATTTCGAAGACGATATGCTTGAATACCATACTGCGAATTTCGTTTTTATCGGCGCTGGTGGAGGTGCCTTACCTTTACTGCAAAAAACGGAGATTCCCGAAAGCAAGCATATCGGCGGATTCCCGATAAGTGGTGAATTCTTGGTTTGTAGCAATCCGGAGGTTGTAGATCAACATCATGTAAAAGTATACGGCAAAGAACCTGTGGGCACTCCGCCTATGACTGTGCCGCATATTGATCGACGATACATCCAAGGCAAAAAAACATTACTATTCGGACCGTTTGCTGGTTTTTCGCCTAAATTTCTAAAGACCGGCTCATATATGGATTTATTGGGCTCTATTAAACCAAATAATGTCATCACCATGCTGGCAGCAGGCGCTAAGAATATTCCATTGACCAAATATCTCGTCCAACAGCTGATGTTGTCAAAAGAACAACGTATTGAAGCGTTGCGAGATTTTGTTCCGAATGCTAAAAGTGAAGACTGGGATCTCGTGGTAGCTGGACAACGCGTACAGGTGATTAAGGATACGGAGGCTGATGGCAAAGGTACAGTTCAATTTGGTACGGAAGTGATCCATTCAAAAGACGGTTCAATGGCTGCATTGTTGGGCGCTTCGCCAGGTGCATCGACTTCCGTTTCGATTATGTTGGATGCCATCCAAAAATGTTTCCCACAATATTTAAAAGAGTGGGAGCCGAAAATTAAAGAAATGATTCCTTCTTACGGTGAGTCACTGGCGGAGAATCCAGAACTACTTCATGCGGTTTATGCTTCAAGCTCACTAACACTTGGTTTAGTGGATAAGAAGAATGAAAAGTAACCACTGTATAATTGAAAAACTTGTATGTAAAAGAAAGCACAATTTGCCTTTTTGACAGATTTATGCTTTCTTACTTTTTCTGCTGGGAAAGTCCTGTTATTTCCCTGGATTCCTTTACTGTGCCAACGTAGCTTAGTTTATATGCACCTTTCATTCTAATTATGCGAGCATTTACCATTGTTCCTTAACTAGCTGAAAGAATCTATTCCACGAACTGGTTCGGATTTGGAACTGCCACACTACTACTTTGCCAACTTAATTATATCAGATATTTCATAAACCATCTGACCTCACTTTATTTATCAAACTTCGTTCCTTTTAATAAATCTGCAAATGGGTTATTAATTGGTTCAGCTTCTTTATCTTGCTTCCTTAAATACTTCTGTACGCTACGTTTATCCATTTTATTCCCCTTTTCTTTTTTTCGACGAGTTTCAAAGGAAGACAACTTTTCACGATAGCCGCATTTACATGCAAAGATTTGTCCTTTTCTTTCGCCACGTAGTTCCATTTTCTTTTTACATTGAGGGCAGCGAGCGTTTGTTATACGTGACACGTTTTTACGATGTCCACATTCACGATCTTGACATACTAGCATTTTACCTTTTTTACCATTCACTTCAAGCATCGGCTTACCGCAATCAGGGCACGATTTTGTTGAGATATTGTCGTGCTTGTATTTTTTATTGCTTGCTTTAATTTCGGCAACGATTTCTTTTGTGTGCTCTTTCATTTCATTAATGAACACATCTTTTTTTAATTTATATCTATTTATGATAATTTTCAGCGTATCAGACTACGATGTGATTTTTGAGTATTTACTGTCTTAATAATTGTTAGCTCAATATTGAAATTCAGTATAATAACAAAATTTTTATGACACCATTCTATCAGAATCTTCCAATCAGTTATTATAATTGGATTCCATATTCTTTATTTATAATTTATTTCTGTTACTAGACGAAAATAAATTTACAGAATTTTTACATTTAAAATTCAGAATTTCAATTTTTTTAAAAAATTATAGGCTATACTTAAATAAAATTATAAATTTACAAGGAGGTAATGATGAGAGCACTTTTACTTATGGGACTTTTTATCATACTTACCGCGTGCAGCACAACGGATGAAAACTCAGATAAATCAAATGAAAAAATAGAGAATACAGAGGAAAGTGCAGAGGACAAGTCAACAGAAGCAGAAGCTACTTCAGAAGAAGATCCGAATGAATTAAATACTGACTCTGAAGAAACTGAAACGACAGAAGAAGAGCCAGCATCAAATGAACCAGAAAATATTGAGATAGAAATTTCTTTAGAATCTATTCTTGAGGAAGAAGAAGGAACAATGATAAACGCCTCAAGGCAGGAAATTGAAGATGAGCTAACAGCATTCATTGAAGATAATAATGGTGATGTCACAGATGAGATGGTTTATCAGAAGTTACTGGAAATGTTAGGTGGTCACCCTGACATGCAGGAAGGAATTAAGTACTTTCAAGACTTCTCTGCTGAGTTAGTTGATTTAACTGACCAGCCCGGAGGCTTAAAGGTTGAGGATGGTGAGTTGTCGCTTAGAAACAATGTTTATATTTTAATGGATAACAGTGGCAGCATGGCTGATGAAATAGATGGCCAGACTAAGATGGATGCGGCAAAAGAATCAGTGAATCAATTTGTTGAAGATATGCCAAATGGTACTCAAGTAAGTCTGATTAACTATGGCTTCAGTAAAGACAGCGATGAGGAAGGTAATTCATGTTCTGCAGTTGAAGAGACCTTCCCAATTGGTGAATATGAAGAGAATGAATTTAATGAAGCTCTAAATCAATATGATAGTGAAGGTTTCACACCCTTAGCACTTGCGATTGAAGAAGTAGGTAAGGTGATTGAGAATAGTGAATCTACTGGTAGTCATACAATTTACGTTGTCAGCGATGGGCAGGAGACTTGTAATGGAGATCCTGTGGCAGCTGTCCAAGACCTTCCAGAAGATGAGCGTATCGAAACAGTTCTAAATATCATTGGTTTTGACATTCAAGACGATGAAGTGCAATCATTAGTGGATATTACAGAAGCTAATGGTGGGGAGTACTTGTCAGCAACAAATCCAGATGAATTATCCAGAATATTAAAACGTGAGAAACTAAACTTATTTAATAAGTACCGTGATTGGTCAAATGAGAATCTTAAAAATATAACTCAAGCAAGTAACGACCAGCATCTTGATCGAACTGGGGTGGTTAATGCGGCAAATACAGCGAACCGTCAGACAGATAATAGCATTGATGGTGTCTTAAATGATGTATCGATGAATAGTTCACAAGAGTTCCGCTACCCTAAAGCCAGAGAATGGGCAGAAGAGAGATACCTGATTGTTAGAGACTTCTTAAGTGAGAACTATGAAGACGCTGGAGATGATATTGATTCAGAGAAAGAAAAACTCCGTGATTCTGTGAACCAGGAGTTTGATGAAATTGAAAGTGATTATAAGGAAGATATTGAAGAATAATTGAAGTTTCCCTTGAGCTAGAACTATCCGGTTTTCCCGGATAGTTCTATTTTTTGTAAGGGCATATTCATCATGAATATATTTAATGTGTTCTATTTATGGTAACTTTCTCCTTATCATATATATGTGCGTGTTTCTTCAAACTCTTTGAGGTAATTTCTATAAAATCACTAACACTTCACTATCATTTCTAACATTGCATCATATTTGAATTTAGGTATATACTGTTGAATAGTACAATTTATAAGAACACGTTAATGAAATATTTCCTTAGACGAAAACAGAATGAATAGCATAGAAAATTTAATGTAACAAAGATATGTTTGAGCAAAATTATAATGTTGTAAATATGTGTAGGGTTCTAACCAACATCATTCGGATTAATGAATATGGTTCAGTATGATTATTGTCATTAATATTCAAGCTTTACAATCATACGAAGTAAAATCTACTCTATCTTTTATAAATTATCATTATAACTACATTAACTATTTTTAGATGTCTAGTCTTATTTCATTTTCGGAGTATGCCGGAAACTTTTTGTAAGCGTTTCCTATTTTTTAAAAAATTTTAATATTTATTAAATACGGAGGATTGATCATGAGTAAAAATGACTTAATAGTATGCAGATGTGAGGAAGTCAGCTATAAGACTTTAAAAGACACTGCAAATAAATTCCATTGTAGTTCAAGAGAATTAAAATTGCGAACGCGTGCAGCGATGGGATACTGCGGCGGACGTTCATGCAGGTCGTTAATCGATCAGATTGCGAATGACGATGTTCAAAGTAAAGAGACTGTTTCATTAAAATATCAGCCACCTGTCCGACCGATCAGTTTCGGCGATTTAGGAGGAGAATAGTAATGGTAGAAAGAATTACAGAGCATCCAGTACTCGGTAAACTAGAGAGCAGTAAGTACGTTAATTTTCAATTTGACGACGTTACATATCAGGCAATCGAAAATGAATCACTGGCTGCCGCTTTGCTTGCAAATGACGTTAGAACAATTCGTCTTCATGAAAAAAGCGGCAATCCTAGAGGGATATATTGCAACATCGGACACTGCTTTGAATGCAGAGTAACTGTAAACGGAAAATCAGGAGTCAGAGCCTGTTTAACATGTGTTGAAGAAGACATGGTCGTTGAGAGCGGCAAAATTATTCCGGAAAGTGAGGGTTAATTATGTATGATTGTATCATCATAGGAGCAGGCCCTGCGGGACTCGAGGCTGCTTCGACTTGTGCTGGACATGGCATGAAAGTTTTAGTGATTGATGAATATATGAAAGCTGGTGGTAGGCTACTCGGCCAATTGTACGAAGAACCAGGAGGCAGCTGGTGGAATGGCATTGAAGAATCGAAAAAGCTCTTTGAAAAGGCCACTAATAATGATGCAGAAATGTTGTTAAGTACACCGGTAAACGATATCGAAAATAACAATAGTTTATGGACGGTATATACTGAAAATGGTACATTCCAAACTAAAAGACTGCTACTTGCTACAGGTGCATCTGAATCACCAATCGCTGTTCCCGGCTGGACATTACCTGGCGTAATGTCTGTCGGTGCCGCCCAGGTTATGACGAACGTCAATCGTGTGAAACCCGGTAACCGCGGGATTATTATCGGTGTAAATGTATTATCCGCTGCGATTGCTATGGAATTGAAGATGGCGGATGTAGAAGTTGCTGCATTAACATTGCCCGAAAAAAATATGATAACGAAAGATGCCGGTGATCCAAAAGAAGTCATTAAGTCATTGCTCCACGTTTCTCATATGGCACCATCAATGCTTGTAAAATACGGTAGTAAGTTAATGAAAAATAATTTCATGCAGAATATAGGTGTGAAATTTTATCCGAAAAATGGTGTAAAGATGTGGGATATTCCAATCCAGTTACGCAAAGCTGTTACTGAAATTTATGGTGACGGACAAGTTGAGGGCGTTAAGCTCGCTTCTATTAATGCAAACGGTGAAGTCATACGGGGCAGTGAAAAAAGGATAGCATTAGATTTTGTCTGTATCGCTGGCGGTCTGTATCCATTAACAGAATTGGCTGGTGTAGCGGGATGTCCATTTTATCTTGTTGAGGAACTCGGCGGATATATTCCGTTACACAATGAAAATATGAAAACACCACTTCCAGGACTTTATGTTGCAGGTAACATTACAGGTATCGAAGGTGCTAAAGTTGCTGCTGCACAGGGCAAAACAGCAGGATTGTCGATGGTCGCTGATTCTACCGGTCTGGATATTGAAAAAGAGATTCAAAATTCAGTTAGCGAAACGGCAAATATCAGAGCGAATGCATACATACAGTTCCATCCTAATATTAATGCCGGCAGAGAGAAGTTAAAAAAACAGTGGCATCATTATCAGCTGACAAATGAGTAAATCATCTATATAGGGGGGAAACACTATGATAAAAACACACTGTGACGTTGTGGTTATCGGTGGTGGTATAATTGGTGCCGCCATTGCTTACTACGGCTCAAAAAGCGGTTTGGATATTACTCTACTTGAAAAAGGAGATATCGCAAGCGGTACCTCTTCAAAGTGTGACGGCGATATTTTAGCAGTAGACAAAGATCCTGGATTCGACAGCAAGATGTCTTTTGAAAGTCAGAAACTGGTTAAGGAATTGAGTAGTGAACTCGATATCCCATTTGAATATCGTAGCCCCGGCAGCGTCCTGGTCTGCGAAAATGAAGTGGAGCTTGAAGCTGCAGAGCGTTGGGTCAACCAGCAGCAACAAGCGGGTCTCGACTTCAAAATGCTGAATCGTGAAGATTTACGCAATGAATCACCATATCTTGCAGATAATCTATACGGTGGTCTGGAGTGCAGCACCGACTCCATCGTCAATCCGTATCTGCTGACTTTTTCGATGGTGGATAAAGCAAAACAGTATGGTGCAAAAATACATACGCATACTGAAGTGACAAATCTCCATAAAAATCCGGACGGCACGTTTAATATCGAAACATCGAACAACATATACACAGCGAACAAAGTTGTCAATGCATGCGGCGCCTGGGCACCGTTTATCTGTAATATGCTCGGGCTCGACATTCCGATTAAACCGCGTAAAGGACATGTTCTAGTCGCTTCCAGACAGCAGCAAGTCGCCTCGAGAAACATTATGGAGTTTGGCTATCTGATTTCCAAGTTCGGTGGGGAACGTCAGGTTGATCCTGTAACTGAAAAGTACGGTGTTGCGCTCGTTATGGAGCCGACTGAAAGTCAGAACTTCCTCGTCGGAAGCAGCCGTCAGTTTTTAGGATACGATACGAAAGTCAGTCACGATGTCGTAAAACACATTGCCAAAAGGGCTGTAAGATTCTTTCCAAAGATTGATGACATGACTGTCATCAGAGCATATGCAGGGCTTCGTCCGTGGACAGAAGACCACTTGCCTTTTATATCACATGTAGAAAAAGTACCCGGTTTTTATATTGCAGCTGGTCACGAAGGGGACGGAATCAGTTTAGCCGCGGTAACAGGCAAACTTATTGCAGAAATGATTAACAGTACAGAAACGACTGTACCGGTTGAGCCGCTACGCTTTGAACGTTTTAATGCTTAATATTTCATAACTCAAATAATCCAAGGGGGATTTAATATATGAACGATAAACTACCATTTTCAAAAATATTAATCATTGGTCTTATGTTATTCGCTATGTTTTTAGGAGCAGGAAACGTAATTTTTGCACCAATAGTTGGGCAGCAAGCAGGAACAAACATATGGGTAGCAATGGGAGGCTTCCTAATCACGGGTGTGGGTCTTGTACTACTTGCTATCATGGCACTGACAAGAGGCGGAGGTACAGTAGAAAAACTGGCGAGCAGAGTTCATCCGAAGTTTGCTGTGGTATTTTCAATTTTACTGTTTCTAGCACTTGGACCATTCTATGTCATTCCAAGAACGACTTCTGTCGTATACGAAATTGCAATTAAACCGGTTGTCGGCTCCGATAATACGTCGCTGTACTTATTTATCTTTTCGGTGATATTCATCGGACTGACAATACTGTTATCTTGGAACACGACAAAGTTTGTAGACCGCTTAGGCAAGATGATTGCTCCGGTGTTTAGCATTTTACTACTTGTTCTGGTAGTTACATCGATTGTTAATCCAATGGGAGAAATTGGTGAACCACAGGAAGAGTATATGAACGGTGTCTTCTTAAAAGGCTTTACTCAAGGATACCTGACAATGGATGTACTTGCGGCCTTTGTCTTTGGAGGTATATTCATTAAATCGATTAAAGGATATGGTATTAAATCCGAAAAGGAAATATCAAAAATTTTCATTAAAGCAGGGCTGATTACTACAGCCGGATTGGTTGCATTGCAGGTATCGATGGCATGGATTGGTGCGACGAGTGTCGATGCAATCGGCTTTAAGGAAAACGGGGGGGAAATACTTGCACAGAGCTCTGAGTTCCTTCTTGGACCTGTTGGAATTTATATGATCGGACTGGTTATACTGCTTACAGGTATTACGACTAATGTTGCGTGCCTAGGAGCTGTATCTGAGTATTTCGAACGAATTCAATCATCATTATCTTATAAAAAATGGATTATAGTCTTTGCGATTCTCAGCTTGATTTTTACAAACTTCGGTTTGAATACTATTTTAACTATGGCATCACCTGTACTGCTCTTACTATATCCACTGGCCATTGCACTGATTGCTTTAATATTTGCGAATAACATGTTCAACGGACATCAGTCAGTTTACGTCGGCACAATCATTGGTGTCGGCATCGTTGCAATACTGGATGCACTGAAAGATGCGGGCATTGCGCCTGACGCTATTAACGATACTTTCAGCTTTATTCCGCTCTTTGCAAACGGGGCTGGCTGGATTATTACCGGAATTATTGGATTCATAGTTGGGCTCGTCATAGCAAAAGTTAAAAAAGAAACCAGTAATCTGATTAACAATGCCGGTCAGAAAGTTACAGAATAAGAAATAAGATACGAGAGATTAATCTCGTATCTTTTTTATTCAGTGGTTTTTCCCGGTAAAATTTTAAGGCGATAGGGATAAATTTTTGACTTGCTTAGTGTAGCTTTCGGCTACTATTCGACAACGTGAAAAATATGAATCATCAAAGGGGTAAAGGGTGGAGATTTTTCAACGTAGCGTTTTGAAAAATACAACCCGCGCCTTGATTATTTCTATAACTTGTCGTTAAATGCATTACTTGTGATAAGCTTCGGCTTATCATTTTTCGATGCGAACGTTTAACAATTTGATTGAAAGTCAATTTGAGTTTTCAGAATAATCCTTCTAAATCAATGTACTCTAACGACTTTAAATATAATTTTCAAACCCTGGTATCTTCGTATATATGCTACCAGCCCGTGTTATATTCAGTCATTCATTTCGATAAATCAACAGTATTTTCTAAACTCTTATAACCATCTTGATTTAGAATAGCTTCTTCATTTTCAAATAATTTTTCTACTGTAAGATCTTTATCCCAGTAGCCTTAGTTAGAACCAAAGAAGTTCTCAGCGACTCTTCCTGCTGCCACTTCGAAAATTTTACCATTATATTGATTATCTTTGTGAGATAACCACAAAACAGCAGGTGAAACCAGTTCAGCTCCAATTCGTTCTCCCTGACGCTTCCTTCTTCGTCTTCCATACTTCCAAACAATGCTGTGAAAGCACCAAACGCCAACAAATTTATCGTAATACCACGCTCCGATCCTTTAGCTGCCATTGTTTTACCTAAACCAAGTACCTTCGCTTGAGAGGCCGCATAATGACTTATCAAAGGTTGACTGATGAATGAGTAAGAGGAAAGGTTTATATTGTAATTCTAGGTCTCTAGCTTTGTTTCTCCTTCAATCAGCCTATCAACAATACCTTCACAGATTTCCTTATGCTCCTATATAATATCTAGACTCTTGAAGTATTGAAAAACGTAAAGGCATTTTAAATATCACATTACCTTTCCTTAAATTAATGTTTATGTTAAGTTTTTTACATAATATACTCGTGCTAGAAAATGATGAAATTATCATTTCTGAAAATTAATCAAGATAATTTACGGAGGGATTTAATGAAAGAAAAAGCAAAGTTAGATCATTTAATTTTTTGGCCATCTATTATAGTACTATTGCTACTTACGCTACTTTTAATCATCTTCCAGTCATCTGCTGAACCGTTCTTAAACAATATCTTGTCTGGAATCAACTCAAGAATGGATTGGATATTCCAATTTATGACATTCGGTCTTTTTGTCTTGCTTATATGGCTTGCTTTTGGAAAGTATGGAAGAGTAAAACTCGGAGAGGGAAAGCCTAGATTTGGAAATTTTAGTTATGGAGCGATGCTATTCTGTGCAGGTATGGGTACCAGTATCATGTTCTGGTCGATTATTGAACCGATGTACTACTTCCAAGGACCGCCATTTGGCTTTGAATCTGGCAGTGAAACTGCAGCAGAGTGGTCTGTTGCATATGGAATGTTCCATTGGGGTATTTCTGCATGGTGTATTTACGCTTTCCCGACCATTGTCATTGCATATTCCTTTTTTAATAAAAAGAACAAATCACTTAAAGTCAGTCAATCTGTAAGAGGTGCGCTTGGTAAACATTCAGATGGTATCATCGGAAAGGTCATCGATATACTTGTCATATGGAGTCTTGTCGGTGGTCTTGGTACATCACTGGGACTGGGAGTACCGATGGTTTCCGCTGGAATTGGCCATCTTCTAGGTGTGGAACAGTCAATTGCACTAAGCATCATTATAATGCTAATCTGGTCGGTCATATATATTACAAGTGCGTCTCTAGGTCTTGATAAAGGTATACGCAAGCTCAGTAACATCAACGTATACCTTGCACTTATATTAGCCCTATTCGTCATTATCGTAGGTCCAACCAGTTTCATATTAACTTACTTTACAGACAGCTTTGGCATCATGGCGCAGAATTTTCTGAGAATGAGTTTCTATACTGACCCGATTGGCGGCGGTGGATTTCCACAATCTTGGACAGTCTTCTATTGGGCATGGTTCGCTGCTACTGCACTGTTCATGGGGCTCTTCATTGCTCGTATTTCCAAAGGGCGTACTTTGAAGAGCACGATACTCCACATCCTTGGTTGGGGATCTATCGGTAGTTGGCTATATTTCGGAATTTTCGGTGGATATACGATGAATCTTCAACAGACAGGAGAACTCGATGTCCTAGGTAGTATGGCAGAATTTGGTGATGCTGAGACAATCATCAATGTTCTTGACACATTACCGATGAGTTATATTGCGATATTATTCTTCGTGATTCTTGGATTCATTTTCCTAGCAACATCACTTGATTCAGCGTCTTATATACTAGCTTCAACAGCATCAATAAAAGTAGACGAAGGTGTTGAGCCTCCGACATGGCATACAATTCTTTGGGGTCTCATCATGGCATTGTTGTCTATTTCATTACTGTTAATTGGTGGATTGAATGTAGTACAGACATCAGCCGTTGTCGTTGCGGTACCAGTCGTCATCATCTATATACTGCTTATCATTTCATTGATGAAATGGTTGAAGAACGACGATCATATATATGAGGAGGATAAATAAATGGGTGTATTCGACGTAGATTATACTAAAATTCAAGAAAGAACAGACTTTCCGTACGAAGTAGAAATTATTAACCATTGTTGGATAGAGATGTCAGACGGTATAAAATTATCAGCTAAACTATGGCAACCTAAAACATCTGAAAAGACAAAGGGCGCTGTACTTGAATATCTTCCATACAGGAAAGATGAATTCACTGCCCTTCGTGATGAAATACGTCACAAATATTTTGCTGGCATGGGTTACACTTCTATCCGTGTAGATATCAGAGGTACAGGAGATTCTGAAGGGCTAATCGAGGATGAATATCCAAAACAGGAGCAAGATGATGCACTGGAAGTAATCTCTTGGATTGAAAACCAAGAATGGTCCAACGGCTCGGTTGCTATGATTGGTAAGTCTTGGGGCGGTTTCAATGGGCTTCAACTTGCTGCATTGCAACCACCTGCACTGAAAACAATCATTACTTTATGTTCAACAGATGATCGATATGCTGATGATGTCCATTATAAAGGTGGTACAATGATGGCTTCTGACATGCTTTGGTGGGCATCAACTATGTTCGCATACAACGCAAGACCACCATTTCCAAAGTATGTGGGAGAAAAATGGTATGATATGTGGCTCAACCGTATGGAAAATACACCCCCGTTCATCGAGGAATGGGTGTCACATCAAACCAGAGATAATTATTGGAAACACGGTTCAATTGGAGAAGATTACAGTGCCATCAAAATACCAGTCCTGACCATGAGTGGTTGGGCAGATGGATATACAAATGCCCTATTTCGATTAATGAATAATCTCGATGTCCCTAAAAAAGGGATTGTTGGACCTTGGGCGCATGAATTTCCAGACATGGCCATTCCAGGACCTCAAATAGGATACCTTCAAGAGGTCATTGAATGGCTCGATCGCTGGATGACAGAAGAAGGGGACCAAGATACACATAAAGATGCCTTCCTCGTATATTTGCAGGATGGTGTGAAGCCTAAGACCACCTATGATTTTCGAGAAGGTAAGTGGCTA
>DYYI01000041.1:0-7852 GCA_020741755.1 Aliicoccus persicus | reverse complement strand
GTTTTCTTATTAATCTATTCATATATTACATGACACAGCTATTCTGTTTCAACCATGTGACTTCCGAACATCTCTTTTGCGATGTCCGATGATTTCTTTTCTTGTTGTTGTGTACCTTGTTTCTGTTTCTTCTTATAATTTTCACGGAACACGTCAACTTGTTGTTGCCACTCTACATTTGGAATACCTCTGACTTCAATGTTACGGTCGATGACGCTCGCGATTGCTGACTCTATTCTTTTACGCTTTTCTTCATCACGATTTAATATGTCACTTTGGACACCGTTGTCGAAACCAATCAACACCGCTTCATCACTTGCCGCAACAGGTTGCGTATGTTCAATCATTGTAGATATCGAGAAATCTTGACTCTCGTTAACATGCGATAACACTTTCTGCCAATCCTGCTTCAATCGTTCCAAGTCTTCGCGGTTCGCATTGTTTAAAATCTTTTCAATTTCACGCTCAGTTAAACCGTTTTTCGTTGGCGTCACTTTTGGCTGTTGAACCGGTGCACTCGTCGGCTGCGCATTGTTTTCAAGCATTTGCTCCAGCTGCCTAATTCGCGCTTCAAGTGGACCAAGGTCTACATTTGGAACATCTTGCACTGTTGATGCTTTGATAACTTCTATCAATTTAATAATGACAACTTCCAAGTGCACGCTTGTGTTAACTGAGAAGCGCATCATCACCATCGCATCATTCAGCACATTGATCATCTTATACATTGTTTCTTCACTCGTATTGAAAAATGCATCGCCATCTTGTAACTGATTGCTCGTTTTTAAAATAATACTATCTCGGATAAAATACACGAGTTCATGAATCAATCGCGTCGGATCTTTACCTTCATCAATCAACCGATGATACATTTCAAATGCTTCTTTTGATTTAGACGCTTCAATCAATTTCATCCATTCACTTAACTGGTCAGTTTTAATCCCACCAGTAATCATCACGACATCATCTAGCGTCACGTTCTCCTGACTATATGCCAGCACTTGATCAAGAATCGATAGTGCATCACGCATACCACCTTCAGCCGTTCTTGCAATGTACGCAAGTGCCTCATCATCATACGCAACGCCTTCAGTAGAAGCAACGTGTTCTAGATGCGAGATAATTTCAGTGTGTTCAATCGCTTTAAAGTCAAAGCGTTGTGTTCTGGATATGATGGTCGCTGGGATTTTATGTGGCTCCGTTGTCGCCAAGATAAAGATCGCATGCGCCGGTGGTTCTTCCAACGTCTTGAGCAGCGCATTGAATGCACCGATTGTTAACATATGCACCTCGTCTATAATGTAAACTTTGAATGTTGCTTCTGTCGGTGCGTACTTAATTTTGTCACGGATATTTCTGATTTCATCGACACCGTTGTTTGATGCCGCGTCAATTTCCATCACGTCATTTGCTGACCCATCCGTTATACTCTCACAGATGTGACATGTGTTACACGGTTCTCCATTTTTCTGTTGTGGACAGTTCAAGGCTTTTGCAAAGACTTTTGCAATGCTCGTTTTACCCGTACCTCGCGGCCCACTAAATAAGTAAGCATGCGATTTTTTATCGCGTATAATCGCATTTTTCAGAGTTTTGGTGACATGTTTCTGTCCAACGACATCGTTAAATGTCTGCGGCCTAAACGCACGGTACAACGCTTGATACTCCATAAAACGACTCCTCCACACAGATATTATTATGTTCATAATTATAACATAGTCGGTGTATTTCTCTCTCTTTAAACAAGAAAAAACTCCGTCCTATGGACGAAGTTTAATTATGTAGCCGTGCACCGTTATCTCGACAGCCACATCAAGCGTTACTTCTATACCTCGCTCAAGTTCGGCAACCCTACGGCACATAAGATGAGTTGCTTAATGCTGCTACCTTCCGGTCCTGACATGGTTCACAACGTCCTATTGCATAGGACCGAACTCTCAACACGAGAATATAAAAGGCAGACCATAATGTGGACAGCCTCAAAAACGGATCTAGGCCCTGCTAGAGCGGATTGCAGGTACAGGGTTCCGCTACTCCCCCACTTAGCACGGTATTTAACATAATATCAAAATGAAAGTTCAAATGCAATTGATTCACGAGCAGTTTATACAATTAATCTTGAATATGTGTATAACCTTCGGCAATAAAGAATTCAATTGCATCTTCAACAGTTGTATCACGTGCTACAATTGGCATTTCATCCATAAATAAACTATTTAACGTTTCTATTTCATCACGTTGGTTACGGTAGTCGATGATCATTTTCTCAGTTCCACCGACGTAAATTAACTCTGTTTCATATGTGACATCATAGACGCTTGAGTACTCTGCTGCTAAACTTGCTTCTTCTTCCGTTGCACCTTCAAGTGTTAACCCAACATCTTCAAAGTTTGCCGAGTTCTCAGTTGTTTGTTGTAACACAACATTATCTTCAAATTCTAAAGTAACATTCGATGTGACACCCGATTCAACACGTTCAAATTTCTCAAGACCTAGGCCTTGGTATTCTTCTGGAATGTCCTCAACTGGTTTAGTGTCTTCAGTGTCTTCAGTGTCTTCAGAAACTTCTGTTTCTGCTGTATCACTTGATGCTTCATCCGTTTCTAATGTAATTGGATCACGATCATTCGAGTCATTATTACATCCTACAATGAAGAAAACTGATGCGAGCATAAGTATTAATAATTTTCTCATAAGTACTTCCTTTCAACGATATCTCTACAAATACCTACCTAGTATAGAGATTAATTATTGCAAAGGAAAGTGAATTGCATTACATTTCTATAACATTTTTTTACAATAAACTATTCAAATTCTAATTCTTTTGCTTCTTTAATACGGAAAACATACTGATCAAGATCTTTAAATGTGAATGTACGAATGCCGTTGACTTCCTCTACATCCCCCACTGTCAAAGTCTCACTTAACGTTTCATATACTTCGTCAAAACGCATCGTATTAAAGACGAGCGTTGGCGCTACTTGTTTCACATCATTCTGTTTTTGGAGTACGAGCGTTGTTTCTGCATTTAAATGAGCGCCGACTTCAATAACTGCTTCATTCGTCTCAGACGCTGTCGTTCTATTTACAACAACAAATCCCAGTTTCTCCTCCCAAAACTTAGCGGATGCATCGACATCACTGACAGCTAAAAGCACTTGACTTAAATTTCTGATCATCTGATTCACTCCTTATTCTTCTGTGTCTTCTTCATCTGTTTCTTCTGTTTCTTCTTCCGCTTCCTCTTCTACATATTCAAAGGCATTTTCATCGTACATCTCGTCTAGATTTTCATACATGTCATGATCGTAGTAATACGTATAATATTCTGTGCGATATGACTGTTCATCGACGTTGTTCACTGCATCTGTAACGAGGCCGTTGTAATCAATGCGTGACGTTTCCTTATTGACGAGAACAATATATGAATACTCGAAACTATCCTCTACAAGTGCGTCCAGCGACCAACCCGATTGTGTTAAGAACTGATTCTCTAACTCAGGTAACGCTTCAGTAACAAAAATAAAATACTCAACATTTTCATAAATATCAAATGCATCAATATTGCTTTCTAAGTTTGCGTAGATATTGTCGTAGCGCTCAATCATAATATCATCATCAGTAAAACCAGAAGTCGTGTAATCAATGAACGATCCTGAGACAGTATCATATAAATACATCTCATTATTAATAGAGTTCATATATGATTGTGGCGCTAAAATATTACGCTCACTATCCGTACGATAACGTTCAACTTCCAGTTGTGAGTCATCTTCATGAACCAATGATTGAGTGAACGTCGTCGTTACAAGCGATTCATCAACCGGTGTGTCACCCTCTGTGACTTGACCTGAGTAAAAGCTAGAAAAAGCTAAATACGTACTCACATCTTCCGCCTCTGCTAAAACATCTTCTATGTCTTCTTCAAATGGCGTCGCACCATTCATCAGTTCTAATAACCATTCAATTTCTTCAGATTCAGGCGTGAAGTTGACTATCGATTCTTCGACCTCATCATCCGTTTCTTCTTCTTGTGCATATGCAGTCGTAGATAAAACGCCTACACACAGTACACAAGAGAGTGTATAAATTAATTTCTTCATATGTAATGCCTCCACAATTTCTAACAATCATTATTTATCTACCGAAATAATAACATAACCTAAGCCCACATATTCATCAATTACATCATTCATCCGTCTGTCTTCACTATCCTCATCAACAGAATTCAAGAGACCCGCTTCAAATTTAAGTTCTATTTGACCATGATGTGCATGCTCTAAAATCACCTGTGTCGATTCTGAACTCACTTCATTCGGATGATAACGGTACCCATCCTCAATCAATGTCTGATGCACATTTGAAAGACGATAGCTCATATATATAGGTAATAACTCTTCGGCGATAGGAATATAAGACTCTGGTAATGAGAATGCAGTGTAGTCAATCCCAACTTGATAATATATCGTATCCTCATTACTCGATACGCTACTATTATAACCAGAAATATTATACATCAGTTGATACAGATTGTATTCCTCTTCTAATCGAAACGCCACATCAAATGGTGTTTCAGTATACGCCATATATAAATGAGAAATTATACCATCTTGATGAATGATATTGATCTTTGCATCCGAATCTTGATACACGGCAACATTGCCATAGCTTGAGTATTGATGCAGTGAGACACTATCTCCAAATTCATTTGGAATTTCTTCTTCAATAATTTCTTCATCTGGTGCGTCATCAAGTTCTTCTGTTATATCTTCTTGCTCTTCAGATTCTTCCTCGGTCTCTTCGACTTCATCAGGTTCAATGTCTTCATTTATTATTTCTTGTTCTTCTGATTCTTCTTCAATAATTTCTTCTTCCAGCTCGTCTTCAATCTCTTCATCTAACTCTTCCTCAGGCGCTTCGATTATATCATCTACAATATCCGGATAATTCTCTTCAAGCGCAATCTCTGAAGCATCGTTATATAGTTGCTCGAAATCAATACTTGAGTTTCTATCAAACTCAGGAGAATTATTCGTGTGTCGAATCACTTCATAACCCCGAGAAATATAATTGTTGACTCTCTCTTCAACGGCGTCCACACCATTTGGATAACGCGTATAATATTCCGCTTCATCAAGGTTATACAAATTCATAAAAAACGTTTGGGGAGATAATAAGTAAAACCTAACTTCTGTTGTCTCTCCTAAAAACTCATCTTCAACATAATAATTGTATGCATACCCTTCACTGTTGACGCGTTGTCTATGATTTTCGGCATATTGAATGAAATCATCAACAGTTTCAAAACCGTAATATTCAAGTGATGGTTCCAACAACGATGTCATAATAAATATTCGCTCACCGATGTAATCTATTTCAACACGATTAAACAATGTGTCATCTTCATATTCCAAAACGATATTTCCACTTACATATAAATCATCCGTTAAAATAAAATTCTCTTCAGCCGGGTATCGATCTGTACGAGTGAACCCCTGTTGAATCAGCGTGTTGATTTGTTCGGTAAGACTCAAATGTTCAGATGTGACACCAAAATCAACAACTAACAATTCTTCAATAATACTCGGTGTTATTGAGTAAAAGTGTTTGTATCCATCTCTACTATTATAATTTTGCGAGCGAACGCCCATAGCGATATTCGCTAAGCTTTCACTTTCAAACTGCTGGTATTGATACGTCGTTCTACTTGCTGTAGACATTCGACTGACAGTGTCTCCATTTGCAACGAGCTCTGTAAATATCGTTGCGTCTTCAGTTTCTAACTTAAATAAATAAGATTCTGCATCCGTTGCTTTAACATGTGTTGCAAACAGAAGTACGATCAGAACAGAAGAAAATAAGGCGATAAAAAATCGAATGAGCAATGAATAGCCTCCGTTCAAAGTTGAGTTATGTTTAATTATAATGGGAATATTTAAAAATAGAAGTGTAATAAGTAAATATTTCTGTCGATAAAATACGTCTAATGTTTACATAATTGTGAGTATTTTGGTTGAAACTGGATATAGCGTTCAAAAACATCAAAAATTGAGATAAGTGGTTTAGATTATGTCTACAAATATAAAGTTATAAAAAGTAAAACTTACATATTGAGTATGTGTCATTTCACATCTTTGTCATACTTTAATTCTTACGTGTATAATAGACATATTATATTTCTAAAAGGTTGTTACATATGGAAATTTCTAAGCCAGATAGACGTTTTATCATTTCGATTATTGTCGTAAGTGCGATCGTTGTTATCCTCAATCAGACCTTACTTCTTACGGCAATTCCTGAAATCATGAATGATTTGAATATTGAATTTGCTCAGGCGCAGTGGTTAAATACGGCGTTCTTTTTAGTGAACGGTATTATGATTCCGGTCTCAGCATTTTTTATAAATAAATTTACAACGCGTTCGCTCTTTTTAGTTGCGATAGGTATTTTTATGGCGGGTACTTTAATCGCAGCACTTTCTAGTGATTATTTCATCTTGCTTGCAGGTCGTATTATTCAAGCGATTTCTGCTGGTATTATGATGCCACTAACTCAAGTCATTTTACTCAATCTTTTCCCTGTTTCCAAGCGAGGGAGAGCGATGGGATTATTCGGCATGGTCATCGGTGTCGCACCAGCAGTTGGTCCTGTACTCGGTGGTTTTGTCGTTCAATCATTCGAATGGAGCATGTTGTTCTGGATCGTCTTACCGATCGCTGCTGCAAACTTTATCTTCGCGGCATTTACGATGCGTAATGTCACAACCCAGACAAATCCGAAATTCGATTTATTGAGTTTAGTTCTTTCTATATTAGGTTTCGGTAGTTTGTTATATGGATTTTCAGCAGCAGGTACGATGGGCTGGTCTGATCCATTCGTAATCGGTTCACTTATTTTTGGAGCAATTCTCGTCTCTGTATTTGTCAGACGTCAATTGAATCTTGAACAACCGATTTTGCAATTACGCGTGATGAAATCTCGTGCATTCACATTGAGTTCGGTCATTGCGATTGTCTTTTTCACATCGATTATTAGTGGAAATAATATACTGCCTGTCTTTATGCAAGAGATGCTCGATTACACACCGCTTGAATCTGGTCTTGCAATTTTACCAGGGGCATTCATCATGGGACTGATCATGCCGATTGCAGGTTACATATTTGATAGATATGGTATTAAGTACCTGACCATTCTTGGCTCAGGCATGCTGCTTATCACATCAGTCATGATGGCATTTTTAGATGAAAATTCTTCATTCTGGGCGATTACGATTATTTATACATTACGACTCGTGTCCGTCGGCTTTGCAATGATGCCACTTACAACTTATGCGATGAACTCGATCAGCAACCGTTTGATTCCAGATGGTACCGCACTGAACAATACGATGCGCCAGATTGGAGCGTCACTATTCACTGCGATTATGGTAACGATTATGACATTGATACCCGCGTCAATCGATGGCGCGTCGCCGAGCATTGAATCTCAAGTGTTGGGTGTAAATGCGACCTTCTTATTCAGTGGATTCTTGGCATTACTCGCACTGATCATGGCATTTTTCTTAAAAGAATTGAAAGATATTCCCGAAGAGGATATTGTGGAATAGTTTTTGTTTTAAATATAGAGAAACGGATTTGGAATTAGTAAGATAAAGTTCCAAATCCTTTTTTGTGGTTTTTGGGGGTTTTGAGTGACTGTGAGCGAGGCTCATTGGCGCGTAAATCAATCTGCGTGTCTGTGAGAGAGGCTCATTGACGCGTAAATCAATCTGCGTGTCTGTGAGCGAACTTCATTGGAACGTAAATCCGCTTGCGTGTCTGTGAGCGAGTTTCATTGGAACGCAAATCAATCT
>DYYI01000040.1:0-8696 GCA_020741755.1 Aliicoccus persicus | reverse complement strand
GTAGTAATCGTGTCCAGAATTTATTACGAGATAGACACTTGTGTCTACAAGTAAAACGGACAGAAGAACAGATGTCCATAAAATTTTTGGACTGAACTCTGTGTGTCCAGTTTATGGGGTCCAGTTTAAATTGATCTGCGAGTCAGTGAGCACCTCTCATTGGAACGCAAATCAATCTGCGAGTCAGTGAGCACCTCTCATTGGAACGCAAATCCGTTTGCGAGTCAGTGAGCGAGTTTCATTGGCATGCAAAGTGTGCGGCAGGTCCGAAAAATCCGATTTGCCGCACATTTAGATCATTAGAGTGGTACTCTAAGGTAAAAGTCAGGACCTGAGTCCCACAAAAGGCAGCAGAGTGGTACTCCCGAGGTAAAAAATAAGTGTTGAGTCCCACAAAAGGCAGCAGAGTGGTACTCCCGAGTTAAAAATCATGTGTTGAGTCCCACAAAAGGCACCATAGTGGGACTCCCAAATAAAAATCAAACCCTGAGTCCCACTAATTACCGGATAATCATTCAGCCACAAAGCGCCCCCCAATCCACACCCCAAAAATTCCAGTTGACCAAACATCATTTATATTGTATTATTTATAAAGTTGATAAAGATAATCAAGTCATGGAGAATTAGCTCAGCTGGGAGAGCATCTGCCTTACAAGCAGAGGGTCGGCGGTTCGATCCCGTCATTCTCCACCATTATAAATATTCAAATATGTATTGAGCGGAAGTAGTTCAGTGGTAGAACACCACCTTGCCAAGGTGGGGGTCGCGGGTTCGAATCCCGTCTTCCGCTCCATTTTTATGCCGGGGTGGCGGAACTGGCAGACGCACAGGACTTAAAATCCTGCGATAAGTGATTATCGTACCGGTTCGATTCCGGTCCTCGGCATGTTTTTTAATTACATAATTTCGGGCCTATAGCTCAGCTGGTTAGAGCGCACGCCTGATAAGCGTGAGGTCGGTGGTTCGAGTCCACTTAGGCCCACTCAAACACCATGCGATGTATTTCGCGAGGTGTTTTTTATTGGAAAAATTCACTCAGTATTTCTTTCACTTCTTCAACAGTTGATTCTCCAATACCGATGACGATGCTATCTGAATATGACTTATCGATGGCATAGTCATTGAGCGGGCTCAAGTCGAACGCACGCGCACGTGCTTCTATATTTTCTCCCGGCACCCTTAACCATATGTGCATGCCGGTATGCATCCCACGCACTTCAACTTCAGGATATTTTTCAGATAAAAAGCCAGTAATCTCACGTGTTCTTTCACGATATATTTTTCGCATGCGATTGATATGTCGAACGATAAAACCTCTCTCAAAATAATGCGCAACGACATGCTGAAGATGTCTCGGTACATCACATGTAAACTTTTCTTGGTAATATCGTTCAGCCAGTGATTTTGGCAGCACCATACAAGCCAAACGCAATGAAGGGAACAACACTTTTGAGAATGTCGTCATATAAATCGTACGGTCATGTTGATCTAAGCTATGTAAAGACGGCAGCGGGTGGCCATCGTATCGAAATTCACTATCATAATCGTCTTCTATAATGTATCCATTATTTGAATTCACATGCTGCAGCAGTTGAACACGCTTTTGTAAATTCAAAATTGCGCCTGTCGGAAACTGATGGGATGGTGTCACATGTACGATTTTTTCTCTCACTTGATTAACGTTGATACCTGTACTAGTAACAGGTACAGGTTGGTATGTCATACCGTGCTTATTCAAAACTTTCTTAATGACGGGATATCCAGGATCTTCGATTGAAAAGCTTTCATATTCCAGCAAATGCATCAATTGATCTAGTAGAAACTCAGTGGAAGGCCCAATAACGATTTGATCAATTGAGCACGTGACACCTCTGTTATTGTGCATGTACTCATAAATATTCTGCTTCAAAAAATCCTCGCCACTGTCTTCTCCCTTGTTAAATAAAGACGCGTCTCTATACACTTCCTGGGCAATTTGTCGAAATGTATCCGACTGAATAATAGAAGTATCAATGGTCCCAAGTGGCAACCGTCTAACTTTCTCAGATGGCCTTTCAATAATCTCCGGATTCTTCTCCTCGAACTTCAACCCTTCAATCGTTTCTATGTAATATCCACTTTTATCCTTGCTATAGATAAGCCCTTCATCAATCAACATCGTATAGGCATGTTCAATCGTTGTCATACTGATGCCGAGATCATCTTTCAACTGACGTTTGCTCGGCAATTTCTCTTCTGCATCAATCTCCCGCGATAGTATTTTATCTTTAATTTGCTTATATAGTTGTTCATAAATCGGTGTGTCCTCATTACGGTCTAACGAGACAAACATAATCTGACCTCCTAAATTTTATTCAATCTGATTCTTATTAGAGTTCAGATAATATTCTAAACTATATTCAATAAAGATTAAAGGAGATGTCGAAATGACTAAATTTGATTTTAAATATGGCGGTGTCATCATGGATGTGGTGAATGCCCAGCAAGCAAAGATTGCTGAGGCGGCGGGTGCGGTTGCAGTAATGGCGCTCGAGCGTGTGCCATCTGATATTCGAAAAGAAGGTGGTGTTGCAAGAGCAGCGGATCCACGTATTGTTGAGGAAGTACTAAATGCAGTGTCCATTCCTGTCATGGCAAAATGTAGAATCGGTCACATCAGTGAAGCGCGTGTACTCGAATCAATGGGTGTCGATTGTATCGATGAGTCTGAAGTACTGACGCCAGCGGATGAAGTGTATCATTTGGATAAGTCGATGTATGATGTTGGCTTTGTGTGCGGATGTAGAAACATCGGTGAAGCAGCGCGCAGGCTCGGTGAAGGTGCGAAGATGTTGCGCACGAAAGGTGAGCCAGGTACGGGGAATATCGTTGAAGCGGTACGACACATGAGAGAAGTGAATGCACAGATTAGACAGATCAAAGTGATGAATGATGATGAGTTGATGACCTACGCTAAAAATCATGGTGCACCATTCGAAGTACTCAAAGAAATTAAAACACTTGGTAAATTACCTGTATTGAACTTTGCTGCAGGCGGTGTTGCGACGCCTCAAGATTCTGCGTTAATGATGGAACTTGGTGCGGATGGTGTGTTCGTCGGCTCAGGCATTTTTAAATCAGAAAATCCCGAAAAATATGCACATGCAATTGTTCAAGCAACTGCAGACTTTAAAAACTATCAATTGATAAAAGATCTCGCTAAAGATCTTGGTCCGGCGATGAGAGGACTCGATGTAAATCAACTGACTCCAGAAAATCGTATGTCGGAGAGAGGATGGTAACCCTTTATGGGTTACTATTTTTTTATTTTGTTGTACATTAATAAGTGAATGAAGATTGATTTAGAGGTTGATGCGATGATTTGGAAAGTTAGGAATACGGAAGTAAGAGGATGGAATGATGGCGGTATTTGGCGTGTGTCCGGTCTTAAATATGCGAATGCTGAGCGCCATGATATTCCAGAGTTTAACACGATTAAAGGACGCGTCATCAATGCGACGAAACGGGCACCCGCAAGCTTTCAAAACATCAATGACAGCTTATCTCCGTTTTTTGGTGGAGAGGAAGAGAATGCACGATATACGGACTATCCACAACTTCTATCGATACATATCCCCATTGATACGAAACCTACAGATAAACTGCCCGTCATGGTCTTTTTACATGGTGGCAGCTACGTCGGTGGTGCTGGTGATTTAAAAATCTTTGACCCGAAGCGCATTGTCAGAGAACAAAACGTTATCGTCGTGACTGTAACAAACAGACTAGGGGTACTCGGATACTTGGGCAATAACAGTGATTATCCGAGTAATTTAGGGCTACTTGATCAAATTGAAGCACTGAGATTTGTGAACAAATATATCTCGTACTTTGGTGGAGACGATAAAAATATCACATTGTTTGGTCAATCCTCTGGTGCAGATTCAGTCATGAATTTAATGGTCATCGATGAAACAGAAGGGATGTTCCAAAAGATCATCGTGCAGAGCGCCCCGTTTGGTTTAAGACAAAATCGTGAAACGATGAGTATGGAGATGTTTACGCATCAGCGTGAAGCATACAAAGAGGCAGATATGAAAACATTGATGGGCATACAAGCTGATGTTGGAAAAATTGGTAGTAAATATGGGTTGAATGGATCGATGCCATTCGGTGCACAATATGGTCACCATCCATTGCCATCCTTGAAGCTGTTTGATGAGAAGTTTATTGAACGGGCAAAAAATGTATCTGTCATGATAGGATCAAATGCACGAGAAGTCGTCATGTTTTTAGAAGCTGTACCTTTACTCCAACGCATGTATCAAAATGTCGTGACACGCATACTACCAGAAGCTGCAATCGCTGTACTTTCAAAGCGTATCTATGGCAATGGCGCGAAGCATTACGCAAAGCTTGCAAAAAAAGCTTACTTATATGAAATCTCATGGGGTGCAAGACGAAACCCATATCGTGCGTCACATTGCATTGAATCGCCACTCCTATTTGGGGATGAAGCAGTTTGGAAAGACAGTGTATTCATAACTGGTAAAGATTGGGCAAGCGTTGAACATGATGGGAAAAAATTAAGGTATGTGTGGGCAGAATTTGCGAAACACGGCACAATTGATGTGAAGCTCACACCGAAGTTTTTAAAAATTAATACATTCAAAAATTAAAAAAACATGTCGATGAATTTTATCGACATGTTTTTGTTTTAAACAACTATAAGAAGAATCCGACCATTACTGCACTTAATACAGATACGAGTGACGCACCGTAAACGAGTTTTAGACCGAATCTTGCAACTGTATTACCACTTTCTTCATGGATACCTTTCACAGAACCGGCAATGATACCGATACTTGAGAAGTTTGCAAATGAAATTAGGAAGACAGAGATCATACCTTGCGTTCTTTCAGATAATGTATCTGCAACGGCGATGAAGTCGAATATAGCGACGAATTCATTCGTGATTAACTTCGTTGCCATAATACTTGCTGCTGTGTGTGCCTCTGCCCATGGGATACCCATTAAGAATGCGAGTGGCATAAATACATAACCGAGAATATCTTGGAACGTTAAGCTGTTGCCTGGAATTAATAAGAATAAGTTGTTAAGTAAAGCGATCAAGGCGATATAACCAATTAACATCGCACCGACGATAACGGCAACTTTCGCACCGTCCATGATGTAATCACCGAGTACTTGGAAGAATGACTTTCCTGCTTCTGGATTGTTACTGATTTCAACATCAGTTTCTTCTTCAGATGCTGTACCTGCTTCAGGATACGGATTGATGATGTGTGATACCACATAGATACCAAACAAGTTCATAATAATTGCAACGATTACAAAACGTGGCTCTAACTGTGCCATGTATGCACCGACAATTGATAATGAAACGGAACTCATCGCTTGTGCACATAGTGTGTATAAGCGACGTGCATTGAGTTGCGGCACGATATGCTTGAGCGTAATGAAAACTTCAGACTGCCCAAGGAACATCGAAGCTGCACCGTTATATGATTCAATGTATGGCATGCCGGTTACTTTTGATAGGAACCAACCAATGCCTTTAATAATTAGTGGCAGTATACGTAAGAACTGTAAAATACCGATAATTGCTGAAACAAAGATAATTGGCATTAGTACGCCGAAGAAGAATATTGTGCCGCCTTCAGGTGCCACATTCACTAAGTCTCCAAATACGAAGGAGATCCCTTCTTGTGCAAAACCAAGTACGACATTAAATCCATCTGCGAGCCATGATACGATTGTTTCTCCAACTGTAGTAGATAATAATATAAAGGCAAAAATAAGTTGTAAACCTAGTAACATCAGTATGTTAATCCAATGTGAGAAGGCACGTTTTCGGTCGGAACTGGCAATCCAAGCTAACGCCATTGTTACAAGAATACCGACGATACCCATAACGATTGACACGGAAATCACTCCTTTTGATTTTTGTATTTTTTATTCTACACAAAAAGGTGAAAAAATTCATCTATTAATCAAAACGATTGAAACGATTAAAGTTGTGATATATAATCAAAGTCAAAGAAGGTCAAAGAGAGGTGGTCCCCATGAGAAATATGTCCGACGTTATTGAAAGCTATTTAAAAGAGATGATTAAGAAGTCTCAGCAAGAAGTAGTGGAGATAAAACGCGCACATATTGCTGAAAAGTTCGACTGTGTTCCTTCTCAGTTAAACTATGTGATTAAGACACGGTTTACGACGGAACACGGTTACCTTGTGGAAAGTAAACGCGGTGGTGGTGGTTATATTCGAATCACTAAAATCGAAACGCACAAACAAGCGGATTATCTTGCCCATTTAAAGCAAGTGATTGGTAAGAGCGTGTCTCAACAAAAAGGAGAACATATCATCCAATCGATGTTAGAGAATAATGTCATCACAGAAAAAGAAGCGAAGATTATTTTAACTGCAATCCATCGAGAGACATTGATAATAGATTTACCGTATCGCGATCGATTGCGTGCGCATATATTAACGAACATCGTTAACGTCATATTATATAGCGAGGAAAGCGAATGAAATGTGAAAACTGCCAAACAAATGAAGCGGTGATTCATGTGTCGAAAGGGTCTGGATTCCACAAGTATGATCAGTATTTATGTGAATCGTGTGCGAATGCGTCATTTGACGTATATTTGTCACACAATGAGAATCACTCAAACATCAATCAGCTGCTAAAAGCATTGTCGAATATGCAGCGAAAACAATACCAAGATCGACCGGTTAAACGTTGTGAATCATGTGGCTCAACGGTGGACTCGATATTGAAAAACGCAAAATTTGGCTGTGCAGATTGTTATCGTACATTTCCAGATACAACGCGAGAAATCATCGCGCGAGTTCAAGCAAATCAAGTGACACATGTCGGTAAAGTCCCTGAAAATGCACTTCAACATCTCAAAGTAAAACAGCAAATCGATGCGTTGAAATCTGAACTGGACGCACTCGTCGAACAGCAAAACTTCGAAGAAGCCGTTATTGTTAGAGATAAAATACGCGCGCTTGAAGGTGGTGGCGATCATGAGTCCTAAAGTGAGCAAATGGCTAGAATCAGCAGCGGAAACCCCAATTGAAATGTCTTCTCGCATACGTTTAGCTCGGAATATTGAAGGCCTATCTTTCCCTGGACGTAGTCAAGATGTAGAAAAACTGGATCAGTTAGTAAAGGATATGGCGAACCATCTAGAAGGCTACAGACAAGTCGATGTGCGAAAATTATCGTATGAAGCACGTGGAATGCTCGTCGAAAAGCATTTGATTTCACCGAACTTTGCTAAACATGGTCATGCATGTTTCATCAATGAAGATGAGTCGATTTCCATTATGGTGCACGAGGAAGATCATATCCGTATCCAATCACTCGGTGCGAG
Organism: Aliicoccus persicus; assembly: GCA_020741755.1. Taxonomy (GTDB): domain Bacteria; phylum Bacillota; class Bacilli; order Staphylococcales; family Salinicoccaceae; genus Aliicoccus; species Aliicoccus persicus_A. The sequence continues at coordinate 1,306 of DYYI01000040.1, read as the reverse complement.
TGTCGATATGAATGAAATTTACGCAGCAGCAGAACAAGTCGATAAAATTCTTGAAGACAACTTCAAATATGCGTTCGATGAAAACTACGGGTATTTGACAGCTTGTCCAACAAATGTCGGCACTGGATTGCGGGCATCAATCATGGTGCACTTGCCTGCACTTGCTTCTACTGGTCTGTTGCAACAATTTGTCTCGAACATCAGTCGATTTGGTTTTACATTACGTGGTATATATGGGGAAGGTAGTCAATCTATCGGTTATATATATCAACTATCAAACCAGCTGACGCTCGGGCAAACAGAAGATGAAATCATTGACAACTTACTTGAACTAAAGGAACAATTAATTGAAGAAGAAATTAGTTTGCGCGAGCGTTTTATCGGTGAGCATGAGGTGGAAACGCGAGACCGAATATTCCGTTCGTTAGGATTGCTCAGGTATGCTCAGACAATTAGTTTAAAAGAAGCAGCTAAAGCACTCAGTGATGTAAAAATCGGTGTGGATTTAGAATTATTAACGCTTGAAAAGTTTAAATTTCAACCGTTGATTCAAATGATTCAACCCGCGTTTATTAAAACATTGATTGATTCAGATGAAGTTTTATCTGTGGCAGAACTCGACAAAAAGATTGATGAGCGACGCGCAACGTTACTCAGAAACACATTAGGGGGTTAATATATGTTATTTGGAAAATTAACAGAACGTGCACAAAAAGTACTCGCTTATGCACAAGAAGAAGCGATTCAACTCAAGCACTCAAGCATTGGAACCGAGCACTTACTACTCGGATTGGTTAAAGAAAATGAAGGTATCGCGGCAAAAGTTTTAAAGTTATTTAACGCAGATGAAGACCGCATCCGTGAAGAAATCTTTAAATTGGTGAACGTTGGTACTGAGATGTCGACATCAATGCAGTACACTCCACGTGCTAAAAAAGTTATTGAATACTCAATGGATGAAGCACGTCGTTTACACCATAACTTTATCGGAACTGAGCATATGTTACTTGGTTTGATCCGTGAGAGTGAAGGTGTCGCGGCGACGGTATTATCAAATTTAGATCTTAATATTACGAAGACGCGTGCAGCTGTGATTAAAATGCTTGGTAATCCGGATATGGTTCAACAGAAAAAATCAGCGCGTAAAGAAACAGGAACGCCAACGCTTGATGGTCTTGCGCGTGACTTAACACAAATCGCGAGAGAAGACATGTTGGATCCGGTTATTGGCCGTTCTAAAGAAATCACACGCGTGATTGAGGTACTCAGTCGTCGTACGAAAAATAACCCTGTGTTAATCGGTGAG
>DYYI01000039.1:0-29402 GCA_020741755.1 Aliicoccus persicus | reverse complement strand
CACACAGACATTTAGTTACACCACCAGAACTACCGAAAATCAGACAACTAGAACTTACCACAGAGTAGTATTTTAGGATTAAGAGTGTCAAGGGGGTACTCTGCGTGTCCTTGACAAGGGGTCCACTTTAAATTTAGTTAAAAAATTTACACATGAGCGAACCCCAAACAACTCCTCATCCTAAGAAATTAATGAATAAATGCGAAAGAGTAGCGCACAAAATGATTATCTGAATTTTGAACGGATCATAATAAAAGAATTACAATGACAGACCAACTATTAGAGCTCATATGAAAAATTCATAATAAACGTATAACGATTGCATAATTAATCTGATAGAATATTTTAAAAAATCAAACAATACTTATAAAAGTTAATTTTTATTATTTAAAATTGAAAATGAACAAGAGTATAAATGATAACGATTACAATTCTTGATAATCAAGAAACCAATAATGTCAATGTTATTAGAGGTTTTAATTTGAAAATTATGGAAAACGCTGGTTCTATCGCATTTAATTAATATGAAATCGTCATACAAAAAAGTTGGATTAAAATTAAATTAGAATAATTCATAAAAATACTTGAAATTGAATAGTGATTGATATATGATTGTTCCAAATTCAACTTGGAGGAATGCAAATGAAACGATTGAAAAGTACACTAGCCTTATCATTAATGTTACTCGGGGGCGGTGCGCTCTTATCACAGACAGCTGATGCACAGGAGCAAGGTGGAGATGTCATTGTATCGATTAATAGTGACGCGGTATCAATGGATCCACATGGAAGTAACGACGTACCATCGAACCAAATGCGTACGACGTTGTATGAAGGTCTCGTAAAGCTAGATGAAAATATGGAAATTCAGCCATTACTTGCCACAGAATGGGAAGCAGTCGATGACACAACTTGGGTGTTTAATTTAAGAGAAGGTGTAACATTCCATGATGGTACTGACTTTAATGCTGAAGTTGTTAAAGCAAACTTAGATCGAGTATTGGATCCAAATGTCGCTTCGGAGCGTGCATTCCTCTATGAAGCTGTAGAGTCAGTAAACGTTGTTGATGACTACACGGTTGAAATTGTTACAAGTTATCCGTATTCACCATTACTTGAGCATTTAAGCCATGATGGTGGGGGAATGATGAGTCAGGACCTCATCGAAGCGGATTATGAGAATGCGCTTGAACAAGCGGGTGTTGAATTATCTCTAGAAGAATACTTTGAGTTGCGTGAAGAAGGTGGCGAAGAGTTAGAAGAAGTCGGTACGGATATGTATGAATACTTATCTGCAACGATTGAGCGTGAACCAGTCGGTACAGGATACTTAGAGTTCGTCAGTCGATCTCCTGGTAGTGAAACACAATTTGCTAGATATGAAGACTATTGGGGTGACGCCGCACTTGTTGATACTGTGACATTTAAAGTCGTCAGTGAAACTGGTTCTCGTCTGGCTGAACTGGAAACAGGAACATCACATATGATTTTCCATGTTGAATCATCAAACGTAGATCGTGTGGAAGCTCATCCAGATACTGAGATGTTGACTGCGTATGGTGTTGGTATTGATTACTTGGGCTTCAATATGCAGAAAGAGCCGTTTGATGATGTGCGTGTACGTCAAGCCATTTCACATGCACTGGATAAGGAGCTTGTAATGGAAGGTGTGTATAACGATTCTGGATTCATTGCACACGGCCCAATTGCGCCAGACATTCTAGGTTATGATGAAAACATTCAAGGTCTAGACTATGACATGGATCGTGCAAGAGAACTATTAGAAGAAGCGGGTTACGCTGATGGATTCTCATTTGAACTTTGGACAAATGATAACCAAGAACGCGTTACTTTATCGTTGATTTTACAAGAATCACTCGCTGATTTGAACATCGACGTTGAAGTGGTGCAAATGGAGTGGGGTGCTTACTTAGAGATGACAGGTCAAGGTGAACATGAGATGTTCGTTCTTGGTTGGTCTAACTCAGCAGGTAGTAGCGATAACGCACTTGTTCCATTATTCCACTCAGATAGTTTAGGTGACGTTGGTAACCGCTCGTTCTACGAGAGTGATGAACTGGATGCTCTACTTGATGCAGGTAAAGAAGAAGTCGATGACGATGCACGTGAACAAATCTACAAAGATGCAGCTGAAATCATCGTTGAAGATGCACCAGCAATCTTCGTTCGTCATGGTGAATACTTGAACGCATACAGAACTGAGTTACAAAACGTAACGATGGATCGATTTAATAATATTAACTTCAAAGATTTATACTTTGAATAAGCATTGAATAATCGCTAGACTAAAAGAGTGCCATACGGCGCTCTTTATTTTTTTGGGAGGAGAGAGGATATGAAAGTTCCATTAATTGGCGTGACGACATTTATTGAAGGCATCAGCTATCGTTTACCAAAATATTATGGTGAGGCGATTGTTGATTGTGGCGGTGTTTCGGTTTTACTTGTAAAAACGTTGGAAGAAGATAAAGTAAAAAAACAAGTTGAAGCACTCGACGGCATCATTTTAGCGGGTGGTAGCGATATAGATCCCGAATTGTTTGGAGAAGGGCCACATCAAAATCTGGGTGAGATTGAACCTGGGCGCGATGAATATGAAATGCTATTGATCAAATATGCACTTGAGATGAACAAGCCAATCTTAGGCATTTGTCGTGGAAGCCAAATATTAAACATCGCGATGAAAGGCACAATGTATCAGGATGTTTATTCGCAGATGGACGATGTTTATCAGCATAGTCAGAAGGCACCGGTGCAACATAATTCACATTATATTGATATAGAAAAAGGTTCGAAATTACATGAGATTATGGGTGATGACAATATTAAAATCAACTCGTTCCATCATCAGGCAAACAAAGATGCTGGGCCAGGATTTAAAGTTGTCGCACGCAGTAAAGACGGTGTCGTTGAAGCGATAGAATCAACAACACACGAATTTGTAATCGGAGTGCAGTGGCATCCAGAATGTACATATGAAGTAGATGCGTATTCGAAAAAATTATTCCAGCGATTCGTCGATACTGCACGCGGATAACAAATAAATATTAATTAAAATTTATATTATTACGATTTCCGTTGTAATCTGTAAACGCTTTCTTTATACTGGACTTATGACTATAAGGAGAGTGATGATTTAATGCGTTTGGGTAAGATGATGTTAACAAGTTTAGGTGTAATGCTCACAGCATCATTAGGGTATAGCATGGCAACGAGTAGTGTAGAGGCGCAGGAAGACGGTGTAGATTTAGATATAGGTTTACTGAATGAACCGGTTTCGATGGATCCACATACAGCAAATGATATTCCATCTGCACAGATTAGAACTCAACTTTATGACACATTGGTGAAACAAGATTTCGAGATGGAAATCGTTGAAAGCCTTGCAACGGATTGGGAACAAGTGGATGACAATACTTGGAGTTTCACTTTACGTGAAGGTGTAACATTCCATGATGGCAGTGATTTCACAGCAGAGGATGTTGAAGCAACACTTGAGCGTATACTGGACCCTAGTACAGCATCATCCGTTCGATTTATGTTTGAAATGATTACGGACATTGAATCGGTCGATGATCATACGTTAGAAATTACGACAGAATATCCGTTTGCACCACTGTTAAGCAATTTATCTCACAACACAGCCGGAATTTTAAGCAAGGATGAGATTGATGCAGATTATCAGAATGCGATTGACGAAGCGGGATTAGATATTACGCTTGATGAATATTATGAATTACGTGCCGAAGGTGGCGATGAATTCGATGAAATCTCTGCTGAGATTACTGAATTCATCGGAAATCATTTAGCACCAAATCCGGTCGGTACAGGTCACTTACAGTTTGTCAGCCGTAGCCCAGGGGATAATATCGTACTGGAAGGTTTCGATGACTACTATGAAGAAGGACGGGAGCTGGGTACAGTCACTTACCGCGTCATCCCTGAAAACCAAGCGCGATTAGCAGAACTTGAAACAGGTGGGATCGCAATTTCAGATAGTGTTGACCCAGTGAATATGGAACGCGTTAGAAATGCTGATAATATGGATATCATTGACCAAGAAGGATTATCAATGACATACCTAGCATTTAACGTTGAAAACGAATTGTTTGCTGATGTGAATGTCAGAAAAGCAATTTCACATGCATTAGATCGTGAAGGTATGATTGACGGCTTGTTGGATGGTCGAGGCATTCATGGTTCAACACATATCGCACGTACGGTTAACTTCCACGATGAATCATTCGAAGAAATCGAATATGATATGGAACTTGCACAAGAGTACATGGCTGAGTCAGATCAAGCAGATGGCTTTAGTGCAACACTTTGGGTATCAAACTCAGATACAAACCGTGACCTTGCACAGTATATGCAAGAGACACTTGCAGAACTCAACATCGATGTAACAATCGAAGAGTATGAATTTGGTACATTCTTAGATATGGCAGACAGTGGTACACATGACATGTTCATGCTTCAATGGATTACAGTAACAGGTGACGCGGACTATGGTTTATATCCGATGTTCCACACAGATTCTCAAGATGGTTCAGGTAACAGATGGTTATATTCTAACCCTGAACTTGATGTAGAATTAGACGGTGGACGTCAAGCACAAGATGAAGAAGAGCGTGCAGCATTCTACAGTGAAGCACAGCGTATCCTTCTTGAAGATTTACCAATTACACCGCTTTACTATTCAGAGCTTGGCATTGGTGTCAATACAGAATTAGTGAGTGGCGTTGAACTGGATCCAGTTGGAATCATTCGCTTAGAGAACGTTACTGCGCCAGAGTAAACAATTGAATAATAATTAAAAAAGAGTAAATAATTAAAATACACGTATTCCCCGAATCGGGTGCAATACGTGTATTTTTTATCTGAAAAAAGGATTGTAGATAAAAGGACATATTTCCATAACGATTGTGCAAATGATATAATAAATGAGTGATTATGAAATGAGAAAATTGGGTGAACAATATGTATGAAAAACAATTTAGATTGCTAGAAAATAAAAAAATGACATTAAAAGAACTTGCACTTGAACTGGAAAGTGTTGTCGGTCAAACGATCAATAAAGATGAATTCTTTTATAAAAGAGATGTTGCGCTAAAGCCAAATACGAACATGTCACAAGATACATTTCATGTAACATATGAATTTCTGGATCATAAGGATTTTATAGATGTCGTTGCGTCGTTACCGAGTAAGCGAAAGCTTTCAGAGTATGATTTTACAGATGCCAATTTTGATATCGAATTAATATCCTATGTTAAACGAGATACACCAGAAAATAAGTAAGGTAAATAATGATTTATTTTAAAACAAAACGGTTGATTTTTAGGGATTGGAAGGCATCTGACATCCCAAAATTTCAGCGTATGAATGTAGACCCAGACGTTCGCAGATATTATGAAGTAAAAGAATTGGACAAAGAAATTTCGAAAACGCGCGCCGAAGAATTTCAAAAACATCTAGAAGATCGTGGCTTTGGATTTTTTGCAGTCGAACTGAAGCGGACAGGGGAGTTTATTGGGATGATTGGTATTAAAGTGATCGATGAAAATGGTCCCTTTAAACTGGAAATTTTCCCATGCGTTGAAATCCGTTGGAAACTGATGAAAAAATATTGGAATCAAGGCTACGCAACAGAAGCGGGAGTTGGCCTGATTCGATTTGTTGACCGGAACACAAACATCCATGAGTTGTATGCCCTGTTTCCGAAGAAGAATTTTGCAATTCAAAATGTCGTTGAAAAAATTGGCATGACGTATCACTCGAGCTTTGACCATCCGCTTATAATGGATGGGCATCAATTGAAGCCATTTTCTGTATTTTATCGAAAAATATAATATGTTTTTTGGAACACCCTGTGGGCTGGAGGAAAACCGGTTTGCGGGGTGTATTTTGTTGTCGTAGATTGATTTGCGTGCCAATGAGAGTAGCTCACGGACGCGCAGATTGATTTGCATTCCAATGAGACTTGCTCACGGACGCGCAGATTGATCTGCGTTCCAATGAGATTCGCTCACAGCCACGCAAACGGATCTGCATTCCAATGAGACTCGTTCACAGACTCGCAAACTCGATTTACACGCCAAAAAGCGTTGCAAAAACCAAAAATACCCCCTGCATATAACAGGAGGTACCTAGCAATAATATCTAATTCAAATTTTGAATATCTTCGTAAGTTCGTGTGGACAATGGCGTGAATGTTTTAAATTCTTCAAGCAGTTTTTCAGCCGATGTTTCAACTTGAACGAGTTCTTTAAAACGCGATTCTAAAAACCCTTCTTCAATTAACTTATCAATTGTTTTTAACAGTTCATCGAAGTAGCCATTGACGTTTAAAATACCAATTGGCTTATCATGCAAACCCAACTGACCCCAAGTAAATACTTCGAAAAATTCTTCTAATGTACCTGCGCCACCTGGCAGCATAATGATGCCATCGCCTGCTTCTTCAAGCATTGCTTTTCTCTCGTGCATTGTATTGACGATAATCGTTTCACTGATATCAGCATGTACAACTTCTCGATCGACTAAAAATTGTGGGATGATGCCTTTGACGTAACCATTTGAAGAAAGCGCACCATCAGCGACTGCTCCCATCATGCCTGTTGCGCCAGCACCATACACAAGTCCGATATTCTGTTTTGCTAAAAATTTTCCTAACTGAAGTGCGGATTCTATATAAGCAGGGTCCTTACCTGACCCAGCGCCACAGAAAACTGTAATATTCTTTAACTCTCTCATTGCGACGCAACTCCTTTAGATACCCGTTTTTCTACCAATTTTTTGTATATGTGCTTCTTGCTTTTCTCTGTGCTTTTCAAACAAACTCTTTGATGACTCTTTTTCTGTTTCTGAGTCGTGATCATCTTTACGATTTGTTTCCTCTTCTTGCGTGAAATCAACCGCTTTAGAATCTAACGCACGTTTATGTTTTTCATGAAGTTTACCAGGCTCTAATGATTCATTCTCTGCACGACTCGCAGCGACTTTCTTTTCATTTAATTTTGCAATATTATTTAGCATGTTTGATCCAATCTCCTTTTCGTGTTGGACATTAATATTTTGAATATCTTTGATGTCTTGTACTTCTTTAGAATCTAAACTATTTTGCTCTTGAGATTTCAAAATCTTAGGTACTTCTATTTTTTCTTTAGAACGCAATTCTTCTACCTTTTCACCAACATTTGAATTGACTGTTTTAATTGTTTGCTTCGTGTTGGAATAGACAGATGAACTGATGTTTTTTGCGCCTTTAATCGTTTTCGTACTTGTGCTTTTAATTGAATTTAGCGCACTGCTGGATTTTTCAGGAATTCCTTTCTCATCGATGTAATGCTTGATGTTTTGGCGATTCATGATAATTGGTATCAGCACTAAAATTAAAATATTTACTATGAGTCTAGCATTCTTCATTTCCTCACCCTTTAATCAAAGTCTAGATTCGTCATAGTGTTTCCTCGGAATGATGACTGTAAATGTTGAACCTTCTCCTTCAACACTTTCAACATCAATTCTACCTTTGTGAAGTTCTACAAGATGCTTCACGATGGATAGCCCGAGTCCGGTTCCACCTGAATGACGGCTTCTAGCTTTATCTACCCTATAAAAGCGCTCAAAAACACGTGAGATTGTATTTTTTGGAATCCCAATTCCATCATCTGTCACTGCGAGTACAAATTCATCTTTTGAAAATACAACACCGACTTTAATATTACCATCTTCTTTTGAATAGTTAATCGCATTTGCAATTAAGTTTAAGATGACTTGACTGAATCGATCGACATCGAGCTCAACATACATCTCTTTTTCATCCAAATAAGGGAGCTGTAAAGTAAGTCCTTTTTTCTCAATTTCATTTTGTAATGTTGCGGCCGTACTATGAATGAGCTGGATGACATCGACCGTTTTAATATTGAGCGGAATATCATGTTTTTCAATTCTAGACAATTGTAGTAAGTCGTGAATGAGACGATCGATACGGTCACTTTCATCATAAATAATTTGTAAGAAGTAGTTTCGTGTCTTTTCATCATTGACTTCGTTAGAGAGCAGTGTTTCTGTAAATCCTTTTACCGATGTGACTGGTGTTTTTAATTCATGCGATACATTCGCGATGAAATCACTTCGAATTTGTTCAAGTCTTCTGATGTTCGTAATGTTATGGAGGACGACGATAATCCCGCGTCGCTTCCACCCTTTACCATAGTATGGTGTCAAATGCGCATCATAGATAAAATTCTCAGATAAGTGTAATTCCTCTTGGATTTTTCTATTACTTTGATACAACTCATGCATCAAACGAATCAGAGTAGGGAAAGACTTGATACTCGTAAAATGCTTACCGATTAGATCGTCTTTCGTTAAATTGAGAATAGATGTCATCGACGGGTTGATCAGCTCGATATATCCGGCCTTATCTACAATCATGACACCGCTGTTGATCTGAGAGATGATACTCTCAAGCTCTCTTTCGTTTTCTTCAATTTCACGTGTCTGTTCAAATAAGCTCACCGCAAGGTCGTTGACAGATTCACCGAGAATTTTGATCTCACCGCTCGTGTCGATGTTCACTCGACTGCTGTAATTCTTGTTGCGGAGCTCTTTCGTTACTTTGATGATTTCATTGATTGGACGTGAGATGCCACGCGCAATCAACATGCTTATGATTGCAAATAGAATGAGTAGACCACCTGTTACAAAGGCTGCACTTCTCCAAAATTCCGCAATCATTTGTTCTAGAGAATTTAAGGTCATCGATGTCCGTATGATCCCTGCGATTTCACCATTCGCATCGTATGTTTTAAGTGCATGGTAAAGCATGGATTCTTCAAGCGTATCACTATATCTCTCAGTCGTATAAGAGCGTCGACTATCTTCAAGTAAAACTTGAATCTCTTCACGTTCTAAATGATTTTCCATAGATGCCTGGTTGTGCATCGAGTCAACGATGACATCACCATCCGTATCGATAAAAGTTATGCGTACATTGGATTCTGTGTTTAAATCTTCCAACCATATTTCTACGTTCTCATGTATCTCATCGATTTCTTGAAACTGGAGTTGTTGTGAAATGAGTTGTGCAGTATCTTCTAATTGTGTGATAACTTGTTCTCTAGCAAACGATTCTATCGTAGAAGTTAATGCCCACCATAATAACAATAAAAGTATGAGAATACTCAAGAAAAATGCTGAAGCTATTCTCAACCATAATCTATTCATCCGACGGTCCTTCTAGCTTATAGCCAAATCCGCGAATCGTTTTTATGTATACAGGACGCTTTGAATCATCTTCAATCTTCTCGCGTAAGTGACTGATGTGAACATCGACGATGCGTGTGTCTCCGTCATAATGGAAGTCCCAAACACCGTTGAGCAGTTGATCTCGACTCAGCACCTTACCATGATTATTCGCAAGATATAGTAGGAGTTCGAACTCTTTTGGTGTTAAAACGAGTAATTTATCTTTAAAATGAACATCATAACGATCAAGGAAAATTTTCAAATCACCGATCTTTATGACTTCACCATTTTCGTCCTCTGATTTCACATCTTGTGTGCGTCGTAAGATTGCTTTGACACGTGCGATGACTTCTCTTGGACTAAATGGTTTTGTCATATAATCGTCTGCGCCGAGTTCAAGACCAAGAATCTTGTCGAATTCTTCATCCTTGGCAGTGAGCATGATAATTGGTACATTGACCTTCTCTTGTCTTAAATGTTTACATACATCCATCCCATCCATTCCTGGGAGCATTAAATCGAGAATGATTAAATCTAGTTTTTCTTTTAAAGCAATCTCTAAAGCTTGTTTACCATCATCTGCTGAAATTACGTTGTAACCAGCTTGTTTTAAATTAAATTGTAAGAGCGTAGAAATTGATGGTTCATCATCGACAACTAGAATTGTACGCATGGAGAAGCTCCTTTCACTTTATGTATCCACAGTGGACAATTATAATAATATTTTAACATATCAACACGAAAACTTAGCAATATTAACAATCTTTTAATATACACGTTGCTGACTGGTAGTAAGAAGAGAAGGAGGGCATTTATATGGGAAGATATAGTCGTCAAACATTGTTTAAACATATCGGTGTAGACGGTCAGCGTGCGATTACAAAGCGCACGGTCGTAATCATTGGTGTTGGTGCGCTCGGAACAGTATCGGCTGAGATGCTCGCAAGAGCTGGTGTAAAGAAATTAATACTCGTCGATAGAGATTATGTAGAGGAAACAAATTTACAGAGACAGTCTTTATTTACGGAGTGCGATGCGGTGAATCAAACACCAAAGGTTGTCGCAGCGAAAGAAAGAATTAAGGAAATAAGAAGTGACCTAGCCATTGAAACGTATATCGAACATTGTGATGCACAGTTGCTTTTATCGATTGCAGCAGGTGCTGATTTAATATTAGACGGCACGGATAACTTTGAAACGCGTCTGTTAATCAATGATGTCGCTTATAAATTAGGCATCCCATGGATATATGCTGCATGTGTTGAGAGCACCTATGTGAGCAGTGCATTTATACCCGATAAAAACACGCCGTGTTTTAGATGCTTGATTCCAACTTTACCGACGACAACATTAACATGTGACACGGCAGGCATCATCGCACCAGCAGTGCATACAGCTGTCAGCTTACAAATTTCAGCTGCGCTCAAAATTTTGAGTGGGGGAGAAATTATAAAACCATCGATGACAATGGGTGACCTGTGGCAAAACGAACACATGACGATCGGTACAGAAGCGTTGATTCATGACGAATGCCCAACGTGTCAAACGAAAGAATTTCCAGAATTAAATAGAACGACACATCGTCAATTTAGTTTATGCGGACGCGATACGGTGCAGATTATTGATGACAGACTCACAGAGCAAGTGGTTGCTAAAACACTTACAGAACGTTCAATAGAATATAAAGAAACACCATATTTCATAGAATTTCATTATGATGATACACGTATCGTTGCGTTTCAAAATGGACGATTACTCGTTCATGGCATCATGGATGTCAATAAAGGACAGACAATCGTCAATCAAGTGTTTGGATAAGGAGTTGAGGAAATGAGTCACGTTGAGGATATCGGAAGAAAAATTAGAGTGGGTGTGATAACTGTCAGTGACACGCGGACGAAAGAGACTGATAAGGGTGGCGCGCTCGTGCAAAGCTATTTAGATGATGATACCTATGAAGTGACGCATTATCGTATAGTAAAAGACGACGTTAACGCCATACAAACTGAGTTAAAAGAAATGTTCAATACAGTGGATGCTGTTATAACGACAGGAGGGACTGGCATTGCCAAACGCGATGTGACGATTGAAGCGGTGTCATCATTTTTTGTAAAAGAGCTCGAAGGTTTTGGTGAGATTTTTAGAATGTTGAGCTATACAGAAGATATTGGATCACGGAGTATTTTATCGAGAGCTACAGCAGGTACGACGGAAGAAAATAAGTTAATTATTTCACTACCCGGTTCAACAGGTGCCGTCAAGCTTGCGATGGAACGACTCGTCGTGCCTGAGTTGAAACATATGATTTCTGAACTAAATAAATAATCAAGTAAAAATCACGTATGTCTTCTCATACAAGGAGACATACGTGATTTCATTTTTGATTATTCTTAATCGGCTTGATAGTCCCCACTTTTACCACCGGACTTTAACAACAGTTTAGTTTCTAAAATTTCCATGCCTTTATCGAGCGCTTTACACATATCGTAAACGGTTAATGCCGCTGCACTTGCTGCTGTCAGTGCCTCCATTTCAACACCTGTCTTTCCAGTTGTTTTAACCGTTGCACTGATTTTTAAAATATATACATCATTCTTTTTATCATTCTCCCATTCGAAACTGATATCAATACCATTTAACATGAGTGGATGGCACATGGGGATGATTTGTGAAGTATTCTTCGCTGCCATAATTCCTGCGACTTGACTGACAGCGAGTACATCACCTTTTTTTATATTGTCTTCAGTAATAGCTGCATAGATCTCTTCAGTCACTTTAATTTTAGACTGCGCAGTTGCTGAGCGTTTCGTTATATCTTTGTCAGAGACGTCAACCATGCGTGCGTGTCCTTCTTCATTGAAGTGCGTAAACTTTGTCATAGAATCACCTTGCTATATAATAGTATGTAATCATTATAACGCAGAATCATAACAAGATACTAAAATAGAGGAAAGTGATCACCGTGACACTACAACGTACACCCATTCATATCACCGATGCTGTCGCTCGTGTGATTAAACATACGAATAAAACAAAAATCGAAACGGTTGACTATCTAGACAGCTATGGAAGATTTTTAGCAGAAGACTTATATGCAAATGAAGATCTACCACTGTTTAATAAATCTGCCATGGACGGATTCGCCATACGGTCAGTAGACTCGATTGGTGCATCGGGGGACAACCGCATCGCGTTCAAAGTAGTTGAAGAATTACCCGCAGGAAAAACAAGTGATTATACGCTCAAGGAGAATGAAGCATTTAGAATTATGACCGGTGCTGAAATTCCTTCAAGTGCTGATGCTGTCGTCATGTTTGAACAATCAAAAGCAATTGACGACTCATCATTCACGATTAGAAAACCGTTCGAACCGAATGATAACATCGCCATGCGTGGTGAAGAGGTGAAAACTGGAGAAATAATCGTACCAAAAGGCACGTTGATTAACCCAGGCGTCGTTGCGAATTTGGCAACGTTTGGCCATGGTAAAGTGCGCGTGCATCAGTTGCCGAGAGTAGCGGTTATGTCTACAGGCAGTGAGCTATTAGATGTAGAAGATAAACTGACGCGAGGAAAAATTAGAAACTCCAATACACCGATGATTATTAGTCAGTTGAAACGCATCGGTATCGAGGCGAAAGTTTATCGGTTTAAAACAGATGAACTGGATGAAATTTTAGAAATCTTTAAAGAGTTAACATCTGATTTCGATGTTGTCATTACAACGGGGGGTGTTTCTGTTGGTGATTATGATCTATTACCAAAAGTGTATGCGCACTATGATGCAGAAGTATTATTCAACAAAGTTGCAATGCGTCCAGGCAGTGTCACAACGGTTGCGAAGCTGAATGATACGCTGTTGTTTGGACTCAGTGGTAATCCGTCAGCATGTTATTCAGGATTTGAATTATTTGCACGACCATCGATTTTAAAGATGCTTGGCGGAAAAAATATTTATGCTCCTATTGTTGAAGCGACGCTTGGTGCTGATTCCAAAAAGGCAAATCCTTTTACACGATTTATTAGAGCAGAATTAGAATACACAGGTGGCACACTGTATGCATCACCTGCTGGATTCAATAAATCAAACGCAGTCACTTCTATCGCAAGATCGAACGGTGTCATCATCTTGCCAAGTGGATCACGTGGTTTTGTTGCAGGAGATCAAGTGAAAGTCATGCTGACAGATGTGACGAGTGGTACACCTTCGTTTCTGCTTACGGAGGATGATTAATATGAAGGTACTTCAAGTCGTCGGCTATAAAAATTCAGGTAAGACAACGACGATTCGTACATTTATTGAGCATGTTAAATCTCACGGAAAATCTGTTGCGGTCATTAAACATCATCATTTAGACAAAGCCGTTATCCGTGAAGAAGTGGATACAGGCAAATTTGTCGCAACTGGAGCTGAATACAGTATATTGAACACACCGACATATACTGAATTGACACAGCGTCATGATGAAGATATTGTCGTTCAATTGAATCATCAACTGGAATTTCTAGAAAAGTCAGGGATCGATTTCGTCTTTATTGAAGGATATAAGGACCAACCGTATCCAAAAATCTCATTGAACTATTCATTTGGTCAAGCCAGAGAGACAGATATCAATGATATCGGACTTGAAGCGGTGTTAGAAACGTTTGATTTACGGTATGATAAAGAGAAAATGTTTTCATGGTTTAAAGGTTGGAGTGATTTAAATTGAAGTTATTTAGCGTGGTAGAAGAGCCGATTGATGTCAATCAATATCAACAGCTCGTACTCAATGAACATCAGGGTGCAATCGTGACATTTACAGGACATGTTCGCGAATGGACACATGGAACGAAAACGGTTCATTTAGAATACGAAGCATATACACCGATGGCTGAAAAAATGATGGCACAGATCGGTGCCGAGATTGAAGAACGTTGGCCAGGTGTCATCACAGCAATGGCACATCGGATAGGTCATTTAAATATATCGGATATCGCAGTCGTTATCGTCACGAGTTCGCCGCATCGTAAAAATGCATATGAAGCAAATGCGTATGCAATAGAGAGAATAAAAGAAATCGTCCCAATTTGGAAAAAAGAAGTTTGGGAAGATGGAGAAGAATGGATAGGAGATACGAAGCAGTATCATCCAGACGTGGAGGAAGAACAATGAAAGTTCTGTTATTTGCAGGTTTAAAACAAAAGGTCGGTCGGGAGTTTATTGACATTCCAGTTGAACAGTCGTTAGAGGTAAGCGCATTGCGTGAAAATATTGAAGAGATCGCGCCAACACTAAATGGAGAAGTATACATGGTGGCAGTAAATGAAAACTTCGTGCGCGCAGACTATCAAGTGCAAAAAGAAGACACTGTTGCACTTATTCCACCAGTGAGTGGAGGATGAGAACAATCGGCATCATACTGACAGGCGGACGCTCCACCCGTTTTGGTGAAGATAAGTCGTTATACAAAATTGATGGTAAACCGATGTATCAACATGTCTATGATTTAGTCGATGATTCAGGTGTGACCGATGAGATCATCATCAGTACGAATGAAAAATTAAAGGATGAATTTGGAGCGCATCAAGTAATTGTCGATGAACCATCACTGACTGACGTCGGACCGCTTGGCGGTTTATATGCAGTAGCGAAAAAGTATCCAGGATCACGATTTATACTTGTTTCTTGCGATACACCTTATATACCTTCCTCATGGATAAAAAGACTTGCAGGACATTCAGAAAAGCATTCAGGAAAGTCAGTCGTTACGAAAGAAAATAGTATGTTACATCCGACGATTGCTTTGTTTTATGATCCTAATTTAAAGGATAAGTTAGCAACACATTTGAATTCGGGTGGACGTAGTATCCGTTCATTTTTCGACCGCATAGATGTTGCATACTTAGATATCATCGAAGAAGGTTATGATTACGCGGATTTTATTAATATTAACCGTAAATCAGAATTAAAGTAGTTTTATGCTTGATCAGTTAGGAGGGGTCACAATGATTGTAGAAGATAAATTTGGAAGACCCATAAGGGATTTAAGGATTTCTGTCACAGACCGATGTAATTTCAGATGTTCATATTGTATGCCAAAAGAGATATTTGGTGACGACTATGAATTTTTACCGAAGAGAGAACTGCTAAGCTTCGATGAAATCGAACGTGTCAGTCGAATATATAGTGAGATGGGTGTTAAAAAACTGCGTTTGACAGGTGGAGAACCGTTGTTGCGTCGTGATTTGCACGTCTTGATTGAAAAGTTAAATAAAATCGAGGGTATTGAAGATATCGGACTGACAACAAATGGTATTCTTCTTAAAAAACATGGTCAGAAGTTATTTGATGCAGGGTTGAAGCGTATCAACGTGAGTTTAGATGCTTTAGATGATGAATTATTTGGAAATATTAATGATCGCGGAATCGGTGCAAGACAAGTGCTAGAAAATATACACCATGCGCTAGACATCGGTTTCCAAGTGAAGATTAATATGGTTGTACAAAAGGGTTTAAATGAACAAGAAATTTTGCCGATGGCACGTTATTTTAAACAATTACCCGTCACATTAAGATTTATAGAGTTTATGGATGTGGGTAATGATAACGGTTGGAACTTCGATAAAGTGCTGACGAAAAAAGAAATGTTTTCAGTTTTAAGTGAAGAATTTGATTTAGAGCCAGTCGATCCAGCATATTATGGTGAAGTGGCTAAAGTGTATAAACATAAGGATGCGAACAGCCACCTCGGATTCATCACGAGTGTTTCAGAAAGTTTCTGTTCAACATGTACGCGTGCACGTTTAAGTTCAGATGGACGCTTTTATGGATGTCTATTTGCAACAAAAGGTGTTAATGTAAAAGAGATGTTGAGAAGTGACATGTCAGACGATGAATTGAAAGCAGAATTAGTAGATGTTTGGTCGAGAAGAAACGACCGTTATTCTGACATTCGTACAGAAATCACTGAAGAAAAACGTCGTGAAAGAAACAAAATTAATATGAGTTACATCGGTGGTTAGAAAGCTTAACCACGTACCAATAGGGGGGACGATTTATGAAGAAGCTTGCGATTGTTACTGACAGTGCATCTGGCATATCAAACGAATATGCGAAGGATCATGATGTCATCATTTTACCGATGACTGTAATTATTGATGGTGTCGCATATCGTGAAGGTGTCGATGCAACTATAGAAGAAATTTATGAAAAGCTAGTAGTAAGTGGAGAAGGTGCGAAGACATCTCAACCAACGATCGGTGAATTTATTCAAGTGTACGAAGAAATAGAACAAGATGAAAGTTATGAAGCGGTCATTGCCATTCATGCTTCAAGTGAACTTACTGGTACGTACCAGAGTTCTTTATCGGCATCACAAGAATGTTCAAAGCCAGCTTTAGTGATTGATTCTTCAACGGGTAGTTATCCACTCCATAAAATGATTGAACTTGCTGTTGAATCTCGTGAATCGGATGAGTCGTTAGAAGCACTTGGCAAACGTATTCAATATGTAATCGACAATTCACAGCTCTACATTTTACCGAAGAGTTTCAACCAGATGCGTAAGAGTGGGCGTGTATCTGCGTCTCAGTCGATGCTGGCATCACTATTGAATATTCAAATTCAATTAGAGTTTGAGGCGGGTAAAATTGTTATCGGAGAAAAGGTAAGAACGAAGCGCAAGATGGCAAAGTTGGTGATGGATAAGCTCGAACGCCACGTTGCTGAGGACAGTATCAAAACGATTGCTGTGCTATACGCCGGTACTAAATCACTGACGGATGAATGGGTTGAAAAACTAAAAGAGAGATTCAACTCAGTTGACTTGGTCTTCCATCCATTTGTACCAGTTGCAGGTGTGCATACTGGTCATGGAACGGTTGCATTTAGTTTTGTAAAAGGGTTGTAAAAAGGTGCGTATTCGCACTTTTTTTCTGCTCAAAATAATTGTTTTAAATTGTAATTGTACCATCGATTTGATATTATGTTGTATTATATAATGAACGCATTATAAACTTTTTAAATCTACCGGAGGTGAATCCCTTTTTTAAGGGAACTAATTGGACATATCCACCATAACAAACTTACTTATTTTTGTGATTCTGATCTTGCTAACGATTATATTCGTTGGTTCAGAATTCTCGCTTGTAAAAGCACGACAATCTAGAATCGATCAACTGATTGAGGATGGCAACAACGCAGCTGTACGTGTTAAAAAAATGACGAATGAACTCGATTACTACTTATCTGCGTGTCAGCTCGGTATTACCGTAACTGCACTCGGACTTGGTTGGATCGGAGAAAGTACATTTGAAGTCATTCTACACCCATTCTTTGATTTCATTGGATTACCTGACAACTTAGAGACAGTATTTACAGTGGCGACAGCATTCGCAATCGTTACGTTTTTACACGTTGTTGTCGGTGAACTTGCACCGAAGACAGTCGCGATTCATTATGCTGAGAAATTAGCAATGATGTTCTCATTACCACTTTATATATTCGGGGTTGTATTGAAGCCGTTTATTTTTGTTTTGAATGGTGCATCTCGCCTACTCTTAAGAATACTTGGCTTTAAAGACGCACCGCTCGATCAAGGTCATAGTGAAGAAGAATTAAAAATTATCATGACGCAAAGTTATCAGAGTGGTGAAATTAACCAGCAAGAGCTTGCTTATATGCAAAATATCTTTTCATTTGATGAGCGATTGGCGAAAGATATTATGGTACCACGAACTCAGATGATTACTTTAACGGAGCCAATTACTGCAGAAGATGTCTTAGCAGTTGTTCAAGAACACAACTTTACGAGATATCCTATTACTGGCTCAGACGGCGATAAGGATAATATTATCGGTTATATTAATGTCAGAGAATATTTAACACAGCACCTCGCAACGAATGGTAACGTACGCCCAGAAGATTATACACATGAAATGCCTCTAGTCACTGAAGTTTCAAGAATAAGTGATGCATTGATTAAAATGCAAAGAGAGCGCGTACATATTTCATTGATTATTGATGAATATGGTGGTACAGCAGGTATGCTAGCAATGGAAGATATTCTTGAAGAGATTGTTGGGGAAATACGAGATGAGTTTGATGAAGATGAGGAACCAGATGTTGTCAAAGTCGATGACGATGTGTTCCATATCAGTGGACGTGTTTTACTTTCGGACTTAGAAGAACAGTTTGATGTTGAGTTTAAAGATAGCGAAGAGATCGACACAATCGGTGGATGGATCAGAAGTATGAACTCAGATATCGAAGTCGATGATTCTATCGATACCGAAAAGGACCGATGGATCGTTCTTGAACTTGATAATCACTTGGTGAAACAAGTTGCGCTCCACCGTAATTACAATAATAACAACATTGAAGTAATAGAAGATTAACAAAAAATAAGAGATTTAACGGCCATGGCTTCTTTATTTAAAGAAACCATGGCCGTTTGTAAATTTATTCATCCTTTTTTGTATTCAATAATTATGTATAATAGAAATATGTGAGGTGTTGAGCTATGGAATTTATCTTCTTAATTGTACTTGCAATAATGTCACCAGCAATTATTTCAGTCGTTGGTGAAACTTTTGTAAATATTAGAGATAGTAAATCTAAACTGGAATACAAAAAAATGGTTGAAGCTCGTCAGTTAGAAGAAATTAAACAGGAGAACTATCTTCTTGAAAATAAATCCATGCTCAAAGAATTAGAACAAATTCGCGCTGAACGGAAGGCACTAGAAGAAGATTTAAATGACAGACGATGGTTAATTAAGGAACGAAAGCGACCTCAGAAACAATTGACGACTAAGCAGAGTGCGTTAAAAGAAAAGAAAGAGGGATAATATGGAATTTGAACTCATTATAGGACTCGTCGCAACCGTCATGGCACTTGGCATACCGCTCTACGCAATTAAAAGAACTTCAGACGCGAATGATAGCAAACGCCAGCTGAAACATGTGAAAGAGCAACAAGAGTTAGAAAAAATGCGTCAAGAAAACTTTTTGCTAGAAAACAAACATATGGAACTAGAACTTGAAAAAATTAAAAATGATAGAAAACTACGTGATGAAATCAAGTTGGAACGTGAAGATCGTTGGTTAATTGAAGATAAAGACCGCAAATAAAAATAAGCGTATGGATTATCCATACGCTTATCATATTTAATTAAGACAATATGTGTTACGCTCTTTTGTTTCCGCTAATTGCTTTCATAACGAATGATACGATAAGAATTAAAATAATTGCACCTAAAAGACCGCCAACGATGCTCATGCCACCGATTTCAGGTCCGATGTCTAAATTAAGTGCATTACCAATTGACGCACCAATAAGACCAGCAATGATATTACCGATGATACCAAATGGTACATCTTTACCTAAAATTGCACCAGCTAACCAACCGATGATACCACCAACTACTAATGTAATAAGCCAACCCATTTGTAAAAACTCCCCTCTGTTTTTATACTATTTAATTACCCTATGTATAAATGCATAAACATAAATGTTAAAAATTTTTTTATAACTTTACGTTAAAATATTATATACTACTGTTCATTGTAAGAGGAGTACCATTCGAAGGCTTATTTACTTATAATTAAACATATATTAACGATTTTGAGGGATAATTCATGTCTAAACTATTGATGATTGATAACTACGATTCATTTACATATAACATCATCCATTATCTCGAACAAATTGATGGGGTTGAGATTGTTATTTATCAACCCCATGAACTAAAAGATATGAAAGAATCTTTTTCGGGAATAATAATCTCCCCTGGTCCGTCACATCCAAAAGACCGACCGGACACGATGGGTTTTGTCGAATCATATTGGGGGAAAGTACCGATCCTCGGAATTTGCCTCGGGCATCAAATGCTCTGGTATATGACCGGTGGCGATGTACAAAGAGGTGACCGTCCAATCCACGGTCATGTGTATACAATCACGCATGATAACAGTGAACTATTTCAAGCATTGCCTGAATGTTTTGATGTTACAAGATATCATTCATTGGAAGCAAGCGGTGAGAATTCACAATTCGAGGTAACGGCACGCACTGAGGACAACGTGAATATGGCAATACGTCACAAGCACTTACCGATTTATGGTGTGCAATACCATCCAGAGGCGATTTTAAGTAATCACGGTATGGATCAACTGGCGTTATTTGTGGATATTGTGAAAGGAAGTGCATTATGAGAGTACATGCCAAAGTAAAAGTGAAGGGTCTTGTTTCTGACTTTTACTTTAACCATCCGATTCGTGTTTTAACTGAAGAAGATTGTTCACTTCGTGAGGCATTAGAAATTGTCGAGACTTCTTTGCAAGCGGGTTACTATGTCGTACCGGCAATCACCTACGAGAGCAATCAAGTACTGCCAAAAAATGAGCGCTTTATCATCGGTATTTTTGACCGCTTTGCTGATAAAGAAACATTTGGCACAGAGCAGGGCATCTATCAATTGTCACCGCTTGAATTCGATGAAACGAGAGAAAAAATAGAAGCAGACATTGAGAAGGTCAGAGATTATATAAGAGATGGTCATACATATCAAGTCAATTATACGACCCGCCTTCATGGTACATTTAGTGGCGATGCACACACGTTATTCTTACAATTGATGTCAAAAAATAATGGCGACTATGCATTTTACATTGAGTATGAAAATGAAAAAATTATCAGTTGCTCACCCGAACTCTTTTTTGAACGCGATGGTGATACGATTCGTACGAAACCGATGAAAGGGACATCTCAACGTTACGCAGATGAGGTGCGCGATGAAGAAAGTTATCAGTTTTTAAAACACTCAACGAAAGACCGTGCTGAAAATGTCATGATTGTCGATCTGTTACGCAATGATCTGTCAAAAATTGCACAAAAGGGCACTGTTAGATGTCCTGAACTATTCACGATTGAAAAGTATGAGACAGTGTATCAGATGACATCCACGATTGAAGCAGAATTAAAGACGAATGCATCATTAAATGATGTGATGCAGGGCTTGTTTCCTTGTGGTTCAATCACAGGCGCACCGAAACAAAGTACGATGCGCATCATAGAATCATTAGAATCATCTCCACGTCAGTACTATTGTGGTACAATCGGACTGTTACTTTCCCCAGATAACTGGGTATTTAACGTACCGATTCGTACATTATACATCCAAGGAACTGATGCGGTATATGGTGCGGGTGCGGGCATTACATATGATTCTAATCCGAGCGATGAGTACGACGAGATCGTTGCAAAAACATCATTCCTTTGGAATGGTTACGTCCAACTGATCGAGTCGATGCGTGTTGATGCTGGTGCGATACCTCGTTTAGATTTGCATATAAAGCGTCTAAAAAGCAGTGCGGATGCACTAGGGTATCCTTTTAATGACAACAATATTGCTTTAATTGATCAATACGTGAAACTGCATCTTTCAGCTGGTGTGTATAAGCTACGTGCGCTGCTAAATCAAGAAGGGACACTATCTTTTGAACATTCAGAACTCAACGAAGATAACGAAATGTTCAGTACGATTCATCACGAACCGATCGATGGCGTTAAAGAATATATAAATCATAAGACAACCGTGCGATATCACTATGAGTTAACAGGTGATAATGCATTAAATTTATACTATAATAAGAACAATGAACTGACGGAATTTAATATTGGTAATATCGTTATTAAAGAATCCGGGCAGTATTACACACCGAAACATTCATCGGAATTACTGAACGGTGTGATGCGTCAACAGTTAATACACGAACAAAAATTGACTGAGCGCACGTACTTGCTTAACGAATTTATTGAGAAATACCGAAGCGGTTCTATAGAAGTATTTATGATTAACAGTGTCAGAGAATGGACTAAAGTGAAGTTTGAAATATGAGGTGAAACATGATTACGATACTATTAATTCTCCTGTTGACGGGAATTATTTTGTTTACACATTTCGTTGTAAACTACTTAATTGAAAATAACATTCGAATACTTGCAATATTGTTTACTTTTGCTGGTGTGATCACATCGATTTTCATTGTGAATTTTATCATGGGGAATCTCGTTGAATTCGTAACATCACAGCTAGAAATTTTTTATAGAGATTAGGTGAGCACATGCTATTTGCAAACGGTGATTGTTATATCACGTATAGCACAGATACTAAAATTGAAGAGACAACTCAAGAAAGAATCAAACAGCATTTTGAATCATACAAATCTGACTTTTTAACAGAGATTAATATGACAAACAATGATGTGACATTTACTTATTTACCCATTGAAGTCATGGTAAGTCACGGTACGATTGAGCCGTCGATCATCGTTATGGAAGAGGTTCAACAGTTCTTAGAAGAAGTGGGCGTGTCGATATGAGTGTAATTATTGAAAACAGTGGTTTGTTGACGCTGCTACAAACATTAGATAAGGAAGAAAATGATGATAATCGTGTGTACAACGGTGCACTCGATCGCTTAGCGTTTCAGATGGCTAACCAACTCGTGGGCAATCCTAAAGATGCACTCACGGTTGAAATGACCGTGCAACCCGCAGTCATTAAATTTACTGAGCCGACGATTGTCGCATTCTCTGGTGCTGATTTTGCAGGTGAAGTGAATGGACGCATTTTGAACACGAATAGAATCTACTTATTCGATAGAGGCGACACGGTGAAATTTGATTCTCAAAAGCGCGGCAACAGGTTATATATGGGTGTTGCAGGGGGCATAGAAACTGAAGGTACGAACGTGTTATCAAGCGGTGACGAATTGATCATGAAGCGTGAGTACACAGAACAACATAAAGAGTTATTTAACATTTTAAGAACGAATAATACGGTCAATTGGGGTGTCGATTATTACGCACTAACAGAAGTGTACATCTCTGACATTTTTCACATCGTAAAAGTCCCAGGTGTCGATCCGAAAATCTTTGAACAATTAGAAAAAAATACATATAGTGTACACAATGAAAAGAACCGAATCATGATGTATTTAAAAGGTGGCGCAGTTGATGTGCCAGAGACAGCCAATGGCAATGACATTGAGAAATATGGCTTGCGTGGTGGAGTATTTATTCCAGAAGATCAGCCGGTGATTACTTTAAATGACTTCGACCACCCAACGACAGCATTACACGTTGGGACAATTCCAAGCTATCATCTACACAAATTAGCACAGAAACGTCCAGGTTCACAATTACAATTTAAGTGCATCGACATTGAAGATGCACATGCGAATTTGTATGCCCATCATCTGTGGATTACGAGTTTGTTCAAAGCGATCGATTACAAATTATCTAAAGAGCTTGTGAAAGAGAAACTCTAATTTTTAAGACCCTTTTAAGGGTCTTTTTTTAATTCTCTCCCAGATAAAAACAAACCTTCACAAAACATTTACATAAGCAACTATAAATCCACACAAAAAAAGTGTATAATATACTAATATTTAAATTGGATGGTTAGTGTCTATGGAAAAAACTTTAATAGAATATTTTGGTTACTCAACGTTTAGACCGAAGCAAAGAGAAATTATTGAATCGGTCATATCAAAACATAATACACTAGGTGTCTTGCCAACGGGATTAGGTAAATCAATTTGTTATCAGATTCCAACGTTAATGCAGGATGGATTAACACTGGTTATTTCTCCACTGATTGCACTGATGCAAGATCAGGTGGAGGATTTAAATCGTCGTGATATACCAGCCGCTTATCTGAACTCAACGTTGTCACAAGCGCAAATTACAAAAGTTGAAAGTAACTTATCAAACAATCAATATAAATTTTTATATGTTGCACCGGAACGTTTAGTTTCTGATACGTTTCAAGACTTTTTAAAAACATTAAAGATAGATCTTATCGCCTTTGATGAAGCGCACTGTATATCTAAGTGGGGACATGATTTCAGACCGAGTTATCAAGATGTAATCCCTGTCATAAAGTCCCTATTTCCAAATGTAACGATTATTGCTGTGACTGCAACTGCGACTGAAGAAGTACAGGAGAACATTCAGACGCTACTTGATATTGATGAAGCGGGTGTGTTTAAGGGTGAAGTGAAGCGTGAAAACCTTCAGTTGATGATTAACCCAACATTCCAACGCGATCAGTTTATCTTGAACTATGTTTTAGCGCGTCCAGGCGAAGCGGGTATCGTTTATGCTGCAACGCGTGCTGAAGTCGAGAAACTTTCGCTGTACTTATCAAACCATGATATTAAAAATGTCGCCTATCATGGTGGTATGAAAAAAACAGAACGCATGATGAATCAAGATTTGTTCATCCGTAACGAGGTACCGCTTATCATCGCAACCAATGCATTTGGTATGGGAATAAACAAAGCGGATATCCGCTATATCATCCACCATAATATGCCGGGTGATATCGAAAGCTACTACCAAGAAGTTGGGCGTGCAGGTCGAGATGGAAAATTAAGTGAATGCATCTTGCTATCAAGTGCACGGGACATCAACTTGCACCAGTATTTTATTGATAAGTCTGATGCGAATGAAGGTCACAAACAAAAGATGCGTGAAAAACTCGACAAGATGCTGCAGTATCAAAAAACAAAAAAATGTCTGACAGGATTCGTCACAAAATACTTTAGTCCAAATGATTACATCAGTGAGTGTGGGCATTGCTCAAACTGTTTAAGTCAGAAGCGAACATATGATATGACAGCTGAAGCAAAAGAAATCATGGAACTCTTGCTCCAGTTTCCAAATCACTTAACGAAGTCTATGGCGATTCAAATTTTACGTGGTGAAAAAACGGAAGACATTTTCAAATATAAACTTGATCGAAATTCTAAATTTGGCACGATGAGCGATACGATGACGAGTGAAATTTATTACATGTTAGACGAACTTATCTATAGAGGTTACGTTCACATTGAAGACGATAAATTAACAGTTCTTATTAAAGGACGCCTGCTCATTGAAGGCAAACGGATGATTTTCACTGAGCCGTTTAAACAATCACTACTTGAGAAAGTGGATATTTCTACTGATGAATTACCGAGTATCGATCTATATGAAAAACTTTTGAATGTCAGAAAATCACTTGCTCAAAAGTATAATGTCGATGAAGAAAATATATTTACACTACAAACGATTAAAGAATTTGCGAAGAAAAAACCAACAACAAAAGAAGAAATGGTTTATTTTGATGGTGTTGGGAGTTACAAATTGAAACATTATTGTCCTCATTTCTTAAAAGCAATTGAATCGCATGTAGAAAACATCGTGATTTAGCAGCTCTCTCTATGTAGGGTGTGTGAAGTAAAATTCCACACCTTTTTATTTTTTTCTATTGAAAAGAATATTGAGCAAAAGAGTTGCAAAAATAAAATCGTTTTAAATATTGATATTTAAATTTCAGTATGGCATGATATAGCTATTAACAATATATTGTGTTGGTTTTTCTCTATAAACACTATATATTGTGTTTTAATTCCAAATGGTTCGTTGAACACAAAAGCCATGACGCACATTGCTTCAAGCACACAGTGTAGAACGTATGTTCTATCTGTGTTAGTATGTAGAGGAGGATTGATGTGTTAATTGTATACTATTCGATGACAGGAAATTGTCGTCGTTTCGTCAATTCTTCAGGTATTGCTGATGAATACGAAACAATCGAGTTAAAGAAAGATAACATCGATGATGCAATCGATGAACCGTTTCTATTGGTCACACCGACGATTAACTTCGGAGAAGTACCTCCGATGGTCCAGCGATTTTTACAAAAAAACCATAGCCAACTTATCGGTGTTGCATCGAGCGGCAACCGAAATTGGGGTGGGAATTACGCAAAAGCTGGTGATCGCATCAGTGAAGACTATCACGTTCCGTTAATTATGAAGTTTGAGTTACATGGTAATGAGCAATCACGCAAAGAATTTAAAGAGAAGGTAGGCGCGTTAGATGAAAGTATTAGACGAGAAAAAGTATAATCACATAGAGTTAAACAACGAAGTCACTAAGAGAGATGAGACTGGATTCTACCAGCTGCACAAAGATATCGAAGCAAAAGACGTATTTATGGAAGAAGTAAGAGATAAAACAATCTCGTTTAACTCAGAAATTGAGCGTCTGCATTATTTAGTTGATAACGACTTCTATTACGATTTATTCGCAGAATACACAGAAGATCAACTGACTGAAATCATTCATCATACGGAAAGCTTAGAATTTACATTTAAGAGCTACATGGCTGCGAGTAAATTCTTTAAGGACTACGCACTAAAAACAAACGATAAGAAACAATATCTTGAAGATTACAAGCAGCATGTTGTCATCGTCAGCTTATACTTATCAAAAGGTGATGTTGACCTTGCGAAACGCTTTATCACGTCAATGGTTGAACAGCGTTATCAACCAGCGACACCGACATTTTTAAATGCAGGTCGTGCACGTCGCGGTGAGATGGTTTCTTGTTTCCTGTTAGAAGCGGATGATAGCTTAAACTCAATCAACTACATCGATTCAACAGCGAAGCAGTTGAGTAAAATCGGTGGCGGTGTCGCAATTAACTTATCTAAATTGCGTGCACGTGGCGAAGCAATCAAAGGTATCGAAGGTGTTGCAAAAGGTGTCCTTCCAGTAGCGAAAGCACTTGAGAATGGATTTAGCTATGCAGACCAACTTGGACAACGTCCAGGTGCGGGTGCGGTTTACCTAAATATCTTCCATTATGATTTACCGGAATTCTTAGATACGAAAAAAGTGAACGCAGATGAAGACTTACGTCTATCGACGATTTCAACAGGGCTCGTTGTTCCATCTAAGTTCTTCGATCTCGCGAAAAATGATGAGCCGTTTTATCTTTTCGCGCCACACACAGTGGAACGTGAATATGGCATGACGCTTGATGATATGAACATCGATGAGATGTACGATCAACTTGTTGCAAACGACAATGTTAAAAAGCGTAAAATGGATGCACGTGAAATGTTAAATACGATTGCACAGACACAACTTCAGTCTGGTTACCCATATATTATGTTCAAAGATAACGCAAACAAAGTTCACCCATTAAAAGATATTGGACAGATTAAAATCAGTAACTTATGTACTGAAATCTTCCAACTGCAAGAAACTTCAGTAATCAATGATTATGGTACTGAGGACGAAATCAAACGTGATATTTCTTGTAACCTGGGTTCATTAAATATCGTCAATGTGATGGAATCTAAAAAGATCCGTGAATCCGTACATGAAGGTATTGACGCTCTAACAGTTGTGAGTGATGATACATCAATTGCAAATGCGCCAGGTGTTAAAAAGGCAAACGATGAGTTACACTCAGTTGGTCTTGGTGCAATGAACCTTCACGGTTACCTCGTTAAAAACGGCATTACGTATGAATCAGAAGAAGCACGTGATTTTGCAAATGTATTCTTCATGTTAATGAACTACTATTCATTAGAGCGCTCGATGGAAATTGCGATTGAACGCAATCAAACATTTAAAGATTTTGAACGTAGTGAATACAAAAAAGGGACATACTTCGATAAGTACATCAACAATTCATATGCACCAGCATCAGAGAAAGTTGCAGCATTGTTCGAAGATATCCATATCCCGACTCAAGAAGATTGGATAGCACTGAAAGAAAACATACAAGCGCATGGATTGTACCATGCATATCGCTTAGCAATTGCACCAACACAAAGTATCTCTTACGTACAAAACGCAACGAGCTCGGTTATGCCGATCGTTGATACGATTGAACGTCGTTCATACGGTAACTCTGAAACGTTTTACCCAATGCCGTTCCTTTCACCGAAAACAATGTGGTTGTACAAAGGTGCATTTAACACAGACCAAATGAAAATTATCGATATGATTTCAGTCATTCAAGAGCATATCGATCAAGGAATCAGTACAATTCTTTACGTGAACTCTGAGATTTCTACGCGTTCTTTAGCAAGATTATATATCTATGCACACCACAAAGGACTGAAGTCTTTATACTACACAAGAAACAAATTACTAAGTGTAGAAGAGTGCACAAGCTGCGCGGTTTAATTTGATATAAGGGAGAATATTTGAATGATTGCTGTTAACTGGAACAAAGAAGACGATATGACCATGGTATTTTGGCGTCAAAATGTTGCGCAAATGTGGGTGGAGTCAGAATTTAAAGTATCTAAAGATATTAGCTCATGGGCGACGCTCACGGATGATGAGAAAGATACATTTAAAAAAGTACTTGCAGGATTAACTGGACTCGACACACACCAAGCGGACGACGGTATGCCACTTATCATGTTACACACTAAGGATTTACGTAAAAAAGCTGTGTATTCTTTCATGGGAATGATGGAACAGATACATGCAAAAAGTTATTCACATATTTTCACAACGCTATTACCGTCACGCGAGACGAATGAATTGCTCGATACATGGGTGCTCGAGAACGAACATCTGACATATAAAGCAGATAAAATCGTCAGTAGATATCACAAGTTGTTTGACAGAGATGCAAGTGTTTATGATCAATACATGGCACGAGTAGCGAGTGTATTTTTAGAGTCATTCTTATTCTATTCAGGATTCTATTATCCGCTCTACCTTGCTGGACAAGGTAGAATGGTGACAAGTGGTGAAATTATCCGTAAAATCTTACTTGATGAATCGATCCACGGTGTCTTTACAGGACTGGATGCACAATCGATGCGTGGAGATCTATCTCAAGAAGAGCAAGATCGTGCGGACAAAGAGATGTATGAATTACTTACAGAGCTATATGCGAATGAAGAAGCATACACAAAATCACTTTATGATAAGATTGGTTTAACAGAAGACGTGATGAACTACGTCACATATAACGCGAACAAAGCATTAGCAAACTTAGGGTTTGAACCATACTTTGAAGAAAAAGCATTCAACCCGATCATAGAGAACGCACTCGATACAACGACAAAGAACCACGACTTCTTCAGTGTGAAAGGTGATGGCTATGTCATCGCGCTGAATGTCGAAGCGATTCGTGATGAAGACTTTGTCTTCTAATATAAACTGAAATAGAAGCCCCGAAAACTGTGGGCTTCTATTTTTTCGATTTTAGACACATTTAAAACGATATGATATACAGAATTTGTTAAACTGACAAGTATAAGATGAATGAAGGAG
>DYYI01000038.1:0-25388 GCA_020741755.1 Aliicoccus persicus | reverse complement strand
TCACTTCGTCGTCCATAATTCCAATTTTACGTTTAATATTTAACCCGAGTATTCATTTTAATAGAAATGAATACTCGGGTTTTATTGTTCTCTTAATTCTTATTATTAAAATGTTGTTTAACTGTACTGATAAAGTACAGACTACCGGTTACAAGTAACAGATCACCATCAAAGTCTTCAATATATTGAATATAATCTTCAACCTGCTCTTTATCGATATGGTTAGATAACTGGTAGAGTTGCGTAATCGGCATCTTTTTAAAGAAATCAAACTCAGTAATGATCATGCGATTTGCGAATGTCTCTAATATATTCAACATTTTCTGAACAGGCTTCCCTTTTATTGCAGAAAACATGACTGTAATGTCCCGATTGGGGTATGTTTCTTGCATCGTTTTCTTCAATACTTCCATCGCTTCAATGTTATGTGCACCATCGATGATGATCAGTGGATTTTCTTGAATTACTTCGATACGGCCTGCCCAAGTTGTCTCTTCAATGGCATAGATCATTTTATTTAGATCTAAATCTACCCATCCGCGTTGCATTAAATCCAACAAACTTGATATGGCAAGTGCCGCATTTTCTTGCTGATGTTTTCCAATCATCTTAAGTTTTATATCATGAAAATCATAATTCAAATATTGAAAATCAAACTCGTCACCATTTTGGATAAGTACGATATCACGCGACATCTCAATCGCTTTTGACTCTTGGTTATGCAACACATGATTGATGTAATTCTTACATGTAGAATCTTGTACATTAAATGCGAGCGGTACTTTTGGTTTAATAATCGCTGATTTGTCCTTCGTAATTTCAAGCAACGTATCACCGAGAATATCCACATGATCAAGCCCTATGCTCGTCAAAATCGTCATGATCGGTTTAAATACATTCGTTGAATCGTATGCGACGCCAAGACCTGCTTCAACGATGACAAAATCAACAGGGTTGATCTTGCCAAAGTATTGAAACATCATCAGTGTGATGACTTCAAATTCCGTTGCTTCACCAAGGCTAGTCTCATTAGATAATTCCTCTACAATCGGTCTGACACGCGTTGCGAGTACTGAGATTTCTTTATCAGAAATAGGTTGACCATTCAATGAAATGCGTTCATTGAAACGCTCGATGTAAGGCGATGTAAATGTGCCGACTGAATAACCATTTGCAACAAGTGCATTTCTTAAGTATGCGACGGTTGAACCTTTCCCATTTGTACCACCCACGTGAATTCCTTCGATATTGTTCTCAGGATGGTTCAATCGTCCGAGCATATACTCCATTCGCTTTAGTCCCGGTTTTATCCCAAATTTTCCTAAACTATGGATCCACTCAATACTCTCTTGATAGTTCATGTTATAACCTACTTTTTAGTGTAGTCAAACGCGTGTTGACCTCTTCATATTGTGCAGTATATCTGTCACGCTTTTGTCTTTCTTCTTCAACGACAGCCTCAGGTGCTTTACTTGTGAATTTCTCATTATTTAGCTTTCCATTCACACGCTTTAATTCGCCATCTAAACGCTTCAACTCTTTCTCGAGACGTGCAACTTCTTCCTCGAAATTGATGAGTCCAGCGAGTGGAAGAATGACAGTCACGTCCGATAACACATCTGTTTTCGTCTCTTCTTCAAGCGTTACTTTTTCAGTGATTACAAGTGATTCAGGATTCGTGAAACGCGTAATATAATGACTGTTCGCTTCAATGCGTGATTTTAGAGACTCATCTTTTACTTCGATATAAATATCAATTGGTTTAGAGAGTGGTGTGTTTACTTCATTTCTTGTCTGTCTCACTGATTTAATAATCTCAACAAGTGTCGCCATCTCTTTTTTAGCAGATTGTTCTGACAGAGACTCATCTACCTTCGGCCATTCACTCACAACAATCGATGCCTCACCATTGATTTGCTGATAAATTTCTTCAGTTACAAACGGCATAAATGGATGCAACATTTTTAGAATTTTATCGAGCGTATAGAGGAGTACTGAACGTGTCATTTGCTGTTCCTGTCCAGTGCCTTGTGCCATCGGTATTTTAGCCATTTCGATATACCAATCACAGAATTCATCCCAGATGAAGTTGTAAAGGACACGACCAGCTTCAGAGAATTCATACTTATCAGAAAGTCGCGTTACCGCATCTATCGTTTCATTCAAACGAGTCAGAATCCACTTGTCAGCCAGTGATTTCTCACCGCTGAGATCAATATCATCCATCGTAAAGTTATCACCGATATTGATTAAACTAAAACGCGAAGCATTCCAAATCTTATTGATAAAGTTCCAAACAGATTCGACCCGCTCATTAGAGAATTTTATGTCTTGACCTGGTGTTGAGCCTGTAGCTAAGTAATAACGCAGTGCGTCTGCACCATAGTCTTCAATCACATCGAGTGGATCGACACCGTTACCAAGAGATTTAGACATCTTACGGTTTTGATCGTCCCGTACTAAACCATGTAACAATACATCATCAAATGGTTTTTGACCCGTCTGTTCCAGAGAAGAGAAAATCATGCGTGCCACCCAGAAGAAGATGATGTCATAGCCCGTAACTAGAACATTTGTCGGGAAGAATTTTTTCATATCTTCAGTGTCATCTGGCCATCCGAGTGTGGAAAATGGCCATAGCGCACTAGAGAACCATGTATCTAAAACATCTTCATCCTGTGTCCAGTTTTCCAAGTCTTCAGGTGGTGTTTCACCAACGTAAATCTCCCCTGTTTCATTGTGATACCACGCTGGAATCTGATGTCCCCACCACAATTGGCGTGAAATCACCCAGTCTTTTATATCTTTCATCCAACGACTGAATGTACCTTCAAAGCGTTCAGGAACAAATTTAATTGCTTGGTCGGTATCTTGGTTTTCTAGCGCCTTCTCAGCAAGTGGGTCCATGCGTACAAACCACTGTGTTGATAAGTATGGTTCAACGATGGCATTTGAACGCTCCGAGTGACCAACCGAATGGACATGTGACTCTATTTTGATCATGTGACCCGCTGCTTCTAAATCTTTAACGAGTTGTTTACGACATTCGAAACGATCCAATCCTTCATATTGTCCACCGAGTTCATTAATGCTGCCGTCCTCATGCATCACATTGATACGCTCTAAATTGTGTGTCTCCCCTAAAACGAAGTCATTGGGGTCATGTGCAGGCGTAACTTTCATTACACCTGTACCGAATTCCATATCGACGTAACGGTCAGCAATGATCGGTAACTTTCGTCCGACGATTGGTAAGATGGCATACTTTCCGATAAGATCTTTGTAGCGATCATCTTCAGGGTTTACGACGATTGCTGTATCACCTAACATCGTTTCAGGTCGCGTCGTCGCGATTTCTACATGACCACCATCTTCAAGTTCATATTTAACATGATAGAAGTTACCTTCAACTTCTTTATGAATGACTTCTATATCACTCAGTGCAGTTTGAGTTGAAGGGTCCCAGTTGATGATGTACTCACCACGGTAAATTAATCCCTTATTATATAAATCAACGAAAATTTTATTTACCGCTTTAGACAGCCCCTCATCTAACGTAAAACGCTCACGGCTATAATCTAGTCCGAGTCCAAACTTTGCCCAAGATTCACGAATGAAACTTGCATACTCTTCTTTCCATTTCCACGTTTGTTCCAAAAATTCTTCACGTGTTAAGTCTTTTATTTCTATACCTTCTTTGCGCAGTCTTTCCGCAACTTTTGCTTGTGTTGCAATGCCTGCATGGTCCATGCCTGGAAGGAAAAGTACTTCGTAGCCTTGAAGGCGTTTCATACGCGTGATGATATCTTGTAATGTGTTGTCCCATGCGTGTCCAAGATGCAGTTTCCCCGTCACGTTTGGTGGCGGAATAACAACTGTAAATGGTTCTTTATCGCTTGAGACGTCTGCTTTAAAGTAACCAGCTTCTAGCCAACGCTCATATTTCCCTTGTTCAACTTCTTTTGGATTATACTTTGTAGACATATCCATAACTTTCATCCTCTCATAAAACAATATAAAAAAACTTCCATCCCTAAACACATAGGACGAAAGTTTCCGCGGTACCACCTAAATTTAATACATGATCGTATTACAACTCAATGCATAATTAACGCTTATGTCACGTCTTTTCCTACTTCATTCAGAAAAGATTGATCATAGATTACATTCAGATTTTGATATCGATATGTTTGCACCACCACATATTCTCTAAGTTCCAATCAAACCTTACTCTTCTATGCTTCTATATAAAGTTAAAATTATAATAATACATTTAGTCAACTTTTGCAATTGCTAGTTATGTCTTTCTGCCTTTTTACGCGTCCACTTCAAATACCAACTGACCATTGGTGCAACAAGTAAAATAATAAAAAATATTCTAAAGAGATGATACGTGGAAATCATTGCAATATCGCTGCCCATCTCACTCGCAACAATGATAATTTGTCCGATACCACCCGGTGCAGCCGATAGGAATAAGTTGTTGAAGTTGTGAGTAGTAAACATCATATAAATGACAACGATTATTAACGTACCAATGATTAATAGTACATTATGTAACAGCATCGCCATCATTGTTTTCGTATTTAATTCTGTAATTAATGATCTAATTTGAATACCAATCTTAATCCCAAATAATATTTGTGCGGCATACATAAGTTCCATATCCATTGTAAAATCAATTTCTGTCGTAAAGTTCCATATGACGCTTGCTAAAACCGGACCGATAATGATCGGTGCAGCAAAGTTAATTTTAGATAAAAAGTACGTGATAATCAGTGCCACTACAATAAGTATTGCATTGCTTAACGGACCGAGCGTCGTAAATGGTGCGATTGATTCCATAACAGCAGATGGATCACCATTATTTTCTGTAAAAAAGGAAGCGATGAATGGAACGAAAACGACAACTAAAATAATGCGAGACGTCTGTGTAATGGTAACGAGTAACAAATCTGCGCGTTTGTCCTCTTCAGCCATGACAAGCATTTGAGAAAGTGCACCTGGAATTGACGATAAAATTGCAGTTTCAATCGTACTTCCAGTCAATCGTTTGAATATTAATGCTAGACCAATGCTCAGCAGTACGACGAAGATTGTAATCAAGACGATGTTGAATGCATCATCAAGTAATTCAGAAAGAGAGTCCTTTCTAAATGACGAACCGATTTCCAGTCCAATTATCAATAACCCAACACTTTGTAACCATGTTGGGTATTTGAAGTCGTTCGAAATAAACTTCGTATATAATACGGCGGTTATAAGCGCACCGAATAGGTACGGCAACACCATGCCGAACCAATCGAGCATTATGGATACGGCCAGTGAGATTAGAATTAATATGATTATATTCGCAATATCTCTTTTTCTCATCTCTTCGACTCCAGACATTAAAGAAAAAAGGACTAGCGTGAACTAGTCCGAATAGAAAATATTATTGACCTGAGTAATACTCAGCCATGAAAGCTAAATCTTCATCACTAATTTGATCAGTAGAATATTCAGGCATTGCACCTGGTCCTTCTCTTACTGCAGTTTCAAATGTATCAACATCTAAACCTAAAATGCTTGGTCCCATAGAACCAGTTAAATCTTGTCCGTGACATGATGCACAGTTGTCACGAGCAAATGCGATTGCATCGAATTCACCGCTTACTGCTTCCTCATCTGATTCAGCAACTTCTTCTGTTCCAGAATCTCCGCCAGCACCAGCAGTGTTCTCACCGCCACCTAAATCTCCACCTGGACTAATATGATAGATTAGTATTGGTAATAAAATTACAACACTAGCAATGACCATCATCCAAATCACTGGGTTTCCGAAACTTCCTTTTGAACCCATATTAACCATTGGTCTACCTTGTCCATCGGCAAATATTTTTTCTTCATCCTTTTTGCCTTGCAGTGCAATTTCTTTATCTGTTAAAGGTCTACGATTAGACATAGCTCATCCTCCAAATCAACATCATTTACTTCATTATACATGAAATAAACACAATATGAATAGCAAAATTCATGAAATCATCAATTAGTTTAAAATATCATTCAGCGCTGCGTCAAATGCAGCAATTGTTTTCTCAATGTCAGCTTCTGTATGTTTTGTTGACAAGAACATGCCTTCGAATTGAGCTGGTGCTAAATATACACCATGTGATAATAACGCTTTGAATAATCGACCGTATAATGCCAAATCACTGCTATTTGCCTGTTCAAAATTTTGTACAGGACCGCCGTTCAAGAAGAAGCCAATCATTGAACCTGCTCGATTTATCGTCAGAGGTACATTATGTTTAGAAAATACATCTGTTAAACCGCGTTCCAATAAGTCACCTAAATGATTAAAGTGATCATAACTCTTTTCATCAAGTTGAGACAACGTTGATATCCCGGCTTGCATTGCAATTGGGTTACCACTCAATGTACCTGCTTGGTAGACGCTGCCGAGAGGCGCGATGTGATTCATAATTTCACGTTTACCACCGTAACAGCCGACTGGTAAACCACCACCGATGACTTTACCTAAACACGTAAGGTCTGGCGTAATTCCAAAGTAACCTTGTGCACTATTGTAACCGACTCTAAATCCAGTCATAACTTCATCAAAAATAAGCACTGTGCCATTTTCATTCGTTATATCACGCACAAATTGTAAGAAATTATCGACAGGTGGTACCACACCCATGTTTCCAGCCACTGGCTCAACGATAACGGCTGCTATTTCAGAACCAAACTTATCGAATGCGACTTGTAAACTTTCTTTATCGTTGTAAGGCACAGTAATCGTATTTTGAGCAATCCCTTCAGGAACACCTGGAGAATCTGGTAAGCCAAGCGTTGCCACACCACTACCTGCTTTGATTAGTAGTGAATCACTATGGCCATGATAGCATCCTTCAAATTTAAGAATTTTATCGCGCCCTGTGTAACCGCGTGCTAAACGCAAAGCTGCAAGTGTTGCTTCAGTACCTGAAGATACCATTCTTAACATTTCTATTGATGGCACACGCTCGATGACAAGTTCTGCGAGTTTATTTTCAAGTGCAGTTGGCGCACCAAAACTCGTTCCTTTTTTCGCAGTTTCTGTCACATCTTCTATGACTTTATCGTCTGCATGTCCTAGAATTAGTGGACCATAACTTAGCACATAATCGATATATTCGTTACCGTCTACATCATAGATGCGTGCACCTTCACCACGATCGATAAACACAGGGTCACCTCCGACCGCTTTAAATGCACGCACAGGCGAGTTCACACCACCAGGCATTAAATCAACTGCTTTTTCATAAAGTGCTTTTGATTGTTCATTCATTGTTATACTCTCCTCTATCAATCATCGAACATACTTCTTTCGCGAAATACGTAATAATTAAATCGGCACCTGCACGCTTCATGGAAACGAGCTGTTCTATAATGACTGATTTGTCTAACAAACCAGCTTCAATCGCATTGACTGTCATCGCATACTCACCACTAACATTATAAGCAACAATTGGGATATTTGTATCGTTTCTCACATCTCGAATGATATCTAAATAGCTCAGTGCAGGCTTGACAATCATCATATCTGCACCTTCATTTAAATCACTGTGAAGTTCGCGATTTGCCTCAAGTCGGTTTGCTGGGTCCATTTGATACGTGCGTCGATCACCGAACGAAGGTGTGCTCTCTGCTGCATCACGAAATGGACCGTAAAACTTAGATGCGTATTTAATACCGTAGCTCATAATTGGTACGTGAGCGAAACCTGCTTCATCTAACCCTTGTCTAATTTCAACGACAAAACCATCCATCATATTTGATGGTGCAATAATATCAGCACCCGCTTGTGCTTGAGAAACAGCCGTTTTCACGAGTAATGGTAGCGTTGAATCATTATCCACATCTTTTGTTTCTGGATGTATCAACCCACAGTGACCATGATCTGTGTATTCACATAAACAAGTATCTAAAATGACGATTAGGTCTGGATATAATTTTTTACTGAGTTTACATGCTTCTTGTACGATACCATCTGGATCATATGCCCCACTACCGACAGCATCTTTGTGATTTGGTATTCCAAAGAAGATAACAGATTTTATGCCGAGTTCATATACTTCTTTTAACTCTTTTTCGAGTAGATTTAAAGATATCTGATAAACACCCTTCATACTCGACACTTCTTTTTTTATATCTGGTGCTTCTACAACAAATATCGGATAGATTAAATCTGACTTTCTCAAATGTGTTTCTCTCACTAAATCTCGCATATAAGACGATGTTCTTAATTTTCTATGTCTATCAAATTGCATTAGGACACCTCTATAAGTTTACATAATAATTTTATTGTTTCTTCATTCGTATGGACATCTGGATAGCTAGATTTAAACCCGTATGATTCCAGTACACTATTTGTGACTGGACCGATGCAAACGAGAATTTTATCGTTTAATATTTCTCGCATTTCATCTGTCATCAGCGGATTTTCCATTATTGCACGGACAGCACTAGGCGAAGCAAATGTTAATGCGTCAGCACGATGTAAATTGTCGAACAAATAATGAATCGACTCGATATTATCTACCGGTCGATATAAATCAATTGAAGTGATATCACACGCTTTTCCGCGTAAATAATTTTCCAATTTCGGACGTCGATTTTGACTTGCTGGATAGAGAATCTTTAATCCCTTCTCCACTGGAAACTTATCGATAAAGCCTTCTTGTGAAAAGACTTCACTTTCAAAATTTGGTTCGATATCATGTGTTTTTAACTCATGACTTGTTTTACTGCCAATCGATGCGATATTTTTAACCTTAACTCTGTCCATAAAAGGTACGAAATATTCAACTGCATTCCGACTCGTAAATATGATCCAATCAAATGATTCTTTTAAAACGATTTTATCAAACGATAAAATTTCCGTTTTAATTACAGGTAACCACCATAAATCTAGCATGTTGTTATCATTCAAAGCATCACTGTGTGTACCCGTTATAAAGACGACTGGCTTACGCTTCATCATTGATTTCATCTAACAGTGCTTTTGCGCCAATTTTCTCCATCTCATCTGCAACGATGTTACCCAGTTCAACGGGATTGTCATGTGATTTTTTAACGACGTATTTGACTGTGCCTTCATTGTCCATAATCAGACCAGTCAAATACAATTCTTCATCTTCAAATGTTGCATAACCGCCGATTGGCACATGACAACTTCCATCCATACGATTCAAGAACGTACGTTCAGCAGTGACACATGTGCGGTCTTCTGCATCCTCTAATGTTTTCAACATGTCTAGTAATTCTCTATTTTCTTTTCGTACCTCAACACCGAGTGCACCTTGAGCAACTGCAGGAATAAATTCTTCAGGACTAAAATACTCCGTTACGATATCTTCCCAACCCATGCGCTTAATACCTGCTGCAGCTAAAATAATTGCATCGTATTCGCCATCTCTCATCTTACCAAGACGTGTATTAATGTTTCCACGTATCCATTTGACTTCAATATCATCTCTTAAACCAAGCAGTTGTGCTTTTCTTCTTAAACTACTCGTTCCAACAACACTGCCTGCAGGTAGATCTTTAAATAAAACGTGATCCGTCGATACAAATGCATCCCGCATATCTTCACGCGGTGGTACGCAAGCAATGGTCAAATCTTCGTGTAATTCACTCGGAACATCTTTCATACTGTGAATGGCAATGTCGATTTCACCATCTAATAAAGCTTGTTCAATTTCTTTTATAAACAAACCTTTTCCGCCCACTTTAGAAAGTTGGACATCAAGTATTTTATCACCTTTCGTGACGATTTCTTTAATTTCAATTTCAACTTCTGGATACGCTGCTTTCACAGTATCTAAAAACTGATTTGCTTGTGTCAATGCAAGCTCACTGCGACGTGAGCCAACTACGATTTTCTTCATTGTTTATCTCCAATCTAGTTAATTGAACATTTAAAGTACGGTCGTTAGTACCTTCTCTAGTTTTTTCTTTTCTTCCTCTTTCAGTTCATGCACGCGTTCTTCAATGTTAAACATCTTCTCAATTTCTGCGAGTTGTAGTTTACGATTCGGTTGATCAGCTAATTCTTTCGTGTACATGATCGGATCTTTTAACATCTGATTGATGATGCTCTTCATATGTTTAGAAATGA
The DNA here is from genome assembly GCA_020741755.1 of Aliicoccus persicus. Lineage (GTDB taxonomy): Bacteria > Bacillota > Bacilli > Staphylococcales > Salinicoccaceae > Aliicoccus > Aliicoccus persicus_A. The sequence continues at coordinate 15,244 of DYYI01000038.1, read as the reverse complement.
CTTTCTTTTCTCGCTCATTTAAATCCGGTAGTTTTCTGTTCAAACTCTCAAACGTTGATTCTTGTATATCCAGTGCACGTGAACGCATGGCTTGTATCACCGGTACGACACCGAGCATTTTTATCCATTCTTTAAATGTATCCATCGCTTCAACTATCATCGCTTCAATTTTCTTCGCTTCATTTTTACGGAGCGCAAGGTTTTCATCGATAATATGTTCCAAATCATCTACGTTAAACAGTGTAACATGCGCCAATTCTGAAATTTCTGGTTCAATATCTCTTGGCAATGCTATATCCATTAACATCAGTGGATTTGTGTTATCCCTTTTACTATTCAGCATATCCTTAGTAATTACGAAATCTTCTGCTGCAGTCGATGACACAACGATATCGGCGTCTACAAGTAATTCCTCAATATCGTTTAACGAAGCACTCTGATAACCAAATTGTCCCGCAAGTTTGGCCGCATTTTCCACTGTACGATTTAATACGATAACATTTTTTGCACCAGTCGCACTGAGGTTTAATAATGATTGCTCTGCCATATCACCTGCACCGACGACAAGAATTCGTGAATCTGTTAATTCTTTAACTTGTGATTTAATATGTTCTATTGCTGCATAAGATATAGACACTGAGTTCTTTGAAATTTCTGTATCATGATGACCGCGTTTTGCAATCGTAATGGCATTTTGAAACAGTCGATTAAAAACAGTACCTGTCGTGCCTTCTACTTGTGCCAGTAAAAACGCATCTCGAATTTGGCCAAGTATTTGTGTCTCACCTAATACCATCGAATCGAGTCCAGCTGTCACTCGGAACAAATGCTCGATTGCATCATCTTCTGTACGCACCGTGGTAATGCGTTTAATCGCTTCAATGTCTAATCCAAAATAATTTGCTAAAAATTGTTGGCTATAATATTTTCCTGTATGTAGTTGATCTGCGACAACATACACTTCAGTTCGGTTACACGTCGATAAAAGACATGCTTCAAGTATACTTTTTTGTGTACGCAATGTATGTAATGCATCGGAAAGTTGTGAATCTTGAAATGAAACTTTTTCGCGTTCATCAACACTCGCTTGTTTATAATTCACACTTAGCGCAATGAAGTACATAAAATCACTCCTTTAATGATGTTTCTATTTTATCAAAGAAAAAATGAAAACTGCATGTAAAATATGTCTAAGAACATACTAAACATGCAGTTTTCACAATTTGTCTATTTTTACTCTATGATGTTACTGATTACATCCAACACTTTATCCATATTTTTCTTATCAACAGATGAAAACGGAAGGATTACATCATTCGGATCAAAATCAATCTTCTCTTTTATAATTTTTATATGTTTGTCGACTTTTGAACGTGGTATTTTATCCATCTTCGTGCATACGACCAATACTGGCAATTGATAGTGCTTTAAAAAGTTATACATCATCACATCATCTTGAGTTGGAGGATGTCTTAAATCGATGAGTTGAATAACAGCTGCCAACGGCTCACGTTCGGTAATATATTCCTCGATGAATTTGCCCCATTTTTCACGATCTTTTTTCGATTGTTTTGCATAGCCATACCCGGGGACATCGACGAAGATGAATTGATCATCGATATTAAAAAAGTTTAATGTCACGGTTTTACCTGGTTTCGAGGAAGTTCTAGCCAAACTCTTTCTACCAACAATTGTATTTATAAAAGAAGATTTCCCGACATTTGACCGACCACTTAAAGCGATTTCTGGTAGATTCATTTCTGGATATTGCTTGCTAGATACTGCGGATATAATTATATCTACGTTATTCGGGTTAATTTTCATATATTCACCTCTCCATACTTAAAAAGCTGTCTAAATGTTATTTAGACAGCTCATCTATTTAAGCACTTTTCTTAGGATTTAAATCAATTTGTTTACCCTCTTTGTCGAATAGCAATGGTGTTTCATCATTTTCAATTGTACCTCTGACAATTTTAATTGATGCAATATCATTATTTGATGGGACATCAAACATAATATCTACCATGCGTTCTTCGATAATCGAACGTAAACCGCGTGCACCAGTTTTACGCTCAATAGCGAGTTCACTAATTGCGTCGAGTGCATCGTTGTCAAATTCCAATTCAACATCATCAAGTTCTAGCATCTTCTTATACTGTTTAACAAGTGCATTTTTCGGCTCAGTTAAAATCGCTTTTAATGATTCAACATCAAGCTCTTCTAAGTGAGAGATAATTGGTACGCGACCGATAAATTCAGGTATTAAACCATAAGCTTGCAAGTCATCTGGACGTACTTTTGATAATATTTCATCACGATCGACTTTTTCACCGCTACCAAAACCAATCACTTTACTACCTAGACGACGTGAAATGATTTCTTCCATACCATCGAATGCACCGCCGAGGATAAATAGAATGTTTGTCGTATCAATTTGAATTGTCTCTTGATTTGGATGCTTACGTCCGCCTTGAGGTGGTACGTTTGCAGTTGTGCCTTCAAGAATTTTTAACAATGCTTGTTGTACACCTTCACCACTGACGTCACGTGTGATTGACGTATTCTCACTCTTACGTGCAATTTTATCGATTTCATCGACATAAATAATACCTTTTTCAGCACGATCAACATCATAATCGGCTGCTTGAATTAAACGAAGTAGAATATTTTCTACATCGTCACCTACATATCCTGCTTCTGTTAAGCTCGTTGCATCTGCAATCGCAAATGGTACATTGAGTGTTCTAGCAAGCGTTTGAGCAAGTAGTGTTTTACCACTTCCTGTCGGACCGATTAAGGCAATGTTACTTTTAGAGATTTCAACATCGTCATCGACTTGTTGATTGACTCTCTTATAGTGGTTATATACAGCGACACTGAGTGCACGCTTCGCCTTTTCTTGACCGATAACATAATCATTTAATCTCTCAAGAATTTCCTTCGGTTTTGGAATTTCTTCTAATGTATATGAACGCTCATGCTTAAACTCTTCTTCTAACATTTCGCGACATGTGTCTACACATTCGTTACAGATGTACACACCGCTACCTGCAAATAACTTCTTTACTTGTTCTTCCGTCTTACCACAGAAGGAACATGTATAATTTGAATTTTCATCGTTAAATTTAAACACATGAACACCTCTTTTTCATTCTACAAATCATACAATATCACATGCTACTTTTCAAACAATATGCACACAATAAATGCCCTGTAACATACGCTACAGAGCATCGTTTTAATTACTGTTCACGTGAATCTACTAATAATGAAACAACCTTTTGTAATCTTAAGTCATCTTTTAACATCGAAAGATCACCGAGCGTGCGTTTGATATCTTCAACACTCATGTTAAACTGCGTCGCCATCTTTTCAGCTTCTGCATTTAACTCCTCGTCAGTCACTTCGAAGTTTTCATCTATTGCAATTTGTTTTAATGTAAGGTTCGTTTTCACACGTTTTCTCGCATCATCTTTCATTTGCTCACGAAGTGCTTTCTCATCTTGACCAGAGAATTGTTGATACATTTCAAAGTTTAAGCCTTGTTGTGCTAAGTTTTGAGAAAATTCTTGAACCATCCGATCTGTTTCATTCTTTACCATCACTTCAGGAATATCTACCTCTGAATTATCTGATGCAAGCATGATCAAATCTTCTCTTAACTTGTTATCGCGCGCAGTTTCTTTTTCTGCTTGTAAATCTTTAAGCACTGATTCGCGGAGTTCTTCTACTGAAGAAACATCCTTATCTAATTCTTTTAATAGTTCTTCATCAAGCTCCGGTACTTCCTTCGCTTTGATTGAATGCACTTTAACTTTAAACGTTGCTTCTTTACCAGCTAAATGCTCTGCATGGTAGTCCTCAGGGAATGTCACGAGAACATCTTTTTCATCATCAACTTTTAAGCCAAGCATGCCTTCTTCGAATCCAGGAATGAAGTTACCAGAACCGATTTCTAATTCATAATCTTCTGCTTTTCCACCATCGAATGCTTCACCATCAACGTAACCATCGAAATCAAATTTTACGAGGTCGCCATTTTCGATTTCGCCATCTTCTTTGATGACCATATCAGAATGTGACTCTAACATTGCGTTGATTTCGTTCTCAACATCTTCATCAGTTACTTCTGTATCTAATTCGTCTACTTTTAATCCTTTGTATTCACCGAGCTTAACCTCAGGTTCGATTTGGATTTTCGCAGTAAGAACGACATCTTTACCGCGTTCGATTTCTTCGATATCAATTTCAGGTTGATCAATTGGATTGATATCTTCTGCATCGATAGCTTTTCTATAAGCATCTGGCAATACGAAGTCCAAAGCATCCTGATAAAGTGATTCTACACCAAAACGACTTTCGAACATTTTGCGTGGAATCTTACCTTTTCTGAATCCTGGTAAAGAAACATCTTTAGATACTTTCTTAAATGCTTCGTCTAATCCTTTTTCAAAGTCTTCACTTGGTACTGTAAATGTTAACGTACCTTCATTACCTTCATGTTTTTCCCATTTTTGAGTCATCAAAATTCCTCCATAAATACTAATACTTTTATTCAACTTAAACATTATAACATATGGTATTGCTAATACAACCATGAGGATTACATGTGTTTTTTAATCCATTCGAGAACACTTTCGTCAGTTTCATAATCATGTGGGATATTTACCATTTCTAATCCTAAAGTAACAAATCCATTGACCAATTCATCATCATCAAACGGTGGATCAAACGGATATACTTGCATTAATACACCGATGACTAATGCATCCATAACATCGACTAAATCAGGAGCTTGTGATTCTATTTTATCGTTTATTGCTTGACGCACACCACCGCCGAGACGTGTTTCTTCAAGTACTGGCAATTCTCTAGGAGTAACTGTCAACGCGTGATCATCTTTTGATACTTCTAGTGATTCATTGTCATCAATCGTCTTCAAATATATTAACATCATCGTGATCACCATATTGCTTGATGTACTTGGTATCAAATCACGTACTAATTCTCGATAACTATCTGTCTCTTGTTCTATAATCTTTTTAAGAAAATTTAGTTTGTGCTCATCAGAATACTTAATGAATGTTTTGTTATCAATTAAATCATCAATCACTTCTTTTTTCTTAAGCTTAGTTGATCTTTCACGCTGCATGTCTTCAATTGCGTGCGTTGCATCCTGTCGTATTTCTTGAATCATCATTCGAAATCGATGCGGAATGTCTTCACGCATTAGGTGATTGGAGAAATCAATAATTTCCTCGTAGCGTTTATCCTCTAACATCGCTTTTAACATGTATTCGGTGTTGTCTTCATAGTTACCTTCACCTTCATGCATGCGTTCCAATGCATAGTTAACGACAATAAAATACAAACGTTCGTGCATCAGCGACTCGTAATAGTAAATGACAAGTGTGTCATCTGGTGTATTCAACTTCTTATACTGCCGAAATCCCTTAATAAATTCCTCGTATTTTTTATCAGCATATAGCGCTTTTAAATCTCTTTCAAACTTCGCTTTAAATTTTGGATGAGACTGCATACTATGATTTGTAGAGTGCATCGATAATCAGTGCACTCCAAGTCTCGTAATTATCCAAATCCCCGAATGCTTTAGGGTCTACCCAATCTATGCGAAGTGTATCCGATTCTACTGCTGATATGTGTTCACTTTTAACATCGACCTTAAACACGACACCGATATGTACTTGCCCTACCTCATTCGTATCATCATTGATTAGCCCCAGAGTTTGCATGCCGACAACATCATCCTGATGTAAACCAACTTCTTCTTCCAATTCTCGATATGTGTTCTCTAACATTTGATCTTCAAATTTACCAGCATTGCTGAAGTCATTCATATGACCACCGACACCGATTGACATGTTGCCATGTAAGCGTGTTTCACCACCACCAGAAAGACGCTCATATACGAGCACTTCATTACGCTCATTCACGAGCAGACAATAACTGACGAGTTGTTTAAAAGTCGGATCCTCTTCCATATCACCACGACGCTTTGTTTCGTACGTATCCAACGTCTTTTCAATCGCTTTGAATTTAGGCTCTTGGTCACTTAAAAAACCATGGAATGCATTGCTTTCATTGTTAAATAACACATCTCGTTTCACAACGAGTATCATTTCATCAAACTTATTCATATAAAAAACTCCTTTAAAGCATTCATTACATCTATTATACATATTCAACTGTCAGAGGATGTATTATAAATTATTTTATTCGTGAAATACCGTTTGGTTGACTATGAGAGAGTCTCATTGGCGTGCAAATCAATTTAACGGACTATGAGCTACTCTCATTGGCGTTCAAATCAATTTAACGGACTATGAGCTCCTCTCATTGGCGTGCAAATCCGTTTACGCGACTATGAACAATGCTCATTGGCACGCAAATTCATGTTAAAATGAATTAATAATAAACATAGAGAGGAACGTTCTATGAAAAAAGTATTTGCACCTATCATCTTGCTTTTCGGTGTTATTTTTTTTGCATCTGGTATCAGTTTCTTACAAGTGGATAACCAGACCGCACTATTCTCATCATTCGTCGGTGCTGCTTTGATTTTATATGCCTTTTATTTGTTCCGTCAAACGAGAAAAGGTGGCAAGAAAAATAGCCGCGACGAAATAATCGATAAAGTACGTGCACGCGTTGAATCTCAATATGATAATGAAGACAAGAGGGATTAGCATGATAACAATCACCAATGGTTACGTATTTGATCCTGACATTAAGTCTTTCAAACAACAAACATTAACAATCAACTCAAATGAAGAAGTAACAATCGATGCGCAAAATAAATATATTATTCCTGGTCTGACAGACATGCATACGCACATCAGTCCTTTTTATGCGAAATACTATTTGCTTTCATCAATAACTAACGTAAGAAATACTGCAGGCATGTATGAACTCATCAATTCCATTGATGAAGTGAGTCCAAATATTTTCCCAACATATAAAATGATCGATGGCGAGCCCGGACTTTGGGGACCGAGTGGTGAAGGACACATTGCGACAAACGATATTGAGGAAGCAATGAACACCGTAAAAGAACTTCACGCACAAGGGGCAAAATTTATAAAAGTATATGGGAATATTGAAACAGATGTTTTAGTCGCAGTCGTGAACCAAGCAAAACAACTTGGGTTAGAAGTTGCGGCCGATCTCATTCATGCACAAGAAAATACCGATGCGTTACATGCTGTCTCTGTCGGCGTGAAATATCTAGAACACGCGTCAGGTATTATCCAATGTTTATATCGTGAATATAAACCTGGTGATTTTAACGAAATGTTCTTAAATCAAGATGTCGATTTAGATTCTGACGTTCTAAATAAAACACTCGATGTGTTGAAAGAAAATGATGTCGTAATCGTGCCTACATTATCACTGTACCGTAAAAATGCATTTGGAAAAATCACTGTCCCTAACACTAACCTTGTCGATAAAATTCGACAAGATCAAAACGTCACATTAGATGAAATGTTCGAGAAACTAGAACCATCACGAACGTCAAATTATAAACGCTACGCCGAATGGGAATATGCAGTGATGAAAATCATCACAAAGCGCTATATCGATATGAGTGGGAAAGTCTATATCGGTACCGATGCACCTGCAGGATTTTGGAACTATCCTGGTTACAGCATGATTGAAGAGATGAATATCTTTAACGAACTGGGACTCTCTCCTAGTGAAGTTTTACATCGTGCTACTGTAATGCCAATGGAGGTAATCGGTAAACATGAGAACTACGTCATACTTAATAATAATCCACTAGATTCTTTTGATCACCTCATGGATATCTATGGCATCGTTCTAAACGGTAAATACTACGCTAAAGAAGAAATTGAATCACATACAATAGATGCAGCAGCCATTTACAAGAAATTTGAGTCATAGAACAACAAAAAGACCTTATTATCTACTTTTTTGAGATAATAAGGTCTATTATATTATTTACTGAAACTGATCAACAATATCAGACACATCGATATCAGATACTTCAGAGACGTGGTACATCTCATGATTTTCGAGCACTGCTTTCGTTGCTTCGACAGAATCGACATCAGATTCTACGACAATATAAGGCACATCAGGATACACCATAATGCCACCATCAGGTTGTATCGTGAATACTAAATTATCTTCAGATGTTGTTGCACGAATCTCAAACGTATTATCCGGATAAATATAAGAATTGTTTCTCAAGTCAGAGTTTACGTACTGTAAGTCACGTCTCACTTCGAATACTTCATCCTCAGCGACATCATCACCTTTAACTAACTTCCAAACTTTTGCAAAGTTTTCATTGTTTAAATTTTCAGTTTCAAAGTTTGTCGGTGAAAATACGATGCGATCAAGCGCATCTTCTGAAAGTTCTAGATTATTCGCAAGTAACGTTTCACTATCAAACTCGACCCCATTAGAAATCATACTCGAATATAAAGGAATGAACGGTGGATTTACAAACACGATTGCAACATCTTCATTGAAGCCGTAAACAACCTGTTCATTTATTTTATTCGGTAACACAAGATAAAATTCCATGCCTTCTGGAACTTCAGCAAATTCATCAAATTGCGTCGTTTTAACTAAATATTGATTCGGATAAAACTTCGGCATTTCGACTTGGTATTGATCATCCAAATACTGCGTTGTATTATTTTCAAGTCCATAAATATCAAACAAGTAATTTTCTACTGCAGAATGTTGTGTAAATGCAGCAAATAATTTCTGTCCGAGTTGTGGGTCTACTTCTTCCTCGTCTTCTTCATCTTCCTCGTCTTCTTCATCTACAACAGTATCTTCGTCTTCTTCCTCTTCTTCAGATACTTCCTCATCAACATCTTCTTCAACTTCTTCATCCTCTTGCGCATAAGCGACATTCTCTAGAAATTCGTTTTCAGCAGCAATAAAAGTCGCGGTACCTAGAGACAACACAGCAAGTATAGATAATGTTTTCTTCATAAGTTAATCACCTTTTTATGTTATTACAATTGTTGTTATTATATATGATGGGTTAATTCTTTGACAATTAATCAAAATAGCATAAAAATACCACAGACGTTTTGAGCGTATGTGGCTATGCGCATTCAATACTTTTTACAACTACTATTATACATTATATTTCCAAAAAATTATAGACTGATATATATTATTAAGTCGTAGTATAATGCCTTACGGGGGGAATGACGATGAAAAAATCATTTGAACAAGAAGTTAATCATCTAGAGAATATGGTTAATTTTATTAATAATTATTTCAATAAAATAACACGGCATAGAGCATCTCAAACAGCCGAAATAATAGAGTCGCGAGCAGAGATGGTTGAGAGTTATTCCAACGTTGTTGACTATGAAGACGGAGACATCATGGACTTCATGTCTGAATTGCCAAATATCCGTATCAAAGAAATGCAGTTTACACGTACTTCAGAGTTACTTGAATTCCTCCAGTCAATCATTAACAAACCGTACTTCGGAAAACTAATTATTGATAATGAAGAAGTGTACATCGGCAACATGACATTTAGAGATGATGATCACAATATACTGATATATGATTGGCGAACACCAGTTGCTGGATTGTTCTATGAAAATATTATTGGACAACTATCTTATAAAGTACCGAACGGGGATACGATTGAAGCGAATGTTTCAGAACGCAGACAATTTATAATCGAAAATTCTAAACTACTAAATATGTTTGATAGTGATATGTATATCGGAGATGAAGTGCTGCAGCGCTTATTAACAGATACATCTCAAACAAAACTTAAGAATATCGTCACGACGATTCAAGCAGAGCAAAACGTCATTATTCGTCAACCATTGGCACAAGATACACTCGTCTTTGGTCCGCCAGGAAGCGGTAAAACGTCACTTGCAATGCAACGCATTGCCTATTTACTCTACCATCATAGAGACTCATTATCCGCAGATAAAATTCTGTTGCTCAACCCAAATGAAGTATTCAATGACTATCTTTCAGATGTATTACCAGAGCTAGGAGAAGACAATGTAGAGAGCTCAACTTTCTTTACCATTAAAAATAAAATACCTTACTTGCGTAGCAGAAAATTTGAAGGCTTAACAGAAAACATGAGACGGTTGGAAATTGAAGATCACACGAGCTATAAATATAAAAATAGTATGTTCTATTTAGAACATCTTGAAGAATACCTCTTCAATCTTACACACAAAAATATGTACTTTAGAACACTGATGTCAGATGAAGGTGCTCTTATCAGTAGAGAACAACTCAAACATGATTTTTATCAGTATGCAAATAGTGTAAACATCCGTGCTCGTATCTTTGATATGCGTAAAAAGCTCATTAAAATGGTAAACAACCGCGTTAAATTGAAGACACAATCACTCTATAATGAAATGAAAGAAAGCGACAAATACATCGGCGAAGATCATGAGCTAAAACAAGAAGCTCATAAAAAGGCCGTTAAAATGTACAAAAAAGTACATCGTATGATTCTGCACTATCGTTTCGTTCATATCGAAAACATCTATATCAACTCATTGACACACAAGAACACAAGATTAGAAACCATTGATTCTATTAAACAAAATAACTATAAGTATGAAGACCTTGGACCAATGTTACTTATAATCATGTACATCACAGATGTCCGTGATACCCATATCAGACATGTCCTTGTCGATGAAGTCCAAGACTACTCAAACGTTCAGTTCAAAGCATTAAAAACATATTTTTCACGTGCAACATTTACGAGCCTTGGTGACTTAAACCAACGCTTACATCCGGCAGCAATCGATCCTTTAAATCTTAAGAATCAAGTGCAAAAATATTTAGTTCAATCGTATCGTTCGACAAATCAAATCAACGAATATTTAAATACAATAAAGCCAAACTCGATTGAATCTGTCTCAGTAGATGGTGACGAAGTTCAACATATAAACTACACAGATTTAATTCAATCAATTGAAACGATTATTACAAACAATGATAATCAAATTGCAATCATCACACCTTCAAGAGAACTGAGCACGGAAATCTATGAACAAATTAAAGATAAACATCCGACTTTTAAACATTTACAAGATGAAGATACGATCTACAATCGAAATCATTTGATACTTCCCTACTATTTAGCAAAGGGATTTGAGTTCAATACCGTCATTGTTGTTGATAGCGATGAATATAGTGACAGACAGAATGTACACTATGTATTAGCTTCGCGCGCCACACGTCATTTATACTTGTTGAACAAGCAGTGAGATAATCATAAGTGGTGTAAACAATAAGATGCCAACGTTGATTGGATTAAACTTGAATTTACTTTTGTACAATAGATAGCTTGTAATAACAAATAGTATTGCTGAAAGAATAATGATCATTTCATGATTAATAGAAAAGTTTAAATACATGATTGAAAAATATAGGAGCGCAATAATAACAAATGCTGTTGATAAGTATATGTTGACCCTGTTCATTGTTGTCGCTCCTTTCCTTAATTCTTTATAATAATTATGGTAAATTATAGCACAGTAAATATTGTTAAAATGGTGTTTGACATCGATCAAATAGTTGAGTTATAATAAATCTTGTCGATTAAATGATGTCCTGGTAGCTCAGCTGGATAGAGCAATAGCCTTCTAAGCTATCGGTCGGGGGTTCGAATCCCTCCCAGGACGTAAATTTTCTTAAATATTAAACCGTTAAATCCTCTCTACTTTGGATTTAACGGTTTTTTTATTATTCTAAATTCAATATTTAATTATCAGATTATAATAATTTAAGCGTTGTAAATTTAATACAATTAATGAATATCATATACATATTATAAATTAAAGTTTCATGAGGAATAGATATTAAATAACTTAATTATTTTTATATTTCATTAAAATCTAGAAACCATTATATTAATCACCAGATAAACTTTAAAGATATAAACACGATAGAATCAACATTGTGAACGATTACATGTTACCAAAAAGTTGTAGAATTATACACATGTGATTTTAATCATACTAAGGTCGTATAATGACACAGTTTCGAGTTGTAATCATTGATTTAAATCTAAATAGATGTATAATTATGATTATCAATAGAGTTCGAATTGCTTTGATCAACTCTAATGTAGAAACGATTGTCACGTTACACTTGGATCAATGCGAAGCTTTTAAATACACTTTGAAAGGTTGATAATTTTGAAAAGCAAATATTCATTATTTAAGTCATCACTAGCACTTGCAACTATTGCAGCTGGTTTAACTTTAGCTGCACCTGCACTCGCTCAAGAAGATGATGGATCAGCAGAATCAGAGCCAAAGGTAACTGAATTCGAAAGAGCTTTTGAAGAACAAACGAGAGCACCTGCAGTAGAAACAGAAACTGAGTTAAACGTTGAAGTCGTTGCAGAAGGACTTGACGTAGTATGGGGTATGGTTGAATTTGATGAAGATCGTATCTTAGTCACTCAAAGAGACACTGGCGAATTACTACTTGTAAATATTGTAGATGGTACTGTTTCAGATCCAATCGAAGGTACACCTGAAATTAACAATGAAGGTCAAGGTGGTTTGCTCGATTTAGCACTAGCTCCTGACTTTGAAGAGTCAAGAATGGTTTACATGACATTTGCTCAAGATGTCGATGATGGTACATTAACAGCTGTTGCTAGAGGTGTATTATCAGAAGATGAGTCTCAATTAGAAGATCTTGAAGTGATCTTCCAAGCTGAACCAGGATATGATGGTACATTACACTATGGTGGACGTATCGTCTTTAACGAAGAAGGAAACCTATTCGTAACAACTGGGGAACGTTCTGATGATCCAATCCGTGAACGTGCACAAGATTTAGATGCTTATCTTGGTAAAGTCATTCATATTACGCCAGAAGGTGAACCTGTAGATACTAACCCATTCATCGATGATGAAGAAGCGTTAGACGGTATTTATACTTATGGTCACCGTAACATCCAAGGTATCGACTTCCACCCTGAAACGAATGATCTATGGATTGTAGAGTTTGGACCTCAAGCAGGTGACGAACTTAACATCATTGAACCAGGAAACAACTATGGTTGGCCAGTCGTATCATATGGTATCGAATATTCTGGTGAGTTAATCAATGACGGTATCTCAGAACATGAAGCTCAAGGTTTCGTTGAGCCTAGATACTATTGGGATCCAACAGCAGCTCCAAGTGGTATGATGTTCTACGATAACGATGCAATTCCTGAATGGGAGAACAACCTATTCATCGGTGGTTTAGCACCAAACTATGTTTTACGTATGGTCATTGAAGGCGATACTATTGTCGGTGAAGAGCGTCTATTAACAGAAGAAGGCGAACGCTTCCGTGATGTATTAGTTACTTCTGACGGTAAACTTATTGCCGGTACTGATAGTGGTAAGATTTATGTAATTACTGCTGCAGATGGTGGCGAAGCTGTCGAAGATGATGACGATTCTGAAGATGTAGATACTGAAGAGGACGTTGATACTGAAGATGATGTAGATAATGAGGAAGACGTAGACACTGAAGAAGATGCAGATACTGGAGAAGATGCAGATACTGAAGAAGATGCAGATACTGAAGAAGACGCTGATACTGATGAAGATACAGAAGAAGATGCAGATGCTAAAGAAGACGCTGATGCTGAAGAAGATGTAGAAGAAGAGGATGCAGAGTAATTTAACTCCCCCACTTTTAGATCTTAAACAATAATAAAGCTGAGACCTTAAATTATTTTTGGTCTCAGCTTTTTATGTGTCAGATTTTATTAAGCTCCATCTAAAAGTCTCATGTTTTCAAGACCGAATAAATCGATACCGAATTGTACAAGTACTGACAAGACAATCGCCCACAATGCTGTACCTAAAGAAACGTATATAAACGTCTGCCATTTTGGTATATTCATTGAAATTGCAATGATTGCAACGATATGTGATCCCAACAGTATTGGACCTAGCAATGCTGCACCAACTAATCCATATTTCTCAAATGTATTCGTAACACGTTTCGTAGACTTTGTTCTTTTTCGTTTGTTCAACCATTCCTTAATCTGTGAAGCAAACACAACTGCGAGCAACAGCGTTACAATATTTCCAAACATGCCCACGATAAATGATATGACAGGATTTGCACCAGTCAGTATTGCTATAGGCACTGCAAACGATGCCTCAATCCAAGGTATACTTGCGAGCAACATGAGGGCGAAGTAAAAAACGAGTTGATCCATCTAAAGTTCCTCTCATTAAAAATAAAAAGTCATCTAAAAAGATGACTTTTAAAACACCTATTTTGAAACTGTAAGTAGTTCTAGCTCTTTATTTGTAAGTTCTAGCTTCTTTGAAACGAACATATACATCTGATCGTTTCTTTGCAAATCGAAAATAGTTAGTGCCTTTTCGACGTTCATAAAGTATAACTCGAGATGATTTAATCGTTTATTTGCCAAGGCAATTTGATAATAGAAGTCACCAAGTGACACCATTGAATTATATTTATGAGATTGTTCTATCGCTTTAGAAATCAGTTCAAGTATCTCTTCATACTTTTGTTGATTAAAGTATATATTAGATAAGTTTAAAATTAAATAATTGTGTAATTCCAATAATTCAAATGACATGCTATTATTCTGGATCAGTTCATCGTAATCCGACATACACTCATCTAATAAAGCCTTTGCTTCATCATGGCGTTCTTGATTCATTAAGAAGTTTGAATAACTCATCTTAACACGTATTTTTTGAGTCGTCGTTCTGAGGCTCTCTTCGCCGACATTAATGTTCAGTGCATTAAGAATGAGCGATTCTGCTTTTTCGAAATTATGTTCTACATAGTAAACAACAAGTGCTTTATGCCATTGTAAATACTGATTAAAGAACTCATCTGTGTTATTAAAGTTTTCTAACTCATGCTTAATAATATAATTCAAGGTTTCATAGTCACGACGTGATTTGATTCTGTTAATAATTCCTCTTAATTCATCGAATTCAACATCTTGGACATTGCCATGAAACGCATTATCCTGGCCGTACAAATAACTCATACTCGTGTCTAATTTTTCACTTAAAAGAAATAATGTATGAGATGAAGGATTGTCGTTATTCGTTCCCTTTTCTATATTACTGATCTGAGCTTGCGTGCAGATACCTTCAGCAAGCTTGGCTTGCGTTAAACCTTTAGCAAGACGTGCTTTCTTGATGCGCGCGCCTAAAATCTTGTTGTT
>DYYI01000037.1:0-16756 GCA_020741755.1 Aliicoccus persicus | reverse complement strand
TTCGTCTTCTTCTTCCTCTTCTTCTTCCGCTTCAAATCTGCCACCCGTCAATTTGTTAAACACTTTAATAAAGACAAATACAGAAGTACCAATGATTAAGAAATCGATGACTGCTTGAATAAACATACCGTAAGTGATACCATTCCATACCCAATCGGATGTGAAATCAGTGTCACCAAAGATAAGTGCAACAGCTGGCATGATGATGTGTTCTACCAACGCATTGACAATATTACCGAACGCAGTGGCGATAACAACGGCTACAGCAAGGTCGATGACGTTCCCACGCATCAAAAAGTCTTTTAATTCTTGTAACATAAGTTGCCTCCTCGTGTAAAAAATTACACTTTTTTTATGCTTACAAGAAAATTGTACGTCTATAAATTGAAAATGCAAGAAATTTTTTATAATTTAACAAAACCTTTAAACGATTTTAATGATTTAGATAATCATAACTTTGCTTTTAATATATTATACATAAGTTTTACTTATCATAATATAGTGAATATTTGAATGATTTTAACGAATGATTGAATTGATATACATGATGATTACATATACAATAAGTGTATGAGAGATATTAGGAGGCGGAAGCTTAATGAGTAAAACAGTAAAAGATTTGGCGACGAAAACATTAACAGTAGACGGCAAAGACTACACTTTTTACAGTTTGAAAGATGCAGTAACAAATGGTAGCGAATCGATTAAAAAGTTACCTTACTCAATTCGTGTATTATTAGAATCTGTCATTCGTCAGTACGATGGTACAGTAATTAACAAAAATCATGTGGATACGTTAGCTGCATGGGCGGATGGAAACTTAGAAGGAAATGAAGTCCCTTTTAAACCATCACGCGTTGTACTTCAAGACTTTACCGGTGTACCAGCAGTTGTAGACTTGGCATCACTTCGTAAAGCGATGAGTGAAGCAGGTGGGGATGTTCAAAAAATTAACCCTGAAGTACCTGTAGATCTTGTTATTGACCACTCAGTACAAGTCGATGAATACGGTACGCACACGGCATTACAACGCAATATGGAGTTAGAATTTGCTAGAAACAACGAACGTTATGAATTCTTACGATGGGCAACGAAAGCATTTGATAACTACCAAGCAGTACCACCAGCAACAGGTATCGTTCACCAAGTGAACATCGAGTACTTAGCAAATGTTGTACACGTTAGAGAAGAAGATGAAGGTTTAGTTGCTTATCCAGACACACTTGTTGGTACAGACTCACATACGACGATGGTCAATGGTATGGGTGTACTTGGATGGGGTGTTGGTGGTATTGAAGCTGAAGCAGGAATGCTTGGCCAACCATCATATATGCCAACACCAGAAGTAATCGGTGTGCGTTTGAAAAATGCATTACCTGAAGGTGCAACTGCGACTGATTTAGCACTACACGTTACAGAATTACTGCGTAAAAAGGGTGTTGTCGGCAAATTCGTTGAGTTCTTCGGTGATGGTGTCACAAACTTACCACTTGCTGACAGAGCGACAATTTCAAACATGGCACCAGAATATGGTGCAACGTGTGGATTCTTCCCAGTGGATGATGAAACATTAGATTACATGCGTTTAACTGGTCGTTCAGAAGACCATATCAAAGTGGTTGAAGCATATTTAAAAGAAAACGATATGTTCTTCTCACCAGAAGATGAGCCGGTGTACACAGATGTAATTGAATTAGATTTGAAAACTGTAAAGCCAGCACTTGCTGGACCAAAACGACCACAAGATTTAATTTACTTACCGGATATGCAAAAAGAATATCGTAAATCTGTGACTGCTAAAAGTGGTAACCACGGACATGGTCTAGATAAGAGCGAATTCGATAAGGTCGCGACAGTTGATTATGCTGACGGTTCAAAAGGCGAGATTAAAACAGGTGACCTAGTCATCGCTGCGATCACGTCTTGTACGAACACGTCAAACCCGTACGTTATGCTTGGTGCAGGTTTACTTGCGAAAAAAGCTGTAGAAAAAGGATTGTCTGTGCCTAAACATGTTAAAACGTCACTTGCTCCGGGTTCTAAAGTTGTAACAGGCTATCTAGAGGACTCTGGTGTGCAACAATATTTAGATACACTTGGATTCCAACATGTTGGATATGGTTGTACGACATGTATCGGTAACTCTGGTCCATTAAAGCCTGAAATTACGAAAGCTGTTGTTGATGAAGACTTACTTGTTTCATCAGTACTTTCTGGTAACCGTAACTTTGAAGGTCGTATTCACCCACTCGTTAAAGCAAACTACTTAGCATCACCACCACTTGTTGTTGCTTATGCACTTGCTGGGACAGTGGATATCGACTTGCAAAAAGAACCGATTGGTACAGATAGCGAAGGTAATGATGTTTATCTTCATGAAATTTGGCCATCACAAGATGAAATTAAAAAGGCTGTTCATGAAACGGTAACACCTGAATTGTTCAATAAGGAATATGCAAACATCTTTGATTCGAATGAAACATGGAATGCGATTGAAACGACGGATAATCCTTCTTATGACTTCAATGATGAATCAACATATATTCAAAACCCTTCATTCTTTGAAGACCTATCACCTGAACCGAGCACGGTTCAGCCATTGGATGACTTGAAAGTGTTGCTAAAACTTGGTGATTCAGTGACAACTGACCATATTTCACCAGCAGGTGCAATCGGTAAAGATACACCAGCAGGTAAATGGTTGATTGAGCAAGGTGTTTCACCACGAGACTTTAACTCATACGGATCAAGACGTGGTAACCATGAAGTGATGGTACGTGGTACGTTTGCAAACATTCGTATTCGTAATGAAATTGCACCAGGTACTGAAGGTGGATATACAACATATTGGCCGACTGGTGAAGTGATGAGTGTTTATGACGCATCATTAAAATATCAAGAAGACGGTACAGGACTTGTTGTTATTGCCGGCGAAGACTACGGTATGGGATCAAGTCGTGACTGGGCAGCGAAAGGTACAAACCTGTTAGGTGTACGCGCTGTTATTGCAGCAAGCTATGAAAGAATTCACCGTTCAAACTTAGTATTCATGGGTGTCCTACCACTTGAATTCTTAGATGGTGAAGATGCTGAAACTCATGGTTTAAAAGGTGATGAATCATTTGATATTCAAATTGATGAAGGTGTTAAACCTGGTGAAACTGTAGAAGTCGTTGCAACAAACCCAGACGGAGAGAAGAAATCATTCAAAGTTAAAGTGCGCTTTGACTCTGATGTAGAAGTTGATTATTATCGTCATGGTGGTATACTCCAAATGGTATTACGTGATAAACTAGCATCATAATATAAATTATAAAAGTGTGTAATGATATCCATATCATTGCACACTTTTTAATTCGAAGGGAGAAATATTATGGCATTAAAGATCGCTATATTTGGTGCAGGTAACGGTGGTGTCGCTGCAGCGTTAGAAATGACAGAACGTGGACACGAAGTGACGATTCACCATGATCGAACACGCATGGAAGGTTTAGATACTTTAAAGAAAACAAAGACTGCTACGTTGAACGGTAAAGAGATTTCTTTTCATTCATTCACAAATGATGCAAGTGAAGCTGTCGCTGGAAAAGATGTCTTAATGCTTACAGTACCCGCATTCGCTATTGAAGATGTTGCACAATCAATCGTTCCGCATCTTGAAGATGATCAAATGATTTATATTAACAGTGCATCGGCACTCGGTGCACTACGATTTAGAAACATCATGGATGCACAAGACATCAATAAATCTGTCAAAGTAGGGGACTCAATGAGTTTGACCTATGCATCCAGATACGATAAAGACACGAACGAAGCGACTATCTATGGGCATAATCAGTATAATATGTTCAGTGCATATCCGAGTACAGACACAGAAGATATGTTAGCCGTATTATCTCAAATGTATGATCATTTAAAGCCAGCGAAAAATATTATAGAAGTTGTGTTAAACAATGGTAATCCTGAGAGTCATCCAGGACCAAGTATTTTAAATGCGGGGCGTATCGACTATGCAGGTGATAGTTTTTATCTGTATACGCATGGTATGACAGAGCATACAATCAATGTCGTTCATGACATTGATCATGAGCGTCAAGAAATCTGTCGTAAGCTTGGATTTGAAGCATTGGACAAATCATCACGTAGTGTAAGATCGGGATATTTTAAAGATGGATTAACTTTGTTAGAACAGTACCATACATCTGACTTATTGAAAGATTTACTTGGACCGACGCATTTGGAGAATCGATACATTACTGAGGATGTCTCGAATGGACTCGTACTTTGGTCAAGCATTGGAGATGCAGTTGGTGTTGAAACACCGACGATGGATGCAGTGATTCAATTAACGGGTGTATTGTTAAAGAGAAACTATTTTGATATCGGCGTCACTTTAGAAAAACTTGGTATTGATGTGGATTCGGCTGAAGCATTAAATGAATTAATGTAAATTAAAACCGATGTGATGATCAATAAAATATCATCACATCGGATTATTTTTTGCCTTACATAAATTTAATTTTACTTTCAGTGCCTGCTTTAATGCGTTTGAAATTTGAAATATGTTTCGTTATGACAAGAATGGCGACGATAATCGATAAAATAATCATGAACCAGTCTTGAAGGAATAGCGATGAAATGACAAACATAACGGCAGCAACACTGCTTGCCACGGAAACATATTTTGTTAGTTTTAACGTGATTAAAAATGTTGATAATAATATGAGAAATAGTAATGGATTAAAGCCGAGAACAGCACCACCACTCGTAGCGACTGCTTTACCACCTTGAAATTTAATAAAAATAGAAAATACATGACCAACTGCGGCGGCTAATCCAAAGATAAAGATATGAAAGTATTCCGGTGCTAACCAAGATCCGAGAATAACGGGTATTGCGCCTTTAACAATATCCAATGTGAGTATGACGATACCAGCTTTTTTTCCAAGAATTCTGAATGCATTTGAAGCACCTAAATTACCACTTCCGTGTTTTCTTAGATCTTTATTAAAAAAGATTTTTCCAACTAATAACGCAAATGGTATAGAACCAATCAAATAACTCGCAATAAGCAACAAAACGATTTCAACCAATGATTTACCTCCTTTATTATCAGGTACTAACATATTATCATAAAGAAATAACTTTAAGTAGTAGAAACTAAATGTGTTACAATAATATTATTATGTAAACTATGTAGCGAGAAAAATTTATGTTATGATTATTTGCGATTATCACAAACTGAGATATTTTGCTATAATAATAACGAACGTATGTTTGTAGGAGGTCTACATGTCAGAACAACTTAATTATACAGATGACTCAATCCAAATACTGGAGGGTCTTGATGCGGTTCGTAAGCGTCCAGGTATGTATATCGGATCAACGGACACGCGTGGTCTACATCATTTAGTTTATGAAATCACTGATAATGCCATCGATGAGATTATTAATGGTTACGGTGATGAGATTCAAGTCACATTAAACAAAGATGGAAGTATTACAATCATCGATAATGCACGCGGTATGCCAACGGGTATGCATGCCTCTAAAAAATCAACACCAGAAGTTATTTTCACAGTGCTTCACGCTGGTGGTAAATTCGGTACGGGTGGCTATAAAACAGCTGGTGGGTTGCATGGTGTCGGTGCGTCCGTTGTCAATGCTCTCAGTGAATGGTTAGAGGTGAAAATTTTTAGAGACGGTGCCATTCATGAGATTTCTTTTCATGATGGGGGTCAATTAAATAGTCAGTTGAAAAAGACTGGTAAATCTAAAAAGACAGGTACTGAGGTGACTTTTAAACCGGACAGTACTATTTTTAAGGGTGGAATTACCTTTAATTATGAAACGATTGTTGAACGATTGCGTGAATCTGCCTTTTTACAAAGCGGATTAAAAATCATCGTTACAGATAATCGTGGTGAAGAACCTGTCAGTGAGACATTCCAATATAATGATGGTTTAAATGCATTCGTTGCTTTCTTAAATGAAGGGAAGTCAACGATTGGTCGAACAGTTAATTTTAGTGGCACAGTAAGTGACATAGAAGTTAATATTAGTTTTCAGTTTAACGATCAATATTCAGAAACGATATTGTCTTTCGTCAACAACGTACGAACGAAAGATGGCGGAACGCATGAAGTTGGTTTTAAGACAGGATTCACAAAAGTATTTAACGAATATGCACGTAAAATCAACGAGTTAAAAGCGAAGGATAAAAACCTTGAAGGTAATGATATTCGCGAAGGTTTGACTGTCGTTTTATCTGTGAATATACCTGAACATCTTTTGCAGTTTGAAGGTCAGACGAAAAGTAAACTCGGAACGAGTGAAGCACGTCTTGCTGTCGATCAGATGATCAGTGAGCAGTTGCCTTATTTCCTTGAAGAAAACAGTCCATTATCACAACAGCTCGTTAAAAAAGCCATTCGTGCAAGAGAGGTTCGTGAAACTGCACGTAAAGCGCGTGAAGAAGCGCGTAATGGTAAAAAGAACAAAAAGCGTGATACATTGCTTAGCGGTAAATTAACACCTGCACAGAGTAAAGATGCGACAAAAAATGAATTGTTTTTAGTCGAAGGGGATTCTGCAGGTGGTTCGGCGAAGCAGGGGCGTGATCGTAAGTTTCAAGCGATTTTACCGCTTAGAGGTAAAGTCATCAATACTGAGAAAGCAAAATTTGAAGATATTTTTAAAAATGAAGAAATCAATACAATCATCCATACGATCGGTGCGGGTGTCGGTAATGATTTTAATGTTGAAAACTCGAACTATGACAAAGTTATTATTATGACCGATGCAGATACGGATGGTGCGCATATTCAAGTATTGCTTTTAACATTTTTCTTTAACTACATGCGACCATTATTTGCTGCAGGTAAGATTTACATTGCGATGCCGCCTTTATATCAATTGAAAAAAGGTTCTGGTAAGAAACAAGAGATTCGCTATGTATGGACAGAAGATGAATTGCAAAAAGCAATGGCTGAGATGGGCAAAGGTGTTGAACTTCAGCGTTACAAAGGTCTCGGTGAGATGATGCCGGCTCAGCTTTGGGAAACGACAATGGACCCGAACACACGCACATTGATTAAAGTGAGCATTGATGATGAGGCACTGTCATTAAAACGCATCACGACACTGATGGGCGATAATGTTGAGATGCGTCGTAAATGGATTGAATCTCATGTTAGTTTCACATTAGAAGAAGATCCGAGTATTTTAGAAAGTGGTGAAATCATTGAGTGAAATCATTCAAAACTTAAAACTTGAAGATGTCATCGGTGAACGCTTTGGACGCTACAGTAAATATGTGATTCAAGATCGTGCGATACCGGATGTTCGAGATGGTTTAAAACCAGTTCAACGTCGTATTCTTTACTCGATGTATCGCGAAGGTAATACATTTGAAAAGCAATTCAGAAAAAGTGCACGAACTGCCGGTGACGTGATCGGTAAGTATCATCCACATGGTGACATCAGTGTGTATGATGCGATGGTGCGCTTATCTCAAGAGTGGAAGATGCGTCAGGAATTAATCATGATGCATGGTAACAAGGGTAGTGTGGATGGAGATCCACCCGCTGCAATGCGTTACACAGAAGCGAAGTTAGCTGAGATTTCCAATGAATTATTAAAAGATATCAATAAAGATACCGTGCAATTCGTCAACAACTACGATGATACAGAAGTAGAACCGACGGTACTCCCGGCTCGATTTCCTAATTTACTGGTTAACGGATCAACAGGTATTTCAGCGGGTTATGCAACGGATATTCCGCCGCATCATTTAAGCGAAATTATTGATGCGACTTTGAAGATTATCGATAAACCATCGGTTACTGTCGATGAACTGATGAACATCGTGCCTGGTCCTGACTTCCCAACAGGTGGGATTATACAAGGGAAGAAAGGCATTAAACAAGCGTACGAAACAGGTCGAGGCAAGATTATTATTCGCAGTAAAATTAGAACGGAAGATGTGCGTGGCGGGAAGACACACATCATCATCGAAGAGATTCCATTTGATGTGAATAAGGCAATGCTCGTAAAACGCATGGATGAAGTGCGTGCAGATCGACGTGTTGAAGGTATTATCGAAGTGCGAGATGAATCGGACAGACAAGGTTTAAGAATCGTCATTGAAACGCGTAAAGATGCGCAAGTGGAAGGTATCATTAACTACTTGTTAAAGAAAACTGATCTTCAAGTGAACTATCACTTCAACATGGTAGCAATTAGTGATCGTGCACCGAAACAGCTCGGCATCATTGAAATATTAAAGAGCTATATCGAACACCAAAAAGACGTCGTGACACGTCGTAGTCGTTATGACTTAAATGCTGCAGAAAAACGCATGCATATTATTCAAGGGTTGATGAAGGCATTATCGATTTTAGATGAAGTCATTCGAGTCATCCGTGAATCAGATAATAAGAAACATGCAAAAGAAAACTTGATTGAAGCGTTTGATTTTACTGAGCAACAAGCCGAAGCAATCGTTATGTTGCAACTTTATCGTTTAACAAATACGGATATTGTCGAGCTTGAAAATGAAAGCAGTGAGCTGGAGTACACAATCAATCAGTTAAAAGAAGTTTTATCTGATGAAAAAGAGTTATTAAAAGTGATTAAAACTGAACTGCGTCAAGTGCGTAAAAAATATGACAATCCGAGACGTTCAGTGATTGAAGAACAAATTGAAGCAATTGAACTCGATAAGGAAGTCATCGTGCCGAAAGAAGAGACGATGATTACAGTGACAAATGAAGGTTATGTAAAACGCACGAGCTTGCGTAGTTACAATGCATCTGTGCCTGGTGAACTTGGTAAGAAAGATTCCGACTATGTGTTATATAAAGCAGAATCACATACGCTTGCACAGCTGTTGCTATTCACAAATAAAGGAAAGTACATGATTATTCCAGTGCATGAGTTGCCCGAAATCCGTTGGAAAGATGGTGGTCAACACATCAGCATGAACTTCCAATTGGATAGTGATGAACGCGTGATACAAGCACGGGCAATTGAATCATTTGATGAAGAACTATCAGTATTTATGGCAACACGTGGTGGTTCGATTAAGCATACGAAGTTAAAAGACTTGGAAGCCGTTCGAATACGCAGACCAATCGTTGCGATGAAAGTAAAACCAGAAGATGAGATTGTGTCGATTGAAATAACATCATCAATGGATGAAGATATCGTGTTTGTCACGGCTAAAGGTATGACTTTACGTTTTAATTTATCTCAAGTTGGACCGACAGGGTTAAGAGGTCAGGGTATAAAATCAATGAATGTGAAACCAGATGACAATATTGTCGGTGCGCATATCGTTCAAGAACCAAACGCATTGATTACAGTGACACAACGCGGTGCTGTGAAGAAAACTGCACTCGATACGATTGAAGCTGCAAATCGTGCACAAGTGGGTACGATGTTGTATAAAGAGATTAAGATGAAACCACATCGCGTTATAAAATCGTTTATGGTGCCTGGTGATGCTATTATTGAACTCAAGTCAGAAAATGAACACGAGAGTGTTGAGTTAAAACCGGTACGTCCAACAGCAAAATATATGAATGGTTCGTTTATGGTCGATGAAGCATCATTTGGTGTCGTCATCGATGCGTATCAAGATGTGTTGAAAGATCCTTCTTAAGAGAAGGGTCTTTTTTTATCTAAATAAAAAGCCCAACTATTCTCTCATGAATAGTTGGGTTTAAAATTAATTTGATCTAAAGAAGTTTAAAATTAAGTCGATAAAGTCTTGCAGTGCATTTAAGAAGTTCTGCCATACACCGGACTCTTGAATCTCTTTACCAATCTGAGCAGCTTGTTCTTTTGCTTGATCAAATGCATCACTTGAAGTGATTTGATTGACTAAGTCACGTGAACTATCCAATAAGCGATTTGCTTCTTCACTTTGGAAGATTCCAGAGTTTTGAATTTGTATAACGATGTTGATGATATTATTCACCTGAGTTTCAGTTAAAATACCATCCAAACCGTTTCTTTCCATCTGATCATTTACGATATTTCTAATTTGCTCTTCTGATAGATCTCCACCTTCATCGATGATATTGATTTTAATTTCAGTAATCATCTTGTTCAATTGTTCTTGTGAAAATCCATCAACATTAATATTTTGCTGTGTAATGTTGTTGATTACATTTAATTCTTGCTGCGCGTTTTGAGTGTACTCTTCATTCACTTCTTCACCTTGTTCGGCAAACGCTTTGTAAATACCAGCTAAGGCACTTTCACCCGTTACATCTTCAGCAGCACCGATTACAACAACTGCATCCGTAATACCTGATGTGATTAAAGCATTCTGATACATCTGTGGTGTAATCTGTGTAATGCGGCCCATTTCTTCATTAATTGTTAGATCTAATCCATGACCTTCATTTCGCTGTTGAATTCGGATACTCGATTTCAATATGTTATTTGCATAGTCTTGGTTTAAATATCTCATGCTGTCTTCTCTATACACATAACTGATAATATCATTGTCCTCTACACCGAGAACCTCAGCCGTTTGTGTTTGTAAGTTTTGATCATTTTCTAATGCAGCACCATATACTGTCACTGCTTCATCCCACTCTGACACAGCTTGTGTATGTTGAGTAATAAATATAGTTGTCATAAACATAATTACCAATATTGGTATAAAACGCTTTAACATGACATCCCCTCCCTGTTCAAAAATGGTACTATAAATTTTAATAAGTTACAATTAATTATATGCTTCAGTGAATAAGAGGGATAGCGATGTACACGTATTTACAATGTAATATACCAGGTTTGTCATTATTGATCGAAGGTGAAAATAATAGAGTAGCTCTAGGTGAGCCGATTAAAGGCATTATTGAATTTAATACGTCAGAAACAGATGTCACAATTAATAAATTGAACATATCACTGATGGGTGTTAGAGAGAAGAGGAGAGCGCTGAAACTCGATCGCTTTAATGTGAATCATAGTGTTGAAATCGAGCCGAACAGTCTATTGAAATTCCCATTTAGGATGATGATTGATCAATCAAAATTTGAACCGACGATGACTTTAGAATTGGATGTAAGGATAAAAACAAGTATCGGTGAATTTGAATCATCGAGTTCGTTTCTCCATGTATTATCAGAAGAGATAGATTAAAAATCTATCCTTTCAACAAACTTTAATGATGAAATCTATCAAAAAATGAGATATAATAATCTCAAATACGAACATACGTTCGATTATTTGAGAGGTAAACAGATGTATAACTATTATATTTGCCCGCAACGGGATGTGTTGTGCGTCGATTTAAAAAGCTTCTTTGCCAGCGTATCCTGCATATTAAAAGGGTTAGATCCATTAACAACAAAACTTGCTGTAGTAGGGGATACAAAGAGTATCGGGTCCGTCGTGTTAGCAGCGACACCGGAGTTAAAAAAATTAGGCATCTCAACAGGCTCACGTCTGTTTGAAATCCCAAACAGAAAAGATATTTTTATCATCAATCCGTCGATGCGCATCTATTTGGATTATTCACAGCGCATTTCAGAGATTGCACTCAAGTATGTTGCGCCTGAAGACTTCCATCAATATTCGGTAGATGAATTCTTTATGGATATTACAGATAGCTATCATTTATTTGCGAAGACACCATATGCATTTGCAAAGCAATTAAAAGATGAGATTTATGAAGAAACACAAATTCATTCAGCTGTCGGTATTGGAGATAATATATTACTCAGCAAAGTATCATTAGATATCGAGGCGAAAAAGCAACCAGACGGTATTGCTGAATGGCGATATCATGATGTGCCAGAGAAAATTTGGCCAATTACACCGCTGCATAAATTTTGGGGTATCAATACGAGAAGTGAGAAAAAATTGAATGAGCGCGGCATCTTTACAATCGGTGACTTGGCGAATTATAATCCAAATTTCTTAAAGAGAGATTTCGGAATTATTGGTGTGGATTGGCACTTGCATGCAAATGGTATTGATTTTAGTGAAATAAAACAAAAGCATATCGTGCATTCACCATCGATTGCGAAGAGTCAAATTTTGATGAAAGACTATAAATTCCATGATACGTATGTCGTATTGCTTGAGCATGTGGATGAAGTGTCACATCGATTGCGTCTTAGTCACCATTTAGCAAAGACAATCGCTGTGTCATTCGGTACGAAGCACGGCCATGTATATCGCAAACAGTTTACGATCAAAGAGGGGACCAATGATAGTGATGTTATCATGCGCGGCATATGGCAACGACTGTTACAAATTGCAGACCCGTTTGAACTTTACCGGACGATTAGCGTCTCTTTATCAAATTTTATACCGGATGATGAAACGCAGATGACGCTGTTTGATGAGACAGAAGAAATTAAGAAAAAAGAGAGTCTAACGAAAACGATTGATCAACTCAAAGTAAAATATGGCACGCTCAGTGTAATTCGCGCACTGAGTTCGACCGAGCACTCAACACTCCATCTGCGTGCTGGCTTGATAGCGGGACATAAGAGATAAAAAAAGAACAACTGAGATCCGTTTTACCGAATCTCAGCTGTTCTTTAGTTTATTGTGCAATCCTTATTCAGATAAACCCCATCTATACAAATGATAGTCTTCATTAAATCCTAATTCAACGCTGTAGTTCACCACATCAGTGCTGACTGGATGTACGCCTGATCTGTACAGTGTTGGAATGACGACAACTTCTTCTACCATTAACTCCTGCCAATCATTATATACTTGAATTCTATAGTCAATATCAAGTGCTTCAGAAGAACTTCCTTCATTAATTAACTGAGTATTCTCTTCAGACGCATAGCGAATATAGTTATATGGTGCATCATGACCATATAATGCAGATTGGTCTACATCTGTACCGATGTTCCATCCTGCTAAGAACACATCAATATCCGGATGATCACTGTCTAACATATCGTAAAATGCATTGTATTCAATTAATCGACCATCGATGAGTGAAACATCAAGACCAATTCCTCTCCACGACTGAATGTAATAATTCGCTAGAGGTTCTGCAGTGTCACCACCAGACATGGATGCAAAATTGATTTGAAGTGGCTCACCATCTGGTGTTTCTCGGAAACCATCTCCGTCAACATCTTCATAACCAGCTTCATCTAAAATTCTGTTTGCTTCCTCAGGATCAAAACTCGGTACTTCTATGTCAGCGTTATGAAATTCTGGATGTGAAGGTGGAATTAAAGTTGATGCCTTCCATCTCAAGCCGTTATAGAAACGCTCTCCAACGGCATTATTATCAAGCGCATACCACATCGCACGGCGAAGTTCTACATCACCCATTTTCATTTCATCTGCTTTATAGTCCACAGTTCCATTTTCACTATCCCATTCACCATACTTAAACCCAATGTAATCATAAATGGGTTCAACTTGAGCTAACCATTCGACGCCTTCCATATTTGCAACGTCTGCATATTGTGTCGTCGGGAAGTTCATCGCGATATGAACGTCGCCATTCTCTAGGGCATTCGCAATCGTAGAACTTGGTGTTACAACGAGCTCAATACCATCAAGTTGAGGTTCACCGCGCCAATAATCTTCATATTTAGTAAATGTTACAGCTTCACCTGGAGTAATGGATTCCACCATGTATGGTCCGATACCGATTGGATGTTCTCTCGTTTCAGGTGCAGATGCCATGTCTTCAATGGCAATGCCTTCGTAGTAATGTTTTGGCATCGCGTAAAACCAGAATCCACCAGATGTTAGTGATGGTGAGAGTTCAGTATAAGTAAATACTGCTGTGTGATCATCGATAATTTCTATACCAGAAATTTCATCAGCGTCACCAGCGCTATATTCGTTGTAACCTTCAATAGTAGTGAAACCAGGCGTATTACCACGAACACCAACATAATCTGGATGGCCGATAACTTCATATGAGTAAACGTAGTCTTGAATCGTAAAAGGTTCTCCATCATGCCATGTGATACCGTCTTTTACAGTGAAAGTCACTGTGCTATCTTCCTCATTCACCTCATATTCAATCGCACCATCATTTGTTGCTTGATTATTCTCATCAAAAGTAAACACTGACTCATCAAAGAAACTTAAAATATCTGCATCTGGACCAAGTGTATAAAATGCCCAGTTCAATGTACCTTCAAAAGGTGTACTCGATGTATAACCAATCTGTAATGTACCTTCACCTGTCGGTTCAGATGTATTTGACACCGTCTGTTCGAAATCTTCGTAATTATATACATTTGAATCCTGGGCAGAAGCTTCTTCTGCTCCAATCATTGTTAAAGCGCTTACAAAAATCAAACTCGCTAATGCATAACCTTGCTTCTTCATGATGTATCCTCCATTAAACTTTTATACAACAATTATAGGATTGTTGAAATAATATTTCAAGTTATTGTATAAAAATTATTACAATGTTTAAAATCTATTAGAATGATGAATCCTAATGAATTACGGGTATAAAGAAATAGTGTATAATGTAAAGCTGGACATACTTATATAGCAGACAAGTACTACTATGAACGTATTAGGGAGATTAATTATGCGATTTACAGAACTTACTTTAGAAGAATTTAAAAAACATACGTCAGAGAACAAAAGCCATTTCACACAGA
Organism: Aliicoccus persicus; assembly: GCA_020741755.1. GTDB lineage: Bacteria > Bacillota > Bacilli > Staphylococcales > Salinicoccaceae > Aliicoccus > Aliicoccus persicus_A. The sequence goes on along the minus strand of DYYI01000037.1, from coordinate 2,126 downwards.
TGGCCGAGAACTACATGATGAAAGTAGATACGGGTAAAGAAACCTATCTCGTTGGTGTGAAAGATGATGATGAGAACGTGATTGCATCATGTCTTGTAACTCTATCGCCGATGATGCGCGTGATGCGTTATGCGTATACAAATAGAGGGCCAGTTATGGATTACTCAAATAAAGAATTGCTCACATTCTTCTTTAAAGAGCTAGAGAAATTCTTAAAACCACGCAAAGTTGTCAGCCTACGTGTCGATCCGTATGAAGTATTAAATGTGAGAAATCACGATGGTGAAATTATTGAAGAAATTGACCAGAGTCAAATGTTTGATACATTTAACCGAATGGGGTACAAGCATACAGGATATACAACAGGGTTTGATCCATCATACCAAATCCGTTGGTTGTCTGTACTCGATGTTGAGGGTAAAGATGAAAAGACAATTCTCAATAATATGGACAGCTTGCGTAAAAGAAATGTTAAAAAAGCATTGAAGAATGGTATGCAGATTCGATTCTTAGAACTAGATGAGTTGGATATCTTTAGAGACTTTATGAATCAAACATCTGAAATGAAAGATTTCTTTGACCGAGATGATACATTCTATTATGAACGCAAAAAATATTTCAAAGATAAAGTGCTCGTGCCACTCGTTTATATTGAACTGGACGAATATAATGCGGTCACAGAGAAAGAACTTAATAAACTAGAAAAAGATTTAGAAAAAGCACATAAAGATCTAGAGAAAGATAATGCGAACATCGAAAAAGTTCAGCGTAAGATTGAAAACTTTGAAGTTCAAGTTAAAAATAAACGTGAGAACTATGAAGAGGGCTTACGTCTTAAAGAAGAACATGGCGATACGCTAAACTTAGCGAGTGGATTTTATTTTGTGAATGATCATGAAGTTGTCTATCTTGCAGGCGGTTCAGCAAACCAATATCGTCATTTTGCAGGTAGTTATTTAATGCAGTGGGAAATGATTAAGTATACGCTTGAGCACAATTTACCAATTTATAACTTCTATGGCATTACAGGAGACTTTTCAGAAGATGCAGAAGACTACGGTGTTGTGCAGTTTAAAAAAGGGTTTAACGCTGTGGTGAATGAATATGTTGGTGACTTTGTAAAACCGATTAATAAGCCAATGTATAAAGTATTTGAAACGTTGCAAAAAGTAAAGAACAGATAAATAAACTTAAAGAGACTCAGGAAATGTAGAGTCTCTTTTTTGTGTCTTAAAAGATTAACTAATAGAATGCTGTGATCAGAATAAACGCAAGTATAGCAATAAGTATAAAAACAATAACAATTGGTTTTAAAAGATTTGATTTCTTCCTATATAAGAACTGTGTGAATAATACAAACTCAATAATAATGAGTACAAGTGTCGCAGCAATCAGAATGACATACATAGAGATACTCCTTTAGATGTAAGATTGTTATAATCATAACATTAAGCATACACCAATAAGAATATTAACTTAAATCACACTAAATATTTGATACAATGGGAAATATAGGATATTACCACAAAATATGTTATAGAGGAGATTTTTTATGACAGAAGATACAAACTTAACAAATCATAAAAAATTTTTAAATTCCTTTAATACTCTACATAAAATACTGAGAAAAAAACTGAATGAACCCGATATGGATTTCGGACCTTTACTAAATAAAGTTAAAAAGAACAGAGATATAGTATTAATGAGATATTATGAAAAATTAGATTTTTACCGCGAATTTAGAAACATCTTAGTTCATGAAGAAACAAATGATATGCCATCAGTAGCAGAACCAAGTGACTTTATTGTTGATGAAATCGGCGAAGTGCTTGAGAGAATTAAAAATCCTAAAAAAGTATATCAGCTTTTTAATCACGAAGTTATTCACTTTAATTTGAATGATAGCCTAAGTAAAGTACTTAATATCGTTAAAGAGAAAGAATATTCTCAGTTTCCCGTATTTAATAATAATAGTGAATTAGTCGGTTTAATTTCTGAGAATGGTATCACTCGTTTTCTAGCTGAATCAGTTGAGGATGATATTATATCAATTGTAGAAACAAAAATTAAAGATGTCATAGATCATGATGAAGCTAAAGATTCGATAACAATTGTTAATGCAAACA
>DYYI01000036.1:0-9019 GCA_020741755.1 Aliicoccus persicus | reverse complement strand
AGGGGGTACTCTGCGTGTCCTTGACAAGGGGTCCACTTTAGTTTGCGTTCCAATGAAACCCGCTCACTGACACGCAGATTGAATTGCGTGCCAATGAGACCCGCTCACGGACACACAGATTGATTTGCGTGCCAATGAGACCCGCTCACAGACACGCAGATTGGTTTGCGTTCCAATGAAACCCGCTCACTGACACGCAGATTGGTTTGCGTTCCAATGAAACCCGCTCATAGACTCGAAAATGGATGTACACGCCAATGAAACCCGCTCACTGACACGAAATTAACACAACCACCATCCCACAATTAACCAACATAACAAAAAACACCCTCAACCGCTCTCGGGTTTTGGGTGTTTATCAATTCATTAAGCTTCTTCTTTAACGTACGGTAATAAAGCCATGTGACGCGCGCGTTTGATCGCAGTTGTCAATTGTCTTTGATACTTCGCAGAAGTACCTGTTACACGACGTGGAAGAATCTTACCACGTTCTGATACGAACTTTTTAAGAAGGTCTACTTCTTTGTAATCGATATGTGTGATACCGTTTGCTGTGAAGTAACAAACCTTTTTACGGCGACGACCGCCTCTTCTTGGACCTGCCATAGTTGTTGCCTCCCTTATTATAAATTTGAGATAGGGTGTGTGTGTCCTATATTCGCTCAAACTCATAATCGTTCATAAACGCGTAAGCTCTTAATATGTGATATGTGCGTTATTAATCTTACATTGTCGTAGCCAAATTGTCAATCTAAAAACTTTACATCACTTTCGACGTTTCGAATAGATAAAAGCCACTATTCCGACGACGACGACAACGAGTAATATCGTCAACATCAATACGATGTTTGTCAAAATCAAATAGCCATCATCATCCATCGGTACTTCGGTAAACTGTCTGGAGATGAGTGGTGCAACTGAGAACAGTGCAACCACGACCGCAAATAACCAATAGCGCATGACGAGTAATGCAATGACCGTAAATGCAAACACCACCCAGCCGATAATGAACAATGTATCCGATGATGGGGTACTGATATTGAAGAGTGAAGAGCCACGCAACGTCTCTGTTCCAAATATACTTACACCTGCGAGTATGATGATATATGTGAATAGTATAAGATAGGCAACCATTGATATTTTATTTTTATCGTATTCGACAAAGCGCTTTTCGGTAATTTTGAGTATGATGTATAAGCCGTATGCACCGACAACTGGGAACAATAAGACGAAAAGAATATACTCAAGTGTCCATGCGAATGTACCGTTCAGCAATTGTGGAATGGTCATTACACCAAATACTAAGATGAAAATTGCAACGATTGGACGAAATAGTTGGTGCGCGCGTGGTAAGTCTCGTCCCACAACATTTGCATAATTCTCTGGTCCCCCGCCGAGCACATCGACCGGCTTACCTTGCTGGTTTCCATATTCAAATTGCTGCGTCACACTCGCAACTTGTTGTGCGATGAATTCAGGGTGTTTCCCCTTCTCGACAAGTGCAGCCTCAAACCGTTTTATAAATTTCTCTTGAGATTCACTTAACATAAATGTACTGACCTCCATTTACACTTTCCAATGCCAACATTATAACATCTGATTCACACTAAATTTTCATGTAAAAGTGTACATTTATGAACTTTATCTAACATTTTAGACTCCATTAATTACGTAGACTTTTTAGCCATGATTCTTACTAAGAACAACATGATAAAACTGATCAGCACAATCGCAGAGACCCACAGCCAGACGAGCGTATAGTTACCGGATTGCATCTCGACGTAAATTGCTGTCGGCAGTGTTTGCGTACGTCCAGGAATGTTCCCTGCAATCATCAGCGTTGCACCGAACTCACCGATTGCGCGTGCAAAGCTTAATATCCCACCCGAGATGAGTGCTGTCGCTACGAGTGGTAACGTGATTTTGTAAAACACTTGGAAATTTGTCGCACCGTCAACTTGTGCTTGTTCTTGTACTTCTTTATCCACACCAGCAAAACCGACTTTAGCCGCTTGATACATCAGTGGAAATGCGACAACCGAACTCGCTAATATTGCTGCATACCACGTAAAGATTATCGAGCGGTCGAATATCCAATCGATCATCGTACCAATGAACGATGAGCTTCCAAACAGCATCAACAAGATAAAACCAATCACTGTTGGCGGCAAAACGATCGGCAAAAGAAACAGCGTCTCAAGGACAATTTTCCCCGGGAAATCATATTTGTTCATAAAATATGCTGCACAAGTACCGAGTATAAATACGATGATCATCGCTATGATTGCAACTTGTAATGATAGACCGACCGGTGTGAAAAAATCCGAAGCTGTTATATCAAATCTATTCAATAATGAATCCATACGCTTCAAACACCTCTAGTGCATCATCTGACTGAAGAAACTCATAAAATGCTTGCACTGCTTCGTCATCTGCACCGTCTGTCAGCAAACCGAGTGGATATTCAATCGCATCATGTGAATCTTCTGTAAATGTATCAACGATTACGACGTCATCACTCGTTAAAGCGTCCGTTCTGTAAACGACACCTGCATCGACTTCTTCAACCTCAACATACTGTAGCACCTGACGGACATCTTCTGCATAGATGATATTGTCTTCAATGTCACCCCAAATTTCATAGTATTCAAGTGCGGCTTTACCATATTCCCCTGCGGGTACTGATTCCGGTGTGCCAAGCGCAATTAAGTCTACGTCTACGAGTTCTTCAATAATCGATAAAGTTTCGGCATCTGTCGGTTCGATCAAAACAAGGTCATTACCTAAGTACGTCACGCGTTCTTCTATGAATCCATCATCATCTAAATCATCAAAGTGATCCACATTTGCACTTAAGAATATGTCAGCTGGTGCACCTTGCTCAATTTGAATTTTTAGTGCACCGCTCCCACCGAAGTTCATATCGATTGAAACGTCTGGATTTTCCTCGTTAAATAATTCAACAACTTCTTCCAAGCCATCCCGCGTACTTGCTGCTGCAGAAATCGTTACTTCACCTTCAGCATCACCATTTGAAGCCTCATCGTTATCTTCATCATCACCATTACACGCAGCGAGTAGTCCTACTGCCGTTATCGACATTAAAAGTCTCTTATACATATCATCAGTCTCCAGTCATATACGCTTGATAATCTTCTAAAAATGTAACTGAACGTGCTGTTAATTTTTCCGGTAATTGCGACATGCTAAAGAATTGCATATCTAAACTTTCTTCATAATCGATGACCAGTTCTCCCGAATACTTTTGAACGATAAAAACCGCAACAACCGCATAATACTGATCACCATTTTGTTCTGTCACAAATTGGTCTTTTCCAGAATAGACTTTCATTAAATCATATTCAAGCAGTGTCATACCAGTTTCTTCATATACTTCCCGCTTAACAGTTTCTTCATAGCTCTCTCCAAGATCCATCAATCCACCAGGCAGTCCCCAGAGTCCACTCATCCTTTTCTGTAGAAGCACACGGTTTTCTGAGTCCGTAATAATCGCCAGTGCACCTGGTAAAATAAGTGGATCAGTACCGATATGTGCACGTAATTTTTTATAATATTCCATGCTGTCACCTCTTTACTATTGTAAGTATCGCACAGATAAATGGCCATCGGTTGTATTTTATCCATAAAATCATTTATAATAACTATATGTTCCAAAAGTGAGGATGATACTTATCGTAAAACGAATTTTATTGTTCGTACTCATCGCTTCGCTATACTTGTGTATTCGCCCGGAATCACATGCGCTAGCAGATAATCATGAAGGCTATGATGACTCAGGTAATGTCGATGTTTTATCGGATGCATTTATCAATGCGTATCTGTACAATTTTTCGCAATATGACTATGCAAATGTAAAACGTGGCATGACTGTAGATGAAGTGAACCAATTATTTAATGCCAATGTTGAAAAAGTAGATCGTGCAACAGAGAACGACGTTGAGGAATACCGTGTAAACGATATTGTTGTTGTCGTAGATGAAAATGAGGTTGAAAGCATTTATGTTGAACCTCAAAATGAAATAACAAGAGATGAAGTGTTAGAAGCTTACAACACACCGAGTGGAGAACGTAATAATAGTGAACTTGAACGTGGTGCATCCGCACTAGAGTACAAGATGCTACCAAGTTCGAATTTTAAAGTACTTGTTGTTTTTGACGATAATGATAACGTACTTTATATTACTCACACACTTGACCGTAGTGCATCTGTCGTCACATTAGAAAATGCCAACACGTTCATCGAACGTGGGTTGCAGCTCAATGAGTTAAGTGCAGAAAACTACACGTTTGAAACGCCAACCACGACGGATGATGGTAAAATCAGAGTCGCGTTTCATGAAGGCGAACAACCCGGCTATCTATTGATTGCGCCGAATGGTGTACTTGATATTTACACAGAAGATGATACGCTCATCTCAACAGTAAATGTGCCGTTTTATGGAAACTAATTAAAAAGACGCATATCCAGCTCATTGCGAGCGAGATATGCGTCTTCTTTGTTTATTCGAGTGGTGCACGTTTATATTTTTTCGGTCGCGATGTTCTCGCACGTTGTAGCGTACGATAACCGTTGATGATGATGCCAATAACCATTAGCACAATTAATACTATAAAGATCCACTCAGAAACGAAAGTCCATAATCCGTCGGTTACTCGGTACATCAAGGATGTTGTCGATTCAAAAAATCCTAAATCAAGTAGTCCATCCATAAAGTCTTGATTCCATAACTCTCGATTTTCATGCATATGATAAAGAATCATAATGCCCAAAATAGAAAGTACTGTCGAAATGACAAACATCGATACTGTCCATCTCTGGTGCACAAATTTAAAAATATTAATGACTAGAATGACGATAAACAATAATGTCGTGAATGTAACGAAGTAAGCGGCATATTCATTATCCACAAATGGTACGACCTCCGTATTCCCATTCTCAATACGCCAAATACCAAAATAATCTAGTAACGTATGAATTAGAATAAGAAAAACGACGGCAATGATTGAACCAACCACTGGTTCTGCAATTGAAATATCACGCGGTTTATCATTATTTAAACTGACTTCTCTTTCGTATTTCGCCACATTACTCACCCCTAAAATAATGGTTTACTCGTAAACGTATACCCTAATTTTACATTTTTGAACAACTTTTTATAATTTTTCGCTTGCTTTTTTATCTTATTAATATGTAGTAAAATATGAATATAAAAGTTTTTATAAGAGGCGAGGAGAAAACAATGAAAGTCATACAAAACTTTAAAAGAGAGACACGTAACTTCATTATCATCGCACTGATTGCAGTCATTGTACTCAATCTATTCCTAGTATATTTTGCGGAAACGGATATGCAACAAGTGTTATATGCCCTATCTTCAAGCGTGTTTGGCATCGTACTCGGCATGTTCATTGCAGCACCTAGATTTAAATTATCGAAAGAAGAAGAAACAGATACAAAAGATAAAAAGAAAACATCAAAAGATCAATCAAAACTATAAATGTTAAAATGCCCTCGAATCGTTCGTCGATTACGAGGGTATTATTTTATTCAGTCGGTGTCAGCCTTTCTCTTATTTCCTTTTGTAGAAGCTCGCTAATACCTTCAATGCTGTCATCAAAATCAAAAGTAAACTTCGCACCATTAATGAACACCGTCGGAACTTCCGTCACTTCACGTGATTCAATATCAGCTTTAGCATGTTTAGATCGTGCGCCAGACTCCTGCTCTTCCTTCAAATAAAAATGACGATTCAATGTGCTTAACAACACGTCGTAAGAAGATGACCATGTCTTTTGCGTTTTAAATAACTCCCTCATTTGTTCGTATGATTTTTCAGGTTTCTCGTAATCTAAGTGTGCATTAGCCACAGTCCCTTTTAATAGTTGACCATTCGTACGATCATCATGTTTGATGATGTGCTTGAGCTCACCTTGATCTATATAGTCTTCAAATGTTGTATATGCTGCTTCAAAGTAATTGACGCAATGTGGGCAACCGAGATTTACATATGATTCTACAACGATTGGTGCATCAACCTCACCGACAGACAAATAATACTTTACCATGTGGTTCACTCCTTTTACTTCCTTTACCCTAATATTATCATGTGCATGCTTTTATATTGTGTCATTTTGTTCACAGATATATTTGCTGAATTCTGCTAAAATGAATAATAACATCATATGGAAGAAGGAATTAATGTGTCTGCTACAGAACAAGAGAAATTAAAACGTGGACGTATAGAAGCTGGTATTCTAATCGGTGCGATTATCGGAATCGCTATTTTCGGACTGATTATTGGTACATTGCTTGATCAAGTGGTCCTATGGCTTATCATCACAGGCGTTGCTGGCGCAGCGGTCGGACTTCTAATTGCATTGAATTTAAATAAAAAAGATAAACGTGTGGAATAGGTGTTTTTGTAGTTTGATTTTTAGTTTGCGTGTCTGTGAGCGAGTTTCATTGGAACGCAAATCAATCTGCGTGTCTGTGAGCGAGTTTCATTGGAACGCAAATCAATCTGCGTGTCCGTGAGCGAGTTTCATTGGAACGCAAATCAATCTGCGTGGCTGTGAGCGAGTTTCATTGGAACGCAAATCAGTCTGCGTGGCTGTGAGCAAGTTTCATTGGAACGCAGATCAATCTGCGTGGCTGTGAGCGAGGCTCATTGGAACGCAAATCAATCTGCGTGGCTGTGAGCAAGACTCATTGACACAAAAAAATGTTAAAAAAAAACTACCAAAAAAATCACCCGCCAATTATTGGTGGGTGATTTCATTTATACACTATTTTAATTATTTTCGACGAATCACTGTAAAGACGATTAATGCACCACCGACTAGTACGAGTGCGATCGCACCGACTATTAGCCAAGGATTTTCTGCAAGCCCTGTATCTGGTAATACGCCACTCACTTCATCGTTACTGCTATCATCTGTGTCAGAGCGTCCAACTAAGTCGCTTAAGTTACGTTCAACTGTTTGTTCTTCTTCCAGTTCTTCAGCTGAGTCTTCTGCACTTTCTTCATCTACAGATTCTTCCGAACTCTCTTCAACTTCGTCTGTCTCTTCTTCTACTTCTTCATCTAACGCTTCTGTTTCTTCTACAGTCTCTTCTTCTTCAGTTTCTGCAGCAGGTTCTTCACTCTCACTGCGATTCGCTACCTCTGGCGGTGTATTGTTTTGAGGCACTTCTACAATATTATTCGATAAATTCACATTGTATTCAGATGTTGTTGGTTCTTCATCTGATTCAAAAGTAACTTCTACATTTTCAACAGATTCCTCAGCATCTTCTGATTCTTCAGTTGCTTCTTCTTCGACAACTTCTTCAACCGATTCAGTTAAAGTTTCATCTTCCTCTTCTGTAACTTCCGTTTCGCCTTCTTCAACGACTTCCTCTTCCGTTTCGCCTTCTTCAACGACTTCCTCTTCCATTGTCACGTCTTCTCCAACAGTCACTTCTGTACCTTCTTCAACCGTCGTGTCCACTTGCTCTGGCGGTGTCATTGTTGCTAGTTTATCTGATTGTTCTACTAGAGCTTCTTCAGCGATACGTTTTTCTTCAGCACGTTCTGCAACAGTATTTTCTAACTCTACTTGTTGCTCTGTTAATGGATTTAACAATACATTTACTTCATCCATCTGTGGTTGTAATTCTTCAATAATTACATTTGCTTCTGCAATTTCTGCTTCAAGTTGCTCACGTAACGCTGGATCTGTCGTTGCTTCAAGTTCAATTGTCTTTTCTTCGATAAGCGTTTCTGCTGAACGATATGGTTCTACAACTGCAGCATTTTCTAATTCAACACGCTCTATTTCAGCTTGGTTTGCTGCAAGTGAATCACTTGCTTCAGACTGTGCTTGGCGCTTTTCTTCAACTTCTGCGCGTAATGTTTCTACCAATTGCTCATTTTCTTCGTATTCCTGGGCAAAGTCCTCGTCAATCGCTGTCTCTTCAACGACTTCCTCTTCTATAACTTCTTCCTCAACAATCTCTTCTTCAACAACTTCTTCCTCAACGGGTACCTCCGCTACGATCGTCTCAAAGGCTTCTGGATTATTATCTTTCTGATAAAACTCATAGTTCCAATATGAATTCGCTAACCCTTCAGCAGATAATCCATTTTTAGCACTATAGTCCGTCGTATAGAATAATTGTACAAAATATACTTTACTACTTACTGATGGATCATAATAGAAACCAAGTCCTACACTATCCCATGCCGGATCAACCATATTTTGATAATGTCCAGGACTGTGTAATAAGTCATCAAACACTTGTGCTTCAATACTTGTCGCTGTACTTGGATATGCTTGTGCCATGTTTTCTCCGACAGCATGAACGTTAGAATCATCGGGATTAAATGATAAATATTGTGTAATAATATTATCTCCCTCAGGATTTTGGTGTGCAAAGTAGCCATTTTGAATCATATCTTGGCTCTTTGAAAAGGCATAGCCACTCGCGTCCAAGTTAATAGACACTGGTGCTAAACCATGTTCATATCTCAGCTGATTAATTTTTGCTAAATGGCTGTATGCCCAAGACTCATTCCCACTTGCAACTTGTCCTTGGTGTACTTGTCCAATGTCAAACCCAGTGTTGTGAATTTCACCTTGAGATAGTGTCGAATAATAACGACCAATTCTCGTCTCAGAGTTTGCGATCGCACGGTTGTTACCTAAAGCACGTGGTAACACACTTGCATCAATAACATCTGTGTAAGTATTTTGATAACCAAATAGGACGACACCATGATTTGGTTTGATTAGATTTTCTTTAGATACAGACTGTGAACCATCCGGTGAGTAAAAAACAACATTTCCAGACTCATCCACATCGTATGACTGTGCGTATGTCGTTTCAGCGATAAGGCCAGTAAATGCAACCATTGCTACAAGTACTGTCAGCAAAATTTTATAAATATTGTTATGCATATCGAAAGTTTCTCCTTTGCACACGCTTCTTAATATTACTATTGTATAACAAATTGGC
>DYYI01000035.1:0-18045 GCA_020741755.1 Aliicoccus persicus | reverse complement strand
TGAGGAATTTTTTCTTCAACCATACGGCGCTCCATGTACGCTTTCATATCCGGTTTTACCATCGTATAAACGACAATTGCATCGTTTTCTTTCGCGACGACAATCATATCATCAATCGTTTCTTCAGAATCGATGTAAGGATAGCGAATCATAACTTCTTTCACACTTGAAATATTAAATTGTGCAAGTGATGCACGTGCTACATTTTCTCCAGTTTCTCCGACTGAGTCTGACGCGATAAGTATTTTTAGTGGACGCATACGTATACCCTTCTTGTTTCATTAGTACAGTAATTATATAACAGCATCTCGTGAATTCAAAATGTATGAAACGTTGACAATTTTAGTATGTCGGTATAATATGTGACTAAGCGAGTTAGGGACAGTGGGAGCTTAACAACATTAAAATGGCAAAGCACGAACACAACGATTATAAATATTTAAAATGAAGTCTATTTTCAATTAGGGTGGAACCGTGGGTTTATACTCGCCCCTAGATAACTTAACTGTTGTCTAGGGGTTTTTATATTTTAAGGGGGAAATTATTATGGAAAAGATTGTTAACTTATCTAAGACGCGTGGGTTTGTCTTTCCAGGCAGTGAGATTTATGGTGGTTTAGCAAATACGTGGGACTATGGTCCACTCGGAACGGAACTAAAAAATAATGTCAGAAAAGCTTGGTGGCAAAAATTCATTCAAGAATCACCGTATAATGTCGGACTCGATTCTGCAATTTTAATGAATCCAAAAACTTGGGAAGCAAGTGGTCATCTATCGAACTTCAACGACCCAATGATCGACTGTAAAGAATGTAAGAGCCGTCATCGCGCAGACAAATTGATTGAAGATGTCATTCAAAAAGAAGATGAAAACTTCGTCGCGGATGGTTTAAGCTTTGAAAAAATGATTGAAATCATCAACGAAAGAAATATTACGTGTCCAAATTGTGGTCAGCACAACTATACGGATATTCGTCAATTTAACCTGATGTTCAAAACATTCCAAGGTGTAACGGAGTCTTCAACAAATGAGATTTTCTTACGTCCTGAAACAGCACAAGGTATTTTTGTTAACTATAAAAATGTACAGCGTACGATGCGTAAAAAACTACCATTCGGTATCGGTCAGGTTGGTAAATCATTCCGTAACGAGATTACACCAGGTAACTTCACGTTCAGAACGAGAGAATTCGAACAGATGGAACTCGAGTTTTTCTGTAAACCCGGTGAAGAATTAGAATGGCAAAAATACTGGATTGAAACAAGTGATCAATGGTTACAAGATTTAGGTTTAAAAGTAGAAAATCGACGTCTGAGAGATCACGATGAAGATGAACTGTCGCACTACTCGAATGCAACGACAGATATCGAGTACAAATTCCCGTTTGGTTGGGGAGAATTATGGGGTATCGCGAGTCGTACTGATTTTGATTTAAAACAACATATGGAACATTCAAACGAAGACTTTAGATATCACGATCCAGAAACGAATGAAAAATATATTCCATATTGTATTGAACCGTCAGTCGGTTTAGACCGTGTGACACTTGCATTTTTATGTGATGCATACGATGAAGAGGCATTAGAAGGTGGCGACACACGTACAGTATTGCGTTTCCATCCACAACTGGCACCATTTAAAGCAGCTGTCTTACCTTTATCTAAAAAGTTAAGTGATGATGCGATTAAAGTTTACGAATTGCTTGCTTCAGAATTCAACGTTGAGTTTGATGAATCACAATCAATCGGTAAACGATACCGTCGACAAGACGAGATTGGTACACCTTACTGCATTACATTCGACTTTGACTCATTAGAAGATCAGTCAGTGACAGTACGCGACCGCGATACAATGGAACAGACACGTATACCAATTGATGAAGTGAAAGCTTACTTAAAAGAGAAAATGAAATACTAAAATACATCTTGTAGGTTTTGAATAATTTGAAAGCACTTGCCGATAAAGTTTGGCAAGTGCTTTTTTTGTGTGAGTGGGTTGTTTAGTATGGGGTTTGATTTATGAAAATGGATTTGACGGACTGTGAGATGAGCTCACGGACTCGCAATCGGATTTGACAGACTTTGAGACTTGCTCATTGGCACGCAAATGGATTTGACAGACTGTGAGACTTGCTCATTGGCACGCAAATGGGTTTGACGGACTATGAGATGAGCTCATGGACTCGCAAAAGGATTTGACGGACTGTGAGATGAGCTCACGGACTCGCAAATGGATTTGACGGACTGTGAGACTTGCTCATTGGCACGAAAAAATTAATTCACCTATCACTCTATCCCCTCTGAATGACCTGTCTCTATCAGCTTCCTCGATTTAAAAAACACACCAGTATATTCATCATAGAGATGCTCAATAAACCGCCTTAAATTCTCACCATTCTCTTGAGACATCTTCACAGAATTCATCTGTAAGATTTTCGTCTTTTTAAACAACTGCGCAAAATATAAAACCTTATTACTCACAGGGACAGTTCTTAAATGTTCGAGTTCATTAAAACAGTTCGTACAGATGATGCCATGATGTTCATAGCTGTAGCGGTCAAATAACTTATAATCCGTCTCACCACATATTTCACAATGTTCCGCCTGCAGTTCTACACCGTAAAACTTCATCATTTTAATCAAGATAAAGCTCAAAACAGCATTGCGCTCGCCGCCTGCTTCTAACAGATCAAAGCCTTTTTTCAGCAATACATAAAAACCTTTTGATTCGAGGCCGCCTTCCATACCTCGGATGACAACTTCTTGTATGTAAGACGCATAGTAATACAAATCAAAGTCTTTATTGATCGCTTTATAGTTATGGATGGGCTCCACTTCAGTCAGTGTTCCCATCCCTTTATGTTTGCTATACGTAAACAACGTTTCATTAATGCCTTGTTTTAAAGTTTGAAACGCATTATTCGGTTTATTGAAACCACGCGCCATCATCGGTACTTGAACACCTTGTTCGTTCAGCATCGTGATGATTTTACTTGATTCACTATAATTTGTTTGTCTAATTACAAAACCTTGTTGTTTATACAGCATTTCTTCACCTATTTAATATTCATCATCTTTATAACCTAAACCACGGATAAAGTTCTTCTTGTTCCGCCAATCTTTTTGCACTTTCACCCAAAGTTCTAAATACACTTTAGAACCGAGGAGATGCTCAATATCAACACGTGCAAGCTTACCAATTTCTTTTAACATCTTGCCGCCCTTGCCGATAACCATCCCTTTTTGTGACTCACGTTCAACGAATATCGTCGCTTGAACATGTACTTTATCGCCTTCATTTTCAGCCTTCATTTTTTCTACTTCCACACCGATTGCATGTGGAATCTCTTGGCTCGTTAAATGCAGTGCTTTCTCACGTATCAGTTCACTCACGATAAAGTGTTCCGGATGATCGGTCACGCGGTCCGCAGGATAATACATCGGTCCTGGTGGTAGATGTGACTCAATTACTTCAAGTAAGCGTTCAATATTATTACCTTGCAGCGCTGAAATTGGCACGATATCACTGAAATTTAACTTGTCTTTATAGACATCGATTTGTTCAATTAATTGATCTGGGTGTACCAAGTCAATCTTATTTAACACGAGAATAATTGGCGTCGACGTATTCTTTAACATATCTATTATGAATTCATCACCACGCCCAATCTCTTCTGCCACATTTACTAAAAATAAAATGACTTCTGTTTCTCGTAATGTATTACGCGCCACTTTCATCATGTGTTCCCCAAGCTCATGTTTCGGTTTGTGTATTCCTGGCGTGTCAATGAAGATCATCTGTGCGTTATCTTTCGTATAAACCCCTTGGACCTTATTGCGTGTCGTCTGCGGTTTATCGGACATAATTGCAATTTTTTGACCGAGTACTTTATTCATAAATGTAGACTTTCCGACGTTCGGTCTACCGATAATACTTATAAAACCTGATTTGAATTCTTCACTCATTCATTTAAATCCTTTCCTGAAAAACCGAGCGGTAACAATTCATCGACCGTACGCTTCACGATGTCGCCCTTATGGTTCGTCATATAAACTGGCATATCATCATGCGTCAGTTCTTTTAGAACTTGTCGGCACACCCCACAAGGACTTGAAGGCGTATCAACATCTGTCGTAATAACGATCGCTTTAAACTTCGTAATACCTTGTGAATATGCGCTGACGAGCGCTGAACGCTCCGCACAAATTGTCGGTGAGTACGAAGCGTTTTCAATGTTCGCACCATATACGTATTCATCATCTTCAGTAATTAACAGAGCGCCAACATTAAATTTCGAATACGGTGTATACGCACGAGATTGTGCCACTCTTACTTCTTCTAACCATTCTTCTTTAAAAATACCATCGTTCATTTCCTTCACTCCTTAAAACAAATATGGGATAAAAATAATAAATCCAACGATTAAGGCATATATCGATGCTAAGAGAACTGCAAAAGCACTCACATCTTTAGTTATTTTCGCAAGTGGATGCCTTTTTCTCGTCACCAAATCTACTGCCGTTTCAATCGATGTGTTGACCGCTTCTGTTATAAATACAATCATAATTGCACTGATGATAAACAACCACTCTACTTGTGTAATACCAATTGCGAAACTAATGATAATGACGATGAATGCAATGATTAAATGAATAAGAAAGTTTGTATCTTTCTTAAATAACGCGATACAGCCATTAAACGTGTTTCTAAATCGTTGTATCACTTTATCCATTACGCATCTCTAGAAATACCAAATTCATTTAATATATCATCTTGTAAACGATTCATTTCAACTTCTTCATCTTTTTCGATGTGATCATAGCCCATCAGATGTAAGAAGCCATGTAATGCTAGAAATAAGTATTCACGTTTATTTGTATGACCATATTCAGCCGCTTGGTTTCTCGCAACGTCATCGGCAATTATAATATCACCAAGCACGCGTTCAGCACCTTCAACATCAATTTCATCATCGCCATCTTCCATGGCAAAGCTGATGACATCGGTTACTTCATCTTTATTTCGATAATCTCGATTGATCTTTTGGATTTCTTCGTTTGTTACATATGACACACTAAGCTCTGCCTCTTCTTCTTGTTTTAAATACGTATAAGCAAACTGTAGCAATGCTTCCGTACTCGTTTTAATGTCATCGTCTAATACGCTGCGATCATCAATAAAATCAATTGTTAGCATCTAGGTTCTCCTTATCGTAAGCACGTATTATTTTTGATACGAGTGGATGTCTCACAACGTCTGAATCATCCAAACGATTGATTGCTACCCCTTTAACATTCTCCAGTTTAGATAATCCATCAACTAAACCACTGCGCGTTCCTTTTGGTAAGTCTATCTGTGTGACGTCTCCTGTCACAACCATCTTTGATTCAAATCCCAAACGCGTTAAAAACATCTTCATCTGCATTTCAGTCGTATTCTGTGCTTCATCTAAAATGACAAACGCTTCATTCAATGTACGTCCACGCATATACGCCAGTGGTGCCACTTCAATCGTCCCGCGCTCAATCAAACGATCAGTGGTCTCTACACCTAAAATCGTGTGCAAACCGTCATATAAAGGACGCAAATAAGGGTCGACTTTCTCTTTTAAGTCACCTGGTAAGAAACCTAAGTTCTCTCCGGCTTCAACTGCTGGGCGTGTCAAAACGATGCGTTTTACTTTGTTTTCACGCAACATTTGGCATGCGATAACAACCGCTAAAAATGTTTTCCCTGTACCAGCTGGACCGACACCAAAAGTTAAATCACTTCTAAAAATATTTTCAATATAGAGTCTTTGACCTGTCGTTTTCGCACGGATAGATTTACCTTTTGTATCTTTTGCGATCTCTTCGTTATACATGTCAGCTAAATATTCAATTGTTCCTTTTTTAGCCATCGAAGCCGCAGATTGTACATCGCGTAAATTAATAGACATACCACGTTGAATTATTTTTAATAAATTAATCATGATGTCTTCTACCTGCTCAACTGCCTCATCATCACCGGAAACTGTGAATTCATTACCTAGCGTATGAATCTTCACGCCGAACTCTTCCTCTAAATATGTGATGTGTTGGTCATTTGCACCAATTAATTGTTGTGCTTCATCTAAGCTTTCTATATTCAAAATGTTTGGCATTTACAAACCCCTTTTGATTTATTCGTTGATTTAAATTTACCACTTAACATAGAGAATCGCAATTTTAAGAATGGATGTAACAATGATAGATTGCTATTATTTGTGTACAATAAGAGTAATAAATGAAAATGAGGTTGACTATGAAAATTACAGATATGAGAGTGATTGGTGCTGGCCTTTTGGGGATACTTGCAGGACTATTCTTCGATTTAATTTACACATGGGAAAATGCTTCAACACTAATAGTACTGTTACTAAGCGTTGGTGGATTGCTTGCATGCTTCTTCATCATTCAAATGATCGCTAAAAACGATCAAGAAGTGAGTAAGTTTCTGTTCGTAGTGTTTTTCATTACCTTTGCTGTGACGTTTATAATCATGTGGATTATATATTACTTATAAGATAAAGTACCCCAACATTCGTTGTAAGTGAGTGTTGGGGTATCTTTGTTATTGTCTTGACTTCGGTTTACTTAAAATTTCAGAGAAGATGATACCATCAAGTACCGTCTTACGGTCAACTCTAAATTCATAGCTGCCAATTTCTCCTGTGCGGACAAAATCACTATCTAAACGATAGCGGTTTTGTTCAGCTGTTTCCCGTGTGATAGAACGCTCCGCTCTATTTCGTTCACGCAACTCGGCAGCACGCTGTGAAACTTTCTCGTTACGCGAACTACGATCAATAGAAATGCGTTCAGTTCTTTGCCTCTCCGGTCGACTTGTTGATACTTCACCAACATCAATCACATCTGATATGGTGTCTCGTCTTGAATTGATTGTATCTTGAATCGTATCTACTTCATCTTCCACATGTTGACGCGAACGTTGATACGTATCTTGAGCAATTCGTCGACTTGATTGTTTTGCATCATCGAGTTGTGCACGTCGACGCTCAATCATGCCCTTGTCACTGTTATCAGAAGCACTTTTATTCATCTCATCTTGAAACTCTTTAAAACCTCGTTCAAGCTCACCCACCAAATCTCCGAAAATACCGCCGCCGCGATCTGACTCACGATTTGATGAGCGCTGTGTTGTTGGTCGACTGCTTGTCGTCTTTGGACGATTCGGGTTATTCAACTTACCCTTATCAATATTACGAGGGGCAGCATTCTTTTCTTCTTTGTTACCTTTAAATGCAGAAACCAGAATACCCGCAGCAACGATTATTAAAGGAATTAAAGCTTCCATATCATCACGCCCTATTAATTATCTTGATCTTTGTTCGGGTCCGTCATCTTATTGATTGAATCTCTCATCGCAGTATCAGCTTCAACATTCTTCAAGTCATAATATTCTTTAACGCCGATATTACCACTTTCAAGTGCTACAGCGAATGCTAATGGTACTTTCGCTTCTGCTTCTACAACGCGGGCTCTCATTTCTTCGACGCGCGCCTTCATCTCTTGTTCTTTCGCTACAGCCATTGCACGACGTTCTTCTGCTTTCGCTTGTGCAATGTTTTTATCTGCAACAGCTTGTTCAGTTTGTAAGTCTGCTCCAATGTTCTTACCGATATCCACATCAGCGATATCAATCGAAAGGATTTCAAATGCAGTACCTGAGTCTAAACCTTTAGATAATACAGTTTGTGAGATTCTGTCAGGATTTTCTAATACTTGCTTATGGCGTTCAGAAGAACCAATTGTTGATACGATACCTTCACCAACACGGGCAACGATTGTTTCTTCACCCGCACCACCGACTAAGCGTTCGATGTTCGCACGTACTGTAATACGCGCTTTCGCTTTCACTTCGATACCGTCCATCGCAACACCGGCAATGAATGGTGTTTCGATAACTTTCGGGTTAACACTCATCTGAACAGCTTCTAATACGTCACGACCAGCTAAGTCAATCGCTGCACATCGTTCAAATGTTAAGTTGATGTTCGCTCGTTGTGCTGCAATTAATGCGTCGACAACACGGTCAACGTTACCACCAGCTAAGAAGTGAGACTCTAACTGGTTCGTCGTGATTTTTAATCCGGCCTTGTGACCTTTAATCTGTGGTTCAATAACACGCTTTGGCTTAACGCGACGTAATCTCATCCCGACGAGTGAGAAAATATTTACATTAACACCTGCAGATATTGCAGATATCCATAGTCCAACAGGAACAAATGAAAGTAGGAACGCAAGAATTATAAAGACAACAACAACTAAGAAAATAGTTAATATTGTCCCAGTAGCAATTCCTCCAGTAAACATTAATGACATGTAGCATTCTCCTTTTTTATCTTAATCTTTTATCTCTCTTACAACTATTCGTGTACCTTCGACAAATATAACTCTTACGCGCACATCACTCGGAATAAATGATCCTTCTGCAACAGCATCGATGCGCTTATCATTATATTTAATAATTCCTGAAGGTCTAAGTGGAGTCAGTGTCACTGCTTCTTCCCCAACAAGATGAGAGCGATCATCAAATGATGAATAGCCACTTTCTGCATCCGTATTGTCCGTAAGAATTAATCTGCTTAAAATTGGAATCTTCCGATTTTTGTTTTTCTTCATTAGAATCACCAGGGTTATAATTGATATTATAAAAATTATCAGCAAAAATATACTATACAATGTGACGTTATTTGATACTGTGACGATACTGATTATTAGCAATAGAAGACCAATAAGTCCAAGTAACGTACCGATGACAAATATCTCTATGACAATGAGTACTGCTGCTAAAATAAACAAGATTAAAGAAATCATGCTATTATCACTGACGATAAAGTGCCCTGAATAGAATAATAGAATTGCGATAATTGATAAAATACCATACACATTAATTCTACTTGAAAAGACTTGTAACAGTAGTCCGACAAAGAACACGAGGAGTAAAATAAAAGAAATCACAGGATTCGTTATAATCCCCGAGAAAGAATCGATGAAATGAATTGTCATGAAATTGTAATTAGCAAGTTCCACTATCATTTTCACCTCCCCTTTTTAATAATTATACAGTAATTACATATGAATTAAAATATTTTAAATATATTATTACAAAATAGTGCAGAGGTAATAAGCTTTGTATGTTTGTTGGGTTATTTCGCGTGCGGATCCGAACTTTACCACCTGATTTTTATTGTGGAGTGTTCCACAGAGGCAATTTTTAGTTCGTGAGGAACAGTCGACGACCTGAAGTGTTACTCAGCACCGATTTTTAGCTTGTGAGGAACAGTTCAACGAGCTAAAGTGTTCCACAGCATTGATTTTTAGCTCGTGAGGAACAGTAAATGACCTTAAGTGTTCCACAGAACTGAGTTTTAGCTTGTGAAGAACAGTAAACAACCCAAAGTGTTCCACAGCACCATGTTTTTACCTCATGAGGAACAATAAACGATCAATAGTGTTCCACAGCACCATGTTTTCACCTCGTGAGGAACAGTTTACGATCTAAAGTGTTACTCCGAGGAGATAATGTCATGCTGAGTACCGCTATCGATACTTTAGTGGGACTCCCATGGTGAAAACTGTGCGGCAGCTCAAGATTTTCCGACTTGACGCACACTTTCACTGTCTAACTGTGCGGCAGCTCAAGATTTTCCGACTTGATGCACACTATCGGTCTCTAACTGTGCGGCAACTCAAGATTTTCCAAACTGACGCACACTTTTAGTCTCTGACTGTGCGGCAGCTCAAGATTTTCCGACCGGACGCACACTTTCAGTCTCTAGCGGTGCGACATCACAACATTTTCCGACTTGACGCACACTTTCAGTCTCTAACTGTGCGGCACCTCAAGATTTTCCGACTTGATGCACACTTTCAGTCTCTAGCTGTGCGGCACCTCAAGATTTCCACACCTGACGCACACTTTCGGTCTCTAACTGTGCGGCAACTCAAGATTCCCACGACTGACGCACACTCAAAAAAACAACACAAAAAAACAGCCCCGGAATCTCATATAAAGATTCCAAGACCGTTTCTCTTAGTACTCGAGGGCTTTTCAGACCTCATATATTCCATATCGAAGGGGAGGAATATTATTTGAATTTGCGCTTACGCGCAGCTTCTGATTTTTTCTTGCGTCTCACACTTGGCTTTTCGTAAAATTCGTGTTTACGAGCATCCTTGATTGTACCGTTTTTAGAAACTGTACGTTTGAAACGACGTAATGCATCTTCAATTGATTCATTGTTCTTAACAACTGTTTTAGACATTCATTTACCCTCCCCTCGAATAACAACACGCATTGATACACGTAGAATACTCTACGTACTAACGTATTATATTACAATTAAAAAAATCGGTCAAATGAATATTTACAATTTATACTCACAATCTCGGTGGCATAGATTAATAATCACTAGAACCAGTCTCACCTGAAACAATCGCGATACCACTTGATGCACCGATGCGTGTTGCACCCGCTTCAATCATAGCAAGTGCATCTTCTCTTGAACGCACGCCACCGCTGGCTTTCACTTCGATGTTTTCACCAACGACTGTTTTCATTAACTCTACATCTTCTACAGTCGCACCGCCACCGCTAAATCCTGTTGATGTCTTCACAAAGTCACAGCCTGCTTCTTTTGCTAATTGACATGCAACACGTTTTTCATCGTCCGTCAGTAAGCTTGTCTCAATGATTACTTTTACGAGCGTATCATTTGCAGCTTCTACGACTGCAACAATATCTTCACGTACTAAGTCATGTTTACCAGATTTTAATGCGCCAACATTGATGACCATATCGATTTCGTCAGCACCATTCTCGATTGCATCCACTGTTTCATATGCTTTAACAGATGACGTTGATGCGCCAAGTGGGAAACCAATGACTGTACATACTTTAGTCGCGCTACTCTTTAAAAGTTCAGCTGAAAATTTAACATGTGTCGGGTTGACACAAACGCTAAAGAATCCGTGTGTATCCGCTTCTTGGCATAGTTTTTCAATTTGTGATTCAGTAGCATCTGGTTTTAATAATGTATGGTCAATATATTTTGCGAGTTCCATTTTTGCACCTCAATGATTATAAGTTTAATTGTCTTTCTAAGTATTCATATTGTTTTACCATCGGTTTTTCCAATACTTTAACGACTTCTCCGACTGATACTGGATATCCTGGTTGCGTCACTTTCACCTTAATAATTTCACCAACTAAACTCTCATCACCATCGATGGCTACTTTGAGATAGTTATCTGAGTGTCCAATTAATTTTCCATCTTTGGTCTCTTCAGGAATGACTTCTAGTACATCATCTCTAAAGCGTTCTGCATATGCTGTCGCTAGTTCATCAGACAGATTAATCAAACGATTTACACGTTCATTTTTCGTATCATCATCGATTTGATCTGTCATGCGTGCAGCTGGTGTACCCGTCCGAATTGAGTATGGAAACACATGAAGTTCACTGAAGTGATGCTTTTTAATAAAATCATACGTTTCCATAAATTCTTCTTCAGTTTCACCAGGGAACCCGACGATGACGTCACTTGTGATTGCGATGTTTGGCATCATTTCTTTTAATTCTAAAATGCGTTTCTCAAAGAATTCCATCGTATACTTGCGTCTCATGCGTTTAAGCACCGTGTCACTACCCGATTGAATCGGAATATGTAAGTGACGCACAATTTTGTTTGAACTTTTAATCACGTTCATTACTTCGTCTGTTAATTGGCTCGCTTCAATACTAGAAATACGCAAGCGATTCAAACCTTCGACTGCTTCTAGGTCACGGAGTAACTGTGCTAAGTTATAATCTTTTAAATCTTCACCGTATCCACCTGTATGAATACCTGTTAAGACAATCTCTTTATAGCCTTGTTCAACGAGTTGTGCTGCTTGTGAGACAACCATTTCAGGATCTCTTGAACGCAGGAGTCCACGTGCCCACGGGATAATACAGAACGTGCAGAAGTTATTACATCCTTCTTGGATCTTTAATGTTGCACGCGTACGGTCTGTGAAGTAAGGTACATCCATTTCTTCATATGTACGCTTCTTCATAATATTTTTTACACCGTTAATCGGCGCACGTTCTTCGTGATATTGGTTGACGTAATCGAGCAACTTATCTCGATCTGCAGTTCCAATGATGATATCCACACCAGGAATCGCTTCGATTTCTTTTGGTGACGTTTGGGCATAACAACCCGTTACACAAATCACTGCATCTGGATTTTGTCTAATCGCACGTCTGATGACTTGGCGACTCTTTTTATCTCCAGTGTTTGTTACAGTACATGTATTTATAACAAATACGTCTGCATTATCGTTAAACGTGACACGCTCATAGTTATCGCCCTTGAACACTTGCCACATCGCTTCAGTTTCGTAGTGGTTTACCTTACATCCAAGCGTATGGAACGCTACAGTTTTTTCAGTCATACAATCAGTCTTTCTATATGAATTTTATCAGTACATAATATCACAAATTCGAATATTTCACCATATGAGCATGTATTATGGATAGAAAAAAACACTACTCAATGATTAGTTGTAGTAGCGTTTATACCTTATTCGTATTTGATTGAAAGTGCACTTAAAAAGTACAGTGGTGCGGTCTCTGCTCGAAGTATACGTGGACCAAGTCGTACGGCATTAGCGTCGTGTAATGACTCGACTTCAGCGTCGGAGAAGCCACCTTCTGGCCCAAAGATGCAAGCAACCCTCTTCAAGTCATCTGTGAGTATGCGATTCAATTGTTTAGACGCATCTCCTGACAACCCTTCATACGCAATGAAGAAACGATCATAATCACCGATTGTTAATGACTTCGCATTTCCGACAAACTGTAAGCTCGGTACTTTTAACCGCTTCGATTGCTCAGCCGCTTCTTTCACGATTTTTTCAAACCTTTGAAGTTTTTTCTCTTTCTTTTTTGGATCGAGCTTCACGACTGCACGCTCGGCTTCGTAAAGGTTGATGTGCGTCGCACCGAGTTCTGTTGCCTTTTGCAATAACCAATCGAGCTTATCACCTTTTAACAGTGGGATGAACAATGTCGTTTCGACAGGGAGTTCACTTTTGTCGTCTCGTGCTTCAAGCACTCTTAAATGCACACGTTCACCAATCGTTTCGATTTTTGCAACAAACAATTGGCTCTTACTATCCACGAGCTCAACGGTATCATCCGTCGCCATACGCATGACATTTTTCATGTGATGCGTATCGTCCTGACTCATCTCAATAAAATCATCGACTTTGACTTCTTGTGCTGTAAAATAGCGTTGCATCTACTCACCCCTTGAGGCGTATATACTCACCCATCCATTTTCTTCAAGCACGCGTTCTATATTAAAGCCAACTTCTTTCATACGCGTTTGAATGTAATCACTTTTCTCCAAAACAATACCTGAAGCGATAAAATGCCCGTTTGCATTTAATCGTTCAAATGCATCGTCAATCATCTCATCCACGATATGTGCGAGTATATTGGCGATGATCACATCATAATTTGTTGTTTCATCTTTTAACAAGTTTGCTGCGCGCACTTGGATCTTGTCGCTACAGTTGTTCAGTTCAAAGTTCTCTTTAGACACTTTTAAAGACAACTCATCTATATCGGTTGCAGTAATATCACTAGCCCCCATCAGATGTGCACCAATCGATAAAATACCTGAACCCGTACCGACATCGATGACGCGGTGTTCTGGTTTTACAATCGATTCGATCAATTCTAGACACATCGATGTTGTCGGATGGTCACCTGTACCGAAAGCCATACCGGGTTCAATTCTAATTAAACGGTCGCCTTCTTCGGGTACATATTGATCCATCTCCCAATCCGGGACGATGACAAA
Organism: Aliicoccus persicus; assembly: GCA_020741755.1. Taxonomy (GTDB): domain Bacteria; phylum Bacillota; class Bacilli; order Staphylococcales; family Salinicoccaceae; genus Aliicoccus; species Aliicoccus persicus_A. The sequence continues at coordinate 4,147 of DYYI01000035.1, read as the reverse complement.
CGTGTCAGACACGCGAAAAGCATGGAAGTACTTCTTCCATTCATTTTCCCATGCCTGTTCCTTGATGACATTCGTATTAATCGTAATGTTTTCTTTATCGGCAAGTTCATTTGATGCTACAAATTCGTTGATCAACTCTAGTTTTTCGTCGACATTAATCGTTTCATCAAAATACACTTTAATTGCAATGTCGCTCTCTGGATAGTCTTTAGGATCCAATCGGTACTTCTCTTCGAAATCATCGATTTTCTGCTTTAAAATATCTAATGAATGTTCGATGGATACGCCTTTAGAAATTGAGTTTAAATAGTTCGATAAAATTGCTTCATTTTCTTCTTTGGTAGATATGACCACTTCTGTCCAGTTCACATTAATCTCCTTTAAAGAAACGACGTGTGCGATCGAAGATGTTTTCGTTTTGCTCTGTTAACTCATCACCTGAGAGTTCAGCAAGCTTGCGAAAGATTTCTGTTTCTTCGTCACTTAATTTTGTCGGTGTAACGACTTTTACTTTAACGTATTGGTCACCAAAACCGTATCCGTGAACGTTTTTAACACCGCGTTCTTTAATTCTAAATGTCTTACCTGTTTGCGTACCTGAAGGAATCGTTAACATGACGTGACTATTGATTGTCGGCACTTTCACTTCATCACCTAGTGCTGCTTGTGCGAATGAGATCGGCATTTCGTAATGAATGTCATCGCCATCGCGTTTAAAGCGTTTATCCGGTCGCACGCGGAATGAAATATATAAGTCTCCAGCTGGTCCACCATTCACACCTGGTTCACCTTTACCTTGTAGGCGTACTTGTTGACCGTTATCTACACCTTCAGGCACTGTCACTTCAATTTTTACATCTTCCATTTTCGTACCTGTTCCGTTACACACGTTACATGGATCTTCGATTTCTTGTCCGCTACCTTGACATGTTGGGCATGTTCTTTGCGTCTGAACGCGTCCAAATGGTGTGTTTTGTTCTACAGAAACACGACCGGCACCTGAACACATCGAACATGTTTTCTTCGAAGTACCTGGCTTAGATCCACTACCATCACATGTATCACATGACACTTCTTTTTTAATGTTGATCGTTTTGTCTGTCCCAAATACAGCTTCTTCAAAATCAATCGTCATCGTATATTGAAGGTCGTCACCTTTCATTGGTGCATTCGGGTCACGGCGACGCGCGCCACCGCCGAAGAATGAACTAAAGATATCTTCAAATCCACCGAAATCTCCGCCTGCGCCGCTAAATCCGCCACCGAAGCCGCCAGCACCACCGTTCATGCCTGCATGACCAAATTGATCGTATTGCGCACGTTTGTTTTCGTCACTTAATACTTCATATGCTTCTGTTGCTTCTTTAAATTTCGCATCCGCACCATCTTCTTTGTTGATATCTGGATGGTACTTTTTAGATAGTTTTCTATATGCACGTTTAATTTCGTCTTTCGACGCACTTTTACTTACACCTAAAACGTCATAATAGTCTTTTTTTGCCATTATTTTTCCTCCAGTTTAAAGCTCAAGGGTTTATCAAAAGAAAAGCCAAAGCCAAATCAGGCTTTGACTATTCTATCATATCATTACTTCTTATCTTCTTCGTTATCTAAGTCGTCTACTTCTTTATATTCAGCATCGACAACATCGTCATCAGGGTTTGCTTCACCAGCATCACCCTCAGCCGCTTGTTGTTCCTGTGCCATCTGTTCGTATAACTTCACAGACATCCCTTGTAGAATACCTTCTAACGCTTCTTTTTTCTCTTTAATCGCGTCTAGATCTGATTCTTTAAGTGCTTCATTCAGGGCATCTTTCGCTTCATTTGCTTTTGTTTTTTCGTCTTCTTCTACTTTGTCACCGAGGTCTTCGATTGTTTTATCTGTTTGGAAGACAAGTTGTTCTGCTTCGTTGCGTAAATCAACTTCAGCACGACGCTCTTTATCTGCTTCAGCATTCGTTTCAGCGTCTTTAACCATTCTATCGATATCTTCATCTGTTAAGTTAGAGCTTGCTTCAATCGTAATCTTCTGCTCTTTACCTGTACCTTTGTCTGTCGCAGTAACGTTGACGATACCGTTTTTGTCGATATCAAATGATACTTCGATTTGTGGTACACCACGTGGTGCTGGTGGAATATCCGTTAACTGGAAGCGTCCAAGAGTCTTGTTGTCCGCTGCCATAGAGCGCTCACCTTGTAATACGTGGATATCTACCGCAGGTTGGTTATCTGCTGCTGTTGAGAACACTTGTGATTTCGTTGTCGGAATCGTCGTGTTTCTTTCGATGAGAACCGTCGATACGCCACCCATCGTTTCGATACCAAGTGATAATGGTGTAACATCAAGTAATACGACATCTTTTACATCACCAGATAAAACCCCACCTTGAACAGCTGCACCCATTGCAACAACTTCGTCTGGGTTCACACTTCTGTTCGGTGTTTTACCTGTTTCTTTTTCAACTGCTGCTTGTACAGCTGGGATACGCGTTGAACCACCAACAAGTAATACTTCATTGATTTCTGATTTAGAAATACCAGAATCTTTAATTGCCTGACGCAATGGAATCATCGTACGTTCTACTAAGTCTTTTGTTAAATCATCGAATTTCGCACGTGATAATGACGTTTCTAAGTGTAAAGGACCTGACTCTCCAGCTGAGATAAACGGTAATGAAATCGATGTTGAAGATACACCAGATAAGTCTTTTTTCGCTTTTTCAGCTGCATCTTTAATACGTTGCATTGCCATTTTATCTTTAGATAAGTCGATGCCATTTTCTTTTTTGAATTCTTGAACTAAGAAGTCCATGATGACATCATCAAAGTCGTCCCCACCTAAGCGGTTGTCACCTGAAGTTGATAATACTTCGAATACACCGTCACCAAGTTCCATAATCGATACGTCAAACGTACCACCACCAAGGTCAAATACGAGTACTTTTTGATCTGTTTCTTGTTTGTCTAATCCATATGCAAGTGCTGCTGCAGTTGGCTCGTTAATGATACGCTCAACTTCAAGTCCTGCGATACGACCAGCGTCTTTTGTCGCTTGACGTTCTGAGTCATTGAAATATGCAGGTACAGTAACTACTGCTTTCGTTACTTTTTCACCTAAGTATTTTTCAGCTGTTTCTTTTAAGCTCTGTAAAATCATTGCTGAAATTTCCTGTGGTGTATAGTCTTTATCTTCAATTGTTACTTTATAGTCCGTACCCATATGTCTTTTAATCGACATGACAGTGTTTGGGTTTGTAATTGCTTGACGCTTCGCTACTTCACCGACTTGACGCTCACCATTTTTAAATGACACGACTGATGGTGTCGTTCTGTTACCTTCTGCGTTTTCGATTACTTTCGGTTCTCCACCATCTAAAATAGATACGACAGAGTTTGTTGTTCCTAAGTCAATTCCGATTACTTTACTCATTAAAAAATTCCTCCGATTTTTAAAAAATTATTCGCTTACTTTTACCATACTTGGACGAATGACGCGATCTTTTAACATATAACCTTTTTGAAATTCTTCAATCACGATGTTCGAATCCACCGAATCATCTGCTGCAGTCATGACTGCTTGATGGACATTCGGATCGAATTCAACACCGACACTTTCTATCACTGTTACGTCATGATCTTCAAATACTTTGACGAATTCCTTATGCACCATATCGACACCTTTTTTCAGTGAACTAAATGCATTTTCATCGTCTTCAACGGACAGTGCACGCTCTAAATTATCGAGTACTGATAACAGATCTTCTGCCATCTTTTGTTCCTTATACTTATTGCGCGTTTCCGTTTCTTGCTTGTTGCGTCGCTTATAGTTTTCAAATTCCGCAAGCAACTTTAAATACTTATTTTCTTCATCTTCTAATTTGTTTTGTAACGCAGTCAATTCATCAATTTCTTCTGCTTCTGATGTTTCGTCATACGCGACATCTTCATACACTTCATCTGATTCTTCTTCTGAAAACTCAATGTCTTCAGTTTCATGTTCATTTTCAAATTTCTTATCCACTGCTGCTACTCCTCTCGACCGATTGATTTTTAATATCGTACAGCAATCTAATGATGTGTTTATAACTCATTAGTTCAGGTCCAATTATCATTAAATTTCCTGCATGATCGTCGAATGAAAAGTT
>DYYI01000034.1:0-20320 GCA_020741755.1 Aliicoccus persicus | reverse complement strand
AAAATTTCATTCAGTTCTTTGTCATTACTAATATCAGTAAATACGCCACGGCCCATACTTTCACTCAGAGGTTTTACGACGACTGGATATTCTATTTCATTGGCACATTTTATAATTTCATCTCGTACTTTTAATTCAAATCTGTCGCCCTCTGGTGTTGAGATTCCATGTTCTTTTAGCACATCTTTTGTATTTTGTTTCGATATACCAATCTGGGTAGATTCATTATGAACTAAGTCACCACGTGAGCGATAGAAAAAGTGTTTTTTACCACCATGAGATTCTAAGCTGAATAACTTCATTGCTGTATCGGTCGTATGGTTGAAAGGGTTGACTGGCGTTTGTTCTCGATACCATGTGAGCGTTAATCCACGCCTCCAACCTTCCAATGAAATTAAATAAGAATCAATGTTATGACCAAAGATACCATTAAAAATGGCAGGGTCTAGATATTTGTTACTCATAATAGTAGAATCACTCCTGTAAATGTAATACGGAATCAATGCTTCGTGATATAATTGTATCAGTTTATGAAAGAAAGTTATCAATAAATGAGGGGTATCTATGAATTTTTCTAAAGATGTGATTGAAACGAAATTACCGGGTCGTTGGATTAATCCGCCAAACGATACTTGGTTCGTAGACTCTGTTGCAATCAATAAAACCCAGACAGAGACGGATTATAATAATGGTAAACGCGTCATGTTTATTGCACTCGATGAAGACACTTGGCATAAGGGTTCAGGAAACCGTGGCATCTATGCCGGATGGGATGATACTCATTTGAAAGTGCCAAAGTTCAGCGATAAGGTGAGCGGCGTCATCGTTGCACGTGAACTTGATCTCGATCCGTCAATTCCACAGTATTTGATGGAAAATACGTATGAAGCGATTAACTTACTTGGTGATCACGCATTTGATGTGTACAAAGGTAATGTCATTGCAATTACGGGAACTGCTGGTAAGTCTACAACGAAATCATTATTTGAACACATATTAAAAAATGTTTCGAGTGTTATTGCAACACGCGGCAATCATAATACACGTACAGGTGTACCACTCACGATGGCAACTGGTATTTCAGAACCAGACCATCTTGTCGTTGAAGTTGCGATTTCATCATTATGGATGCGTTCTGGTGGAATTATGAAAAAGTATCCACCAAACATTGCGATGATTACTTCTATTGATAGTGGTCAGCAAAAGTCTGCACATGAAACTGCAATTCATAAATCGAAAATTGCAGAAGGTATGAACAATAACGGTCATGTACTACTGAACCGTGATATGAATGAATATGAAACTGTATTTGAAGAAGTGAGTAAATATAATTCGAATATTATCACGTATGGATTCCACGAGGATAGTGATGTATTAATTAATGAATTTAATGATACGAAAGATGGGACTGAAGCAACTGTTGATGTCCTTGGTGAATCTGTGCCATTTACTTCGAGTTTGCATGGTAAGGGCATGGCACAAAATATTGCAGGTGTACTGACTGCATTAAAATTGAGCGATGTTCCACTTGCTGATGCATTACCATTGATTCAAAGTTATCAACCGAATAAAAGCGTTCAAAATATCGAAACGCATACGACGAGAAATGGTGAGACGTTTACTTTGATCAACGATGCATGGAATGCAACGCCAAACTCGATGATTGAAAGTATTGAAGTGCTCCAAAATATGAACAAAGAGCGTAAAGGTAAATCAATTGCGGTGCTCGGACGCATCGTAAATTTAGGTAAAGAAGCGAAGAAACGACATCAGGCAGTTGCTAAAAGCTTGATTGAACAAGATGTTGATTTGGTGTTTGGCCATGGTGAAGAAATGAAGTACTGTTTGAAAGAGTTACCTGAGACGATGATTGGTGGTTATTTCGAGAATAGTCAAGACTTAGCAAACCGTGTTGCAAACATTATTGAAGCGGATGATGTTGTTTTAATCAAAGGTTCCGCACGTGCAACAGACTTTAAACATGTAAGAGACAACGTCGTAGAGGCGTTAAAAACGACACCTAAAATCAAAATTCCAAAGCTTAGTCACCCACATGCAAGTGGGGCAGGTGCAGCGACATTTAATTCGAAAACAGGAGAAATGGTCGCATCAACTGGTGACATTGATGCCGTACAGAATCAAGGTGTCGGTGGGCTGTTGCTCATGAACTATATATTAACTGCAGTATTTGCAAATAAGTATGAACTGACTGAGACATACACACCGACTGCAAAAGAAATGAAAAGTAATTCAGCACCAAGAAGTATTCCTTTAGCTAAAACAGATAAAGTAAACCTTCACACATTGCTATCTGCAGGGTTATTCAATCATGCACCGAATGCATTACTTATGCTTGCAAACGAAGTGATTGGTAGCAACAAAAATGCGATGGGAGTGATTCACGCTCAAGCGGAAAAGCTCGGTGTCGATCTCACTGCTGCAAGAAATATTACAGGTCGACGTATTACGAACAAAGATCAGTCATTGACGCTTGAGAATTTATATAAAGTTGGCATCGTGTTATTTAACAAATATCCATTTATACAGGATCTTTTATCTCAAAGAACGTTTAGCTACAAGGATAAGATGCTATTCACGCCGACAAACTTATATGCGCACGGTAAAATTAACAGCGGTATATTTTTCGGACATCAGGACTCAATTGCCATCACTGAGACGATTGTTGACGGTAATCAATATATTTCAGTCGCACTCGGTGCGACTGATGCGTACAATCGAGACCAAATGTTAACGCGCGTCATTGACCAAGCAACAAAAGTAAAAACTCAGAAAGCTGCAAACAGCAAAGTCATCAAAGTGAAAGAGAAGCCATTCCGTATGAATATAATGGGTGATACGTATTTTGGAGAGTTCTATACGGAGATTAGAGAGAGAAAAGGGCAGTTAGATGCACTTCAGACGAAGACACGCAACTATTCATTTGAAGGGTTGCGTCCACTATTTGCTGAAGGTGACTTTAATATTCTTAACTTTGAAGCGGCGATCAGTCATAAAACGAACAATCATTTAAAAGCGAGAAAACCATTTGTCTTATACAGTGATCCAAAAGAGACAGTGAAAGCCATTAAAAAAGAGCAATTTAATCTTGTTACATTAGGTAACAACCACTTGATGGATATGGAAAAAGAGGGACTTAGGTTAACTGTTGAGTCATTCAACGCGGCTAAAATACCATCGATTGGCGCTGGGGCGACGCAAAATGAGGCAGAGAAGCCGTTTATTTTAGATGTTGATGGTCAGCGTCTGGCAATCTTTAATGCCTATTGGTATCGTCGTCCGATGTATAAGGAGTTTGATTTCTACGCTATTGGTAATAAACCGGGAGTTGCATCACTTACAGGTGAGATATTAAACAATATTAAAGCAGAAAAAGAAAAATATCCGAATGGGAAAGTACTTGTCATTACGCACTGGGGTGTCGATTTCTTAGATGTACATCCGATGCAGCGTGTCTATGCGAAAGCACTTGTTGATGCTGGTGCTGACCTCATTATCGGACATGGTGCGCACATGATTCAAAGTGTGGAAGAAATTGATGGCACGAAAGTGATATACAGCATCGGTAATGGGGTATTTAATAGTAACGGTGAATATAATCGCCGACATGTGGCACCATACAGCATGATTGCGCAACTTGTCTTTGGTGAATCGATCGAGCTCTTGTTGTACCCGTTCTACAGCAATAATTTGAAGACATTTTGGCAGCCGAGATTTTTATCTGAGGAAGAGTTTGCCCATTGTTCGACGATTTTAAAATCGTATGGCTCAATTCCACTCGAAGCAGTTGAAGATAAAGAGCGTCCGTATTATCGTTTAGAACTCTAAACATGTGTTTAAAAAGGAAGTGATGTAATGGTTCGATATAGTGGTGTACCGAAAGTGAAAAAATCTAAGCAACCATTGAATGATGAATTGCTCGATGAGAAGTATAGCGAAATCAATAAAGAGATTGAAGCAGAGCTGCTTCAAGAACAGGAAAAGATGGATGGCGAAGATCAAGAAGAGCTCCCAAAACCAGAAAAAAAAGCATGGAGAAATAGAATTATTTTAATCGCAATTATCGTCGGTTTAACGATGATGTTATTCCGCTTGATGGGCAGAACACTCAACTTTGTTATGTTCTTTTTCTAAGTAAATCAGACTTACTTACGATTTTTCGTAGGTAGGTCATTTTTTTATTTCAACTTCCGAAATATATGGTACAATTTCATAGAATGGAGGTCGAAAATGAACGTATATAAGAAGTTGTCCTGGTTTTTTAAAAGAGAATGGAAATTATATGTTGGGGGCGTTATCGCACTCGTACTCGTCGCATTGATGGAATTAATACCGCCGCAAATCATCGGTCGTGTCATTGACCATATTACAGAATCGACATTGACGATGAATACTTTATCAATTTTACTCGTTGTACTAATCCTGGCCGGTATACTGACATACATATTTAGATATTTCTGGCGTGTATTTATTTTTGGTGCAGCGTTTCGTCTAGGTAAGACGCTGCGTGAAATGTTATTTAAAAAGTATTCAGACATGAGTACACTGTTTTTCCAAAAGCGTCGAACAGGCGACTTGATGGCGCACGCAACGAACGATATCAACGCTGTTCAAGGGACAGCTGGTGCTGGTATTTTGACGATTGCAGACTCACTGATTACCGGTGGTGCTGTACTCGTAACAATGGCACTTACTGTCAGTCCAAAGCTGACGTTAATTGCAATGATTCCATTGCCGATCATGGTTGTTTTAACGAGTTATTACGGCCGTTTACTCAACAAGGGATTCCGTAAAGCACAAGCAGCATTCAGTTCTTTAAATGATAAGACGTCAGAAAGTATTGCTGGTGTTAAAGTCATCAAAACGTTTGGTTATGAAAAAGCGGATGAAGAAGACTTTGTCGAACTCAGTGAGGACGTTGTTGATAAAAACTTAAAAGTATCACGTATTGACGCATTATTTGATCCGACGATTATGGCTGTCATCGGTGTGAGTTATTTCTTATCTATTTTCTATGGTGCACAGATGGTCATTGCAGATGACATTACATTAGGTCAACTCGTGACATTTACGACATATTTAGGCATGATGGTTTGGCCGATGCTTGCACTTGGTTGGTTCTTTAACCTTGTGCAAAGAGGTAGTGCATCTTACGAACGTATTGAAGAGATTATGAATACGAAAAATAATATCGGTGAGGATTACTTAACAGAGGAACGCCCAAGTGGAAATATCAAATTTGATATTAAATCATTTACATTCCCAGATGATGAAGAAGTGGGACTGCGTGATGTTAAGTTTACAATTGAAGAAGGTACAACAGTCGGTATCGTTGGGCGAACGGGTTCAGGTAAAAGTGCACTTGTGCGTTTATTATTAAGAGAATTTGATACGCTCTATGCAAATGATATCGTATATGGTGAATATCCGATTCGTGACTACAGAATCGATAAGCTAAGAGAACAATTTGGTTATGTGCCTCAAGATCATTTCTTATTCTCAACGTCGATCCGAGATAACATTGCATTCGTAAATCCAGACGTGGATGATGAGGTTGTATTCAATGCGACACGCCTTGCGTATGTCCATGAAGATATCGAAGGCTTTACAGAAGGTTATGACACTGTTGTTGGTGAGCGTGGGGTTTCTTTATCTGGTGGTCAAAAACAACGTATTTCAATTGCCCGTGCACTCGTTGCTGATCCAGAAGTGTTGATTTTAGATGATTCATTATCAGCTGTGGACGCTGAAACAGAAGAAGCGATTCTAAATAATTTAAAAGCAACACGTGAGAATAAAACAAACATTATTACGGCGCACCGTATGAGTGCCGTTGCACATGCTGATTTAATCATCGTCATGGAAAGCGGTACGGTAAGTGAAATGGGTACGCACAATGAACTGATGGCATCTAAAGGTTGGTATCATGATACATTTAAAGCGCAAAGCTTACGAAATGCACTTGAGTCTAACTTAGATGAAGTCGTGGAAAGAGGTGACGTTGATGGAAGAGAATAATGTCAATTTAACCTTTAAAGACCAAAAAGATACGCTCATACGCTTGCTTAAATATGCGTTTCCGTTTAAAGGGCTCATTACCATTGTCATTTTAATGTTGACGATTTCTACAGTGACAGGTATGGCGACACCTTACTTAGTCATGATCTTTATTGATGATTACTTAACACCACGTGTATTTCCTGATAATGAGATCATGCTATTGATCATTGCCTTTGTAGGTGTGACACTCGGTGGTGTTATCGCGACGTATTTCCAGACGTACTTCCTACAGTATTTGGCGATACGTGTTATTCAACAAATTCGAATCGATGCGTTTAGAAAAATTGGTAAACTCGGGATGCGATACTTCGATCGCGTACCGGGAGGAAGCGTCGTATCGAGATTGACGAATGATACCGAAGCGATCATTGAAATGTTCATCGGTGTACTTGCGACATTCTTGATGGCTGCGTTTATGATGGTATCTTCATTTGTCATGATGATCATACTCGATATTCGCTTAGCATTATTTGCGAGTATCATGATTCCGATTATCGTTCTAGTAATCGCTGTATATCGTAAGTTCTCAGCAAGATTTTTCTCATATACACGTCAATTATTAAGTGACTTGAATGCAAAGATTGCTGAGAGTATTGAAGGGATGAAAATCATCCAAGTCTTTAACCAAGAAGACCGGTTGCAGCGTGAGTTTAGAAAAATCAATGAAGAGCACTTTGATTATAATATGAGAACGATTCGATTGGACGGCTTACTCCTCAGTCCGATGATGAACTTCATTTATATTATCGGGGTTGCACTCATCTTGGGTTACTTCGGTATTTTAAGTTTTGAAGGTGCTGTAACGGCGGGGGTAGTATTCGCGTTTATTCAGTACTTAGAGCGATTCTTTGAACCGATTAACCAAGTGACGCAAAGTTTAAATATATTCCAGCAAGCACTCGTTTCTGCGAGTCGTGTATTTACATTGATGGATGACGAAACGTTACAACCAGAACAACAAGAAAAAATCGATAAAAAAATCACTGATGCTAGAATTGAATTTAAAGATGTAACGTTTAGCTATGATGGCAAACGCGATGTCTTGAAAAATATTTCTTTTGTTGCTGAACCAGGTGAAACGGTTGCACTCGTTGGTCATACGGGTTCAGGTAAAAGTTCAATTATCAATCTCTTCATGAGATTCTATGAGTTTGAACGTGGTGAAATTTTAATCGATGGCCATAGCATCAAAGATTATGAGAAAGAACAACTCAAGAAAAATGTTGGACTTGTATTACAAGACGCATTTATCTTCTATGGTACTGTCGAATCGAACATTCGCTTATACCACCCGACGATGACATTTGAGCAAGTTAAGGCTGCTGCAGAATTTGTCAGCGCAAATGGGTTTATCGAACGATTGCCAGATCGATATAAACATAAAGTACTTGAAAAAGGTGCTGCATTCTCTAGTGGTGAGCGTCAGTTGCTTGCATTTGCACGTACGATGGCTGTTGATCCAAAAATCTTAATCTTAGATGAAGCAACAGCAAATATCGACTCTGAAACAGAAGAGGAAATACAAAGTGCACTTGAGAAAATGAGAAAAAATAGAACGACACTTGCAATTGCACACCGTCTATCAACAATTCAAAATGCAGACCAAATCTTAGTCTTAAACAAGGGTGAGATTGTGGAACGTGGTACACACGATGAGTTAATCCGTCTTGGTGGTATTTACAACAACATGTATCAACTCCAGAACAGAGTTTAGCCTTTGTAGAAATTTGTTCATAAATAAAACGAGAAACCTCCATTCCAATTTGTTACAATACAGTTGAATGGAGGTTTTTCATATGTCAGGTAGTGAAGTGACTCTCTTTCTCGCATTCGGAGCAGGTGTATTGAGCTTTATTTCTCCATGTGTTTTACCTGTCTTTCCTGCGTTTGTCTCATATATTACTGGTATGAGTTACAATGAAATCGAGAGCAAAAAATTTAATTTTAGAACAACATTACATACACTATTCTTCTTAATAGGGTTTAGTTTAATTTATATTGCACTTGGATTCGGTGCTTCATTTTTTGGTGGATTCTTTATTGAACACTCAGACTTAATTCGCCAACTCGGTGCGATACTTATCGTCATTTTTGGTCTGATTATTACAGGCGTTCTAAAATTTGAATTCTTAATGAAAAACAGAAAGATTGAATTTAAAAACAGACCAGCAGGATTCTTTGGCTCTATACTCATTGGTATGGCATTTGGTGCCGGATGGACACCGTGTAACGGACCGATTATCGGTGCGATTTTTGCGATGAGTGCAACAGATCCAAATAACGCATTGTTCTTAATGATTGTTTATTGCTTAGGTTTTGCGATTCCATTCTTTATCTTAAGTTTCTTTGTATCAAGAACAAGATGGATGTTGAAATACTCACACCGCATTATGCAAATCGGTGGAATCATCATGATTGCAATGGGAGTACTCTTATACTTCGACGGATTAACACAAATCATTATTTGGTTAACACCATTCTTTGGCGGTTTCCAAGGATTCTAATGTCTAACACATAGAGGGTTGTATGAAACATTATCCTTTAGAACAACTAAAACAATTACATGGTTTTCAAATTGATGCTTACCTCACGGCTTTATGTGGGTGGCAGTACGGCTTACAATTGACCTTTCATAATAGACGTCCTCGTGACGTCTTTTTTGGCGAGAACACAATACCAAATGAGTTTCCTGGTGTTGTGTTTTCTTTAAGTGATGGTACGAATACCCACACATTTTATAGAACTCGTGGCGATAAAACATCAGAGAAAACGATTGAGTTATGTGCAGACAAAGATGCATTCAAAAAATATTTGATTGCGCATGAAATAAAAACACCGATTGGTGAGACGTTTAAGGTACATGAGTTGGATAAGATGATTGCTTATGCGACTGATATTGGTTTTCCAGTTATTTTAAAACCGGTGGCTGGCAGTATGGGACGTGGGGTTTTTATCAATTTAAAGAATATTGATGAGTTGAAAGCATCAATAGAGAGTATGGCTGCTAATTTCCCAGAATATGAAGACATCATGATTGAAACGTATTTTGAAGGTGAGGATTACCGTATTTATGTTGTTGGTGATGAAGTTGTAGCAGCATATACGCGTGTCCCTGCTTATGTTACAGGGGATGGAAAGCACAATATCGAAGAACTCATAAAACAGAAGAATAAACAGCGGTTGGAAAACCCGAACACGAGAAACAAGTTGATTAAAATCAATGAAAACCTCAAACAATTTTTAAAGAATCAGCAGTTAGATATGAATGATATTCCGTCTGAAAATGAAGTTGTATACTTATCGAACATCCCTAATATATCACGTGGTGGTGAGCCGACAGATGTGACTGACGAACTTCCTCAACATATTAAAGACCATATTGTACAAGCAGTACAGTCTATCGATGGATTACCAAATGTTGGGGTTGATGTCCTGATCAATAATGAGACGAATGATTTCACGATTATCGAGATGAACTCGGTCGCTGTCATTACATCGCATGTGTTTCCATTACATGATGAAGGGATTGACATCCCTGAGAAAATCCTTAAATATTATTTCCCTGATATTACAAATAAAAAGAGAAGTCACACACACTTTGATTACGTGAAAACAATTGAAATGCTGTCTACGGGTATGTACGATTCCCTAATGATTAAACCGTTTAACAGTGATCAAGAGACTTACAAACTGACATTTAAAGCGACCGTACCGTGGGCGAATGTCAAAACAATCCAAGCGATGCTGCAGATGCATGATTTCCATGGGAATATAATATATAATGAAAATTCTTACCAACTCACGATAACTGCAGGAAATGATATGAATATCGAAACATTGATAGAACATCTCCAAAAACGCTTTTTGTTTAAAGATTATACAGTCGATAAAAGCACAGAAAGAATTTTAAAAAGTGGCATTTACATCAAAGATAGCAACAGGGCAGATTAGAATAAATATCTCAGTGAAAATTAACGTATGATGTAATCACTAAGTGAGAAGGAGATGTAACGATGAATCAGAAAGTCGTACCACATTTATGGTTTGATACCGAAGCACAAGAAGCGGCAGAATTTTATACTGATATTTTTCCTAATTCAAGAATTCTATCGAGAAGCACGATTTCTGACACACCTTCAGGTGATGCCGGTCAAGTTGTTTTTGAAATTTTAGGCTATCGATTTATGGCAATTAGTGCAGGACCTTACTTCACGAAAAACCCAGCAATTTCATTTCTCATTCCATTTCGTTCAGAAGAAAAGGATTTAATCGATGAGATTTGGAGTAAATTATTAGATGGCGGTAAAGCATTGATGGATTTGGGCGACTATCCATTTAGTAGCAAATATGGTTGGGTTGAAGATAAATACAATGTATCATGGCAACTTTATCTTGTAGATGATAAGGAGACCTTTCCTCCGTCAACTGTCGTTCCAACGCTTACTTTTACAAACGATGTCGTTGGTAAAGCGGAAGAAGCGGCTAAATTATACACAGAGCTATTTAACAGTACTAATTCACTCGATATGTATTACTATCCAGAAGGCATGGAACCGAATCTTACATCGCATGTGATGAATGGTCACTTTCTATTAGATGCTGAGCGTTTCGTCGTGCAGGACAGTGCAATCAGTCATGAATTTAATTTCAATGAAGGTATTTCACTCATGGTCAATTGTGAAGATCAAGATGAAATCGATCATTTCTGGAATGTGTTAAGTGCAGTGCCAGAATCCGAACAGTGTGGCTGGTTGAAAGACCAGTACGGAGTATCATGGCAAATTGTACCTAAACGGATGGATGAGATGCTAGAAAACGGTAGTGAAGAACAGATCAAGCGTGTGACAGAAGCATTTTTAAAGATGAAGAAATTTGATTTAGCAGAATTGGAAAAAGCGTACAAAGGGTAGTTATAGATATCTCCTATGTTCACAGAGAGAATCTGTGGACATAGGAGGTTTTATTATGTGCCGTGCTCACTCAAGCTTAAAGATCGTCGTGAGTAAGCATGGATTCAGCTTCCGTGCTCACTCAAGCTCAAAAATCGTCGTGAGTAAGCATGAATCCAGCTTTCGTGCTCACTCAGGCGAAAAAAATGATGTGAGTAAGCATGATCAAAGTCTAGCCTGCCAATTCTGATGGAAAAAGTGTATTGAATTGGCAACTTTACATAAAAGCTGCCAACTCAATTGAAAAAATTATGGTGAATTGGCAGATTAAAATTTTCATCGCTACTTCAGTATGAAAAGAGGCTGTGAAGTAGCGACTTTTGAAATTTTTCGCTACTTCAAGCAGAAATATGCCAGTGAAGTAGCGACTTTTATAAACTATCGCTACTTCAGGATGAGAAATGTTTGTGAAGTAGCGACCAAACAAATAAAATGGTTGATGAGCACATCCCGTGTTCTTAGTGAATACTCTGTAATCATTAGTAGATTATTATATGGGAGTACTAATAAAAGTCTTTTAAAAAACTTTTAATAGCACTCTTTCCGTGCTATAATCGTAATGAATATAAAGGAGGTTGTCTCATGGAAGTTCTTAAAGTACCATATAAAAGTATTTCAGAAGTAAAGCGATCACCGATGAGTGCATTTAAAGAAGCAGCAGCATCAGATAACGCAGTATATATTTTGAATCGCAATGAAGTAGCTGGTGTCATGTTGACTCAAGAGCAATATGAAGGTCTAAATGCTGAAATTGATAAATTATATGAACGTATAGATGAGATGATTATCAAATCTCGATTAGAAGATAAAAATACTAAGACATATTCCGTAAAGGAAGTTACTGGTGTCAGTCTAGACGACATAAAATATGATGAAGATGATGGATGGGAGTAATGTATCAAGTACGATTTACAAATTACTCATCTGATGATTTTCGAAAACTCGATGGTAGTATGAAAGTTCATGTTCTGAAAGGTTTAAAGAGAATAGAACAGAGAGGGATGCAAGCTGGTGAGCCACTGAGAGGTAGCTTAAGTCATTGTCGAAAGATAAAAATGAGAACTACCGGGTTGCGTATTGTTTTTCGCCAGATTGATGGCGGAATAGAAATTATTGAAATCATTGCAATTGGCAAGCGGGATAATTCTGATGTGTATAAAAAAGCAATCAAAAGATTGAGTGAATAGACTTAAAACAGTTAAACCAAATAAATATTAAATCAAAAGAGATATGAACATGTTCATATCTCTTTTTTATCTTACGTGTTTCGCTTCACTTGCTCCGATTGTTCAAAAATACTGCTTTCCTCTTTGTAACCAGTGGATATGTTGAACAACGGTTCGTACTCAGTATAGTCGATCTCGAGTTCTGTTAATTTTTTCTTCAAAAACTTATGATCTTGCTTCGGCGTCGCTACGATATATCCCTTTATAATTTGTTCGAGCTCGATCGTCTCCACCTGCTCATCAAGCGCGATTTTAGAAATTCGTCCAGCAATCTTTTCCTTCGCCACATCTCTAAATAGTTCCGGAACAGGCGACACAAGTTCATTTAACATGGCTTTCGCATCATCATTCCACAAAGGCAATGCTTCATCTATATAAAATTTTTGCCAATCAAGTTCACTCATCCCATCAGCTTTTGGAATGGACTTTAAGAACTTTCTAAACATGAAGTAACCGCCAATAAAAACAAGCCCGGCCATTATAAATGTCCACAATCCAATTAGTATTAATGTAAAATCTTCCATCATGCTCACCTCATTACATTCATTATAAAAAATTTAACTTTGACTGTCCATTTTATCTACGTACTTCGGAATTAGAAGTGTGGAGAGGAGGTGGAGATATGTTATTTAAAACAAGTGCAAGGTTTTATTTTTACGAGTTGAACGAGGAAGGGCAGGAAAGACAACGTATGCGTAGTATTGCAAATGTTGATGTTTCAGCAGATAATCAGGCGATTACAGATTTAGCAAATGTGTACGAGGCATTGACGAATGATCTTTATCATTTAGTAGAAAAGCAGGAAACATCGTTATTAGCACGATAAATTAAAATAAAAATTAAAAAATAAAGGAGGAAATGATTATGAACTCGAAATTAGTTGTCCGTTTTGATACGGATGAAGGTAAGCGTTTCACAATGACGTTTAACAACCCGAAACAAGATCTAACAAATGAAATTGTTCAAGGTGAACTTGATAAAATTATTGAGTCAGGTGTGCTTGCGCCATCACAAGGTAAGCCTGTAAGTGTTTACTCAGCGGAAATCGTTGAGACAAACGTAACACCATTGATTTAATGATGGATATGGAATGGATTCACCTTGTTGGTGATATTGGTTTTCCGATGGCAATCACTTTCTTTTTACTTCACCGCATGGAAAGAAAGCTCGATGATTTAATTCACTCGATTAAGGATATAAAATTTCATACAACTGATGATTAATACACTGCACACCGTTCTGATTTTAGAGCGGTGTGTTTTTATCTTATGTAATTCATCATGTTAAGAAGTCAGGAATTCTTTATAATGGATTTAATAGTAATTTAAAAGGCAGGTAATATATATGAAAATACTGCACACAGGGGATTGGCATATCGGCAAGCGACTGTTAAGAAAGGATTTATATGACGATCAAGTCCATGCATTGGAGCAAATCATAGATTATATAAGAAATCATACAATTGATGTCGTTGTGATCGCTGGTGATTTATACGATACGACCCAACCTTCAAAAGAAGCAATGCAGCTGGTCAATGAAACATTACGTACGATTAATATCGAATTGAAGAAACCGATACTCATTATTTCAGGGAACCATGATTCACAAGCACGTCTTTCCTATGCCAGTGACTGGTTTAAGGCGATGGATGTCCACATACATACAACGTTTGTGTCTGCGTTTTCACCGATATCGATGGGTGAGGTCGATTTTTATCTTGTGCCGTATTTTGATGTGTTAGAGTCAAGATACTATTTCGAAGATGAAAGTATTGAGTCCCATCATGATGTGTACAAGAAAATCGTTGAACGAATTGAAGAGAATTTAGATCGAACGAAGAAGAATATCTTTGTGGGTCATCTATTTGTACGCGGAGGTAGTGAAAGTGATTCAGAACGCACGCTGTTTAGAGGGTTAAATAGTGAAGTGTCACAATCTGTATTTGATTCATTTGATCATACTTTACTTGGGCATTTACACCATCCCTTTGCTATAGATCATCCGAAAATATCTTATTCAGGTTCACTAGTGAAGTATTCTTTTTCAGAACATCAACAACCTAAAGGTTTTAGAGTGCTCGATTTACAGCAAGATAAATCGACATTTATACCATTTAATTTACTTCGAGATTTACATGTGTTTGAAGGCACTTTTGAAGATGTCATCAACGGACGTGTCGAAGAATTACTAAACATTGAAACGGAGCGAGATGCTTTTTATCAGTTTGTACTCGAAGGATTAGAAGGTGTGCCTGAGCCGATGTCGAGAATTCAAAATGTGTATCCGAATGCACTCGAGTTAAAGCGTAAAAGCATGAATGTGTCAGACGTTGAACATAAAACGCTAGGCACGTTATCAAGTGATCACAATGTATTTGAGCAGTTCATGGAGAACTACTTAGATGACGCGCTGAAAGAAGAGGCAAAGAAAGTATTCAACACATACTTTAAGGAGGGTCAGAATGAGACCTATTAAATTAGAATTGCAAAACTTTGGACCATTTAGATCTGAAACGATCGACTTCTCTGACCTCCACGGAAAGATGTTTTTACTTACAGGTCCAACGGGATCAGGTAAGTCGATGATATTTAATGGTATTCTTTATGCCCTTTACGGGAGTGATTCACGCGTCAAAACGCTGCGTAGCCAGTTTGCCGCTGAGGATGAAAAAAGTGTTGTTAGGTTAGAGTTTGAAATGGGGAATAAGGTGTACATCGTTGAGCGAACAATGACGATTTATAGAGAAGAGAAGTCAGATGTACCACCTAAAGCGTTGTTAATGTTTAAGGATGGAAAAACAATCGCGAGTGGTATGAAGGCAGTGAGTGAAGCTATTTTAGAAGTGGTTCATTTGAATGAACATCAGTTTAAGCAAATACTGTTACTGCCTCAAGGTGCATTTAAAGAATTTCTCGTGTCGAGTTCAGATGAAAAATCAAAAATCTTATCGACAATCTTTAGTGCAGAGCGATTTATCTATTTTGAGAAATCGTTAGAACGTGATGTGAAAGAAGAAAGAGCGAGGATTGAAAAACTATATTTAAAGCTCGATCACATATTCTCACAAGTAAAATATGAGCGACTTGAAAGTGATGCGTTACCAGAATCATTGGACCAAATACAAGGATTTGAACAACAGCTAGAGTTCATTGATAAAGTGAATGCGTTGATTGAGGAAAAGATTAAGGAAACAGAGCGTGAAGCTGGTGCTGTTAAAGAAAAGAAAGAACAGCTACAAACAGATATAAAGAGTCGTGAAACACATAATGTAGCAGTCGCTCAGTATGAACAATTGATTGCTGAAAAAAGTAGGTTGGATGAACAGAAAATTGTTATTGAGACATTAAAAACTAAAATTGAACAACATAAAAATGCGTTGATAATGAAACATCCACTGCGTTCATACGATGGCAATCTAAAATCAATGGAAAATAGTAGAGAAAAAATTGCACAGCTGACTGAAGCTATTGATGGATTACAAACGAAAAAGAATGATGTAGAAAGAGAACTCGAGACATTGAAGAAAAACGCTGCTTCTGTCGAGGAAAAAGAACGATACATACGCACAACTGAACGATTTTTAGAGATGGACGTTTATCAGGATATTGATAAGAAATTAGAAGAGCATGTCATGCTTTGTAATAAATTAGAGGAAGAAATCGCGAAGCTCACGACCGAACAAAGTCATCTTGAAGAGAAAAAGAAGCAACTGACATTCGGTGACGATGAAGAAGAAATACTAGCTAATGAACTTGAAGCTGTGAATAACGAAATAGTAGAAACGAATAAGCAAATTAAACATGAGCATCTAGATACAAAAATTAAAGAGATAGATGCTCAGATTACTGACACAGAAAACGAACGAATAGAGTTACTTAATTCGATGAATGGCAAATACTCAGCTGAAGATCGTTCAGCAATTGAGCATTTAACCAAGCATTTAGAAGAAGGGGACAATTGTCCAATCTGTTCAAGAGTCATTGAGAAGTTACCAGAATACGCGTTCTATGATGCGGCTACAAATGAACAGTTAAACACGATTCAGCGTAATTTAGAGGTTTTAAAAGATCAACGAAAATCAATTGAATTAGAAAAACAACTGCTGCAAAAAGAACTTAAATCAGATGCAGAACTTTCTCTGGAAGAACTTCAAGCTCAGTTAAAAGAATTTGAGGAAAGACAAGTGTCTTTATCGAATTCGAAAAAAGAACTAAAGGAAAAAGAGAGAGCATATTATAAAAATATTGAATCCATAACTGAATTATCTAATTCACTCTCATTAAAGAAATCAGATTATAATGATAAGAAAAATGAACGAGATAAACTAGAATCCACAAGGTCAGAATTTTTAAAAGAAACGAAAATGGAGTCGTATGCTGAGTTCGTCGAGCAGCACAAATCATTTGTAAATCATGTTGATAAACACTATGCGAAAAGAGAAACACTTGGTAAAAATCTCCAAACGGTAAACCAGAATATTGCTGTATCTTCAGATCGACTTAAGTACTTACAAGAGCAAATTGTTAAAGAAGAGGAAGCAACGCGTCGGTTAGAAGGAGATTTAGAAGCATTTCTTCGTGAACAAGAGATTGAAAATATTGATGTACTGAGAGATATTCTTGAGAGCGATATAAGCGAAGATGAAACAACAGTCGAAAATTACAATAATAAGTTGAATGAAATAAAGATAAAAATAGCATCACATATTGATGCTAAAACGACGGAAAGAAAAGTAATCCAAGATGATGAACGTGATTTACTTAAGGAATTAGAAGTATCACATCAAACACTTGTTAAACATGCGACATTGTTAAAAAATGATCTGCATGAAAACAACCGTTTACTTGAAGAAATCGACACACTTGGAACGACGATCAATGAAGATATCAAAACATTTGAACGATTAAATAAAGTTTATGAAATTATTGCAGGAAAAGGTGGACATGGTATTTCACTACATCGATTTGTTTTAACTTATCATTTAGATCGCGTTTTAACGCATGCAAATATTAGACTTGGTGACATGACGAACGGTCGCTATTCACTGATACGTACGAACGAAGCGAATAGAAAAGGATCTGCAGCTGGTTTAGAAATTCGCGTCAATGATAGTTTCAGTGGCAGATCAAGACATGTGGATACCTTATCAGGTGGAGAAACGTTCCAAGCATCCCTTGCTTTAGCGCTCGCAATCAATGAAATCATCATACAATCATCCGGTGGTATTCAACTCGATACAATGCTGATTGATGAAGGATTTGGTACACTAGACCAAGAGGCATTAAATCATGCAATTGAATCATTGCTTGGACTTGAAATGTCAGGAAAAATGGTAGGTATCATATCGCATGTTGAAGAGTTAAAACATCGACTCGAACATAAAATAGAAGTGATACCAAACAATGATAACAGTACGACGAAACTGCATGTCTAGACTTCACAATTAGTTCATAATTTGTTAATTATCACTTCTTAATTTATAGTACGCTTTATATATATAAACAAAAATAGGGGGATGTGCGATGAAAAAGCGCATGTTAGCATTGATTCCAATGCTACTCGTATTGGCTGCATGCAATAGTGAGCCTGTTGAGACACAAGCATCATTTGGAAATGTAATCACTGATTTTGAAGTGGTGAACCAAAACGAAGAGACCGTTACACAAGAGGATTTAGAAGGGAAAGTATGGATTGCAGACTTTATCTTTACGAACTGTACAACAGTTTGTCCACCGATGACATTAAACATGTCAGAAATTGCACAAGAACTAGATGATGCAGGCGTGGAAGACTACGGTTTTATTAGTTTTACTGTGGATCCTGAACGTGACGATAGTGAAACACTAGAAGAATATATTCAATACTATGAAATTCCAGAAGATACAGAGTGGCATTTTGTCACTGGCTACGATGATAAGTTTATTCGTGAATTTGCAGAAGTGAACTTTAAGACATTAGTTATCCCACCGCCAGAAGGTAGTGACCAATATACGCATGGAACAGCATTTTACCTACTCAATAAAGATGGTAAAATCATGAAACAATATGCTGGTGTCGATGTTGGAGATAGCCGATTCCCACTGAAAGAAATCGTAGCGGATGTTACGAAGTTAGCGAATGTGAATTAATTGATATTTTGCATCATTCGCTTGCACTAAGTTAGTATTTAAACTAAAAAGCAGGTGACATGATGAAAAGAAAGAACCCGATTGTCTTCTTATTAATACTTGCATGTGTCCCATTTGGACTGTTCCTCGTCTTTTATTTGTTTTTGGGATTTTCTCCGAGAGATGAAGAAGACTTACAGACGACACTAGAAGGTGTAGTGGCTGAAGTCACTGAAGAAAATGTCTTATTGGTTGAAGGACTTTCAGTGGATGAAGTGCTTGAACTCGATGACGAAGCGTTGCTAGAAGAAGCAACAGGTGCCCATCGTGTGACAATAACGGAAAATATCGATGATATTGAAATTGGTATGGAGATCATCGTTTGGGTGACGACCATTGCAGAGAGTTACCCGACGCAAAGTACTGCTGAAGATTTTGAAGTGCAGGAAGACTAGTTTAATAGAGATTGTTGTGCCGTGTTAACTCAAACCCGTAAATCGTGTTGAGTTGGTGCGGTTTCTTGTTTCGTGGTAACTCGAGTGCGAAAATCGGGGTGAGTTACCATGGATTTTGGTTTCGTGGTAACTCAGTCTCAAAAATTGGCTGGAGTGAGCACAGTTCCGGATCTCGTGCTTACTCGAGCTCAAAAATCATGCTGAGTAAGCACGGTTTCGGATTTCATGCTTACTCGAGCTCAAAAATCATGTTGAGTAAGCACGGTTTCGGATTTCATGCTTACTCGAGTCCAAAAATTGTGTTGAGTAAGCACGGATTAGATTGTCCTGCTACTTCGAGCTCAAAAATAGTCGTGAAGTAGCAGAATTTTGGTTGTCCTGCTACTTCAGGGTGAAAAATCGTTGTAAAGTAGCAGGTTTATGGTTAACCTGCTACTTCGTGCTTAAATCAGGAGCTGAAGTAGCACGGTTTGTTGTTAAGTCCGATTTTCAAAAAGTTAGAAAAAATTTTAGATAGACAAAAGAAAAATAAAGTATAATATTATAAACTAAACTTTTTACAATGGAGTGAGAAAAATGAAAGTAAACGGTAAAACAATTTTAGTCACTGGTGCAGGATCTGGGATGGGTCGTGAATTGACATTAAGACTACTAGAAATGGGTGCGAAAGTAGTTGCTGTTGATTTGAATGAAGAATCGTTAAAAGAAACGGCATCGTTATCACCTGTAAAAGAAGAAAGGCTATATACTAAAGTTCTAAATATTACAGACAAAGAAGCTGTTCTAAAATTACCAGAAGAATTAAAAACTGAGTTTGATGAAGTGGATGGGATCATCAACAATGCTGGAATTATTCAACCATTTGTTAATGTGGAAGAACTGGATATTGAGAAAATTGAGCAGGTCATGAATGTAAATTTCTATGGAACGCTGTATTTTATTAAGGCATTTTTACCGAGCTTAAAATCTAGAAGAGAAGCGCATATTGTTAATATTTCAAGTATGGGTGGATTTCTTCCTGTACCAGGTCAATCTATATATGGCGCATCAAAAGCAGCTGTAAAATTGCTAACTGAAGGATTGTCTTCTGAACTTAAAGGAACGAATGTTAAAGTAACTGTAGTTTTTCCTGGAGCAATTGAAACGAATATTACTACAAACTCAGGACTTGAAGCAATGGGCAATTCTAATGAAGAAGACGCCAAGAAAAGCGATTTTCAACCATTACCAGCAGATGAAGCTGCAAAAATCATTATTGATGGAATGGAAAATGATGCGTATCGTGTATTAGTTGGAAAAGATGCGACATTCTTAGATCGCTTTAGTCGATTTAGTCCAAAACGGGCTGCAACATTTATTGCTAAAAAAATGGCGAGTCTTAAGTCGTAATTACATTTATAAACAACATTCTTAATCGGAATGTTGTTTTTGTTTTGAAATACTTTAATACTAATGTCTCAAGCTTCACAACCTAATTTCTGATATATTAGTAATGCATTCAAAAT
>DYYI01000033.1:0-15018 GCA_020741755.1 Aliicoccus persicus | reverse complement strand
ATCATGTTCAAGTACAAGATGTTCACCCAGGCAATCGATAGGAAAAATTCATTATTCGCTCCTAAAACGACTTCGCCCATCGGGGTCATCACGATGAAGATCATAAACGGGATAATATATACCGATGTTTGCGAGACGTTCTTCGATATCAATCCCATCGACACACCGAGTAATATAAACAGGATAAACAGACAGACAAGACCGATGTAATCGTATATTCCAAGGCTAACATCTGGCATAAATATCATCATCACAATCGTAAGAATAACGATACTCACCACACTGTACAGTATCACTTTACTCCAAATCGTGGCCTGGTAATCTTTTTCATTATAGATAAAGTGCGCGTACGCTTTTTTCTCGTTCTCTTCTGCCATGCTCAACGTGATGTTAAATGACAACACACTCATCAACGTAATCGCATAGACGATGTAAAACTGGATGAGCATGATGCGGTCATATAATTCTGCTGTTTCTGCTGTTGATGTGACGTCGCTGTTTGAAAAGCGAAACATCCACGCGAGTAACAGCGGCACGAGGACTGATGTAAGCAGCGTCATGTTTCTAAACAACTCTTTTATATCTTTATACAATGTTGCTTTTACTTTATGCCACATACATTTACCCCCGTGCTTTTACAAAAAGTATACCATTTTAATCATCTTTTTTCGCACGGCTAATTACAATAACTGCTAAAATTCCCATCGCAACAATCCATCCGAATAATACGAGAATTGGTTGCCAAGTAATTTCATTGTGTAAATTCACCATCGCATTCACTGGTAAGTAGTCCACAATAGTTCTTAACACGTGTCCTTCTTCAACGAAGTTGTTTATCATCGGACTGAACACAAGACCGAACATTACTGGTAATGAGTATGCACTTACTGTACCGACACTTTTCGCTGCAAGTCCAACTGCAACACCCATAAACGTGATGATAATCATGAACAGGAACATACCGAGATAATCAATCGGTTTTAATATTTCATAGCCATCAACAATGAAGAGCGCAATTGCGAGTGAAACAAGTGTAATGAACAGTGACACAATCACTTTACCAACGATGATATCGATGATCGAAGCTGGTGATTGCAACAAGCCGCGTAACGTGTGCTTCTCGTTTTCTTCAGCAAACATTGTCGCGATACTCATGAACATTACGGCAGCAAATGCCATAGCGATGATCGTATAGATCATTTCGATTGGCATCGATACTTCTCCAGCAGTTTCTACTGTCTGATTATATAACCATGCGATTACGATGGGTAGTATAGGTAAAACCAATAAAGACATATTTGCCATAAAATCTTTTAAGTCTTTTTGGAAAATTGCATTCACATTATTCATATTCATTTTAAACAAGCTCCCTTCCTGTAACTTTAATGAATACTTCACCGAGTGACGGATAGTCTGAACTGATTTTCAAGACGTTCTCATCCACCATTAAATCCGCTAGTCGTTCTTTATTTTCTACATTGCGTTTGATCGTTTCTTCTTTGCCATCCTTATACATTACATGCATCGTATCTTCTTTATATTTCAGACGTAATGATTCAGGTGTACCGTATTCTTTAAATACACCATCATCGAGCAACGCAACGTTGTCGCATAATTTTGTTGCTTCCTCCATATCATGTGTCGTGAGTAAAATTGTCGTGCCTTGTGCTTTTAACTCTTCCAGTATTTCATGAATCTTACTTGTCGTAGCAGGGTCAAGTGCACTTGTTGGTTCATCTAAAAACATTACTTTTGGTTTGTGCATAATCGCTTTACATAATAGTACGCGCTGCTTCATACCTTTTGATAAGTCTTTCACTTTCTTCTTGCGATCGTTGTACAAGCCGACATCTTTCAACACGCGGTCAATGACTGATTCTTCGACTTGATACAAGCGTCTAAACAACTGTAAGTTATCTTGAACCGTTAGCCTGTCATATAATGCACTGCGGTCAGATAAAATTCCAATCTGCGTTAAATATTCGTTTTTAGTAAATTCTTTCGATCCAAATCCAAGTACTTCTATAGAACCGCCGGATTTTTTTAGTTCTCCGATTAATATACGAATCGTCGTCGTCTTACCTGAACCACTCGGTCCAAGTAGACCAAACACCTCACCCGGCTCAAGTTTAAAATCAATTCCTTTTAATGCGTGGTGTTTACCAAACTTCTTCTCGAGTTGACTGACATTAATTACGTGATTCATTTGAAAACCCTCCATTTTCTTCTGGTTTGTCTTTCTGTCTTCACTATAAATAAAAAAACATCTCAACGTCATAAAATCCCCGTGAGATGTATCATATTTATATTCAATTAATGCTCTCATGCGCTTAACTGTACGTAGAATACGCTGAAATGTAATTATTCGGGCTTATCTGTACCGTTATTATGCCGTTACAACTTAATAATGCATCAATAAATCTTGAATTTCATTGAATTTATTACGTGATAGTGGCACTTTTGTTTGATCCAAGTTGTCAATCACGACAGAATAACTGTTTTTGCTCCACGTAATAATTTCAGCAACTTTTTTCAAATTGATAATATATGAGCGATGACAACGATAAAAGCCTTGATTTAACAATTGCTGTTCAAGGGTCGTTAACGTATCACTGAGCGCAAACTTTTCACGCCCTACATTAACGAATACTTTACCATCATTACTTTCAATAAATTCTATATCATCTACATCGATGAAGATTGTTTTATCTTCAGCTCTTGCTTTAATTTTACGAATGCTTGGTTCATCTGTATCATCTGCTTCAGTCTCGATTTTATTTAAGCCTTCGTTATTGAGCTTATAAATCGTATCAGAAACTAAAAATGCATCTTCTGTTTTCGTTACAACGACAATAATTGACCGGTTACTCGAATTTAAGTCACTCATCATCTTATGAAAGAGACGAATATTCGCATTGGTCATGTTCATGAACGGATCAATTGCTAGTACACTTTCCTGATTGCTTAGTAGCACGTGTATCATCGCGAGTCGCTGCTTAAATTCATCCGATAAGTCAACGAACCGTTGATCTTTGTATGATTCCAAATCAAATTGTTTTAGTAGGTCTGTCGCATCGATATCCGTGTTATTCCATTGCTTGTAAAATTTAATATGTTCAAGGATTGATAATCGATCAAAACCTGTAAACTTCCCGTTTAGTAGTGAAATTTTAGATCTATCTATTTGTTCAGTAATCTTTTCTGTCAGTTCAAAAGGCATTTGAATAGAAATCGGTTCACCGACGATGAATCTGATTTCTTCTGTTGAATTTTTATCTATTATATCTTTAACAGCTATATTCATTAAAACACCTCCAACTACATTTTAGCACAATAAAAAAACTGCTTATCTAAAAGATAAGCAGTGGCTTTAAATATGTTATGTAAGCACTTCTTCTAACTCGTCATTAAAGAAAGTCACCTGTACATTTGCTGTTAATATGTCAGAATATGAATATGACACGCGCTCAAAGTTATGTTTCTCTTGGTCAAGCTCAACAATAAACACCGAAGGGTATGTTTCGCGAAGCACCCCACGTCTTTCAATTAATTTCTTGCGCCCTCCATTCGCACGGAGTAAAACTGGATTACCCAATTGACTATCAAGAAGTTTTTTGATGTCTGGAATATTATTTGGCATTAGCCCCACCTCACATAACTGAAGTATATCAAATTCGAACAATTTTGTCAATTTAATGACATTCGCATTAAATTAATGTGAAATGGTAATTAAAGCAGTTTCAAAGTATTTTGTAATTGATACGCTTTATAGATTCGATAATATTCCTCTATTGAGAGTGATTCCCCACGTCGATTTTCTTCTATTTCAGCAGCTGCCAATAAACGTCTGATTGCATCTTTTTCTTTCTTTCCATTTTCAAAAATCGTCTGATAGCAATTTAATATCGTCTTGCGGCGTTGTACGAATCCGCCACGCGTGAGTTTAAAGAACACTTCTGGTGACTCGACATCGACTTTTGGCGTGTCTCTTTTTATCAGTTCGATGATGATAGAATCAACATTCGGTGGTGGCATAAACACTGTCTTTGGCACGTCTTGGATAGTGCGCGCTTCTGTGTAAAAATCAATTGCAATCGATAAAGACCCATAACTTTTCGTTCCTGGTCGGGCACTAATGCGCTCACCGACTTCTTTTTGCATCATGACGTAATAGCGTTTAATATCGAGTCCAGACTCTAAAAAATGCATGAGAATCGGTGTTGTAATATAATACGGTAAGTTTGCGACGACGATTACTTCATCAAACTCAGCCAAATGCGTTTCGATCGCAGCACTGATATCCGCTTCTAATATATCTTCATTGATCAATGTGATGTTGTCATACGGGCTCAGTGTATCGTTTAAAATTGGAATCAGTCGCTGATCGATTTCAAATGCGATGACATGACCTGCAGCACGTGCAAGCTGCTCAGTTAAAGAGCCAATACCTGGACCGACTTCAATAACAGCCGTTTGTTTCGTAATATTTGCTTTACGAATGACTTGCTGAATCACATTGCTCTCGACTAAAAAGTTCTGACCGAGACTTTTCTTAAGTACGAGTCCATGTTTTTTTAGTATTTCATTCGTTCGTGTCGGCGTTGCGATATCTTTAATAGTCCTCACCTATTTCTGTTAACACCGCCTCTAAAGTTGAAACGGGAATTTGATAACGATTTAATTTGTTGCGCAGCTCTTTGCCATTTGAATACTCAATACCGAGTGCTTCACACACTTTAATTCTGAGCTGCCTTGATTTCGGATGTCCTGCGAGTTTGTAGTAACTCATATCACGTGACGAATACAACGCTTCTACTTGCGCACTGTTTGTTAATACGTCTCTCAATGCACGCAAAATCTCTTCGTCACCTACGTGTTCAACGCCGAACTTGCCGCGTTTACTTTCTGCTTTTTTCCGTTCGACAAATGCTTCTTTAATATTGGGAAACCGACTGCGTATTTTAGAACGAATCTGTTTCCCAGGATAATCAGGATCTGTCAGCACAATGGCACCGCGAGTACGCATTGCAACTTCAATTTCCAACATCGTCTGTTCATTGATTGCAGAGCCATTCGTTTCGAGCGTTTCACACTGCACGACTTCTTTCAGCCTGCGTGTATCATCTCGACCTTCGACTATAATTACTTCTTTAATGACAGGTTTCGTCATTATGTGAACCTCATTTCGGACATTCGTATCTTATGATTGAATGTTGTATATCTTCTTCGCGTTCTCGCTCGTCGCTTTAGCAACTTCCTCATACGAGACTTCACGAAGTTCAGCAATTTGCTCAGCAACAAGCTTCACATATGCTGGTTCGTTACGCTTACCGCGATATGGATGCGGCGTTAAAAATGGTGCATCTGTTTCAACGAGCAACTTATCGAGTGGTACATGCATTGCAACTTCTTTCGGCTGTTTCGCATTTTTAAACGTAACGGGACCGCCCAGTGAAATCATAAAGTTCATCTTTAATACACGATCTGCAATTTCAGGAGAACCACTAAATGCATGCATGATACCACCAATTTCTTCAGCACCGTGTTCTTCTAAAATATCAACAACGTCACCCGTCGCATCACGGTTGTGAATCACGATCGGTAAGTTGACGCGCTTTGCCATTTCAATCTGTTTGATAAAGATCTCTTTTTGCACATCTTTCGGTGACTTATCCCAATGATAATCAAGACCCGTTTCACCGATACCAACAATCTTCGGATGTTGTGATAATTCTTCAATACGTGCCAAGTCTTCATCTGTACAATCAATTGCATCAACCGGATGCCAACCGATAACACCATACACATCGTCGTATTTATCGATGAGTGTCATCGTACGGTCGATCGTTTTGTTATCAAAACCAATGACGACAAAATGCGTGACGCCCGCTTCACGCGCGCGTTCGATCACTTCATCTAAGTCTTCATCATAATGGTCAGCATTCAAATGGACATGTGTATCAATTAACATCATAAAACTCCTTTATTTTACGATACTACCGTTTTCAATTCCGTCTGGCACAGAAATCAATGTCAGTTGTTTCCCTTTTTCAGCCGATAAAATCATACCTTGGCTCAGCTCCCCGCGCAGTTTCACAGGTTTTAAGTTTGTCACGACGATAACTTTCTTACCGATGATATCTTCAGGCGTGTATTGTTTTGCAATACCTGAGACAATCTGACGTTTTTCATCTCCGAGATCTACTTGGATTTTTAGTAGTTTATCTGCCTTTTTAACAGGACCTGCATCGATGACTGTCGCAACTTTTAATTCAACTTTGCTAAAATCATCGATCGTAATTTCTTCTGACTCTTCGACTTCTTCTACAGGTTCTTCAGTGCTCGGTGTCATCAAGCCTTTAATATGCGCCACTTCTTCTGCCGTATCAAGACGTGGATAGATTGGCGCTGGCTTTTCAATCACTTTACCGTCTACTTTGATGTTCCCGTAAGTTAAGATCGACTCAAATGTCTGCAAGCTTTCATCTGTAATGTTTAACTGTCTGAAGATTTCTTTCGGTCCAAATGGT
The DNA here is from genome assembly GCA_020741755.1 of Aliicoccus persicus. Taxonomy (GTDB): domain Bacteria; phylum Bacillota; class Bacilli; order Staphylococcales; family Salinicoccaceae; genus Aliicoccus; species Aliicoccus persicus_A. The sequence goes on along the minus strand of DYYI01000033.1, from coordinate 8,488 downwards.
AGATATGGTTTGAGTAACACGGATGCGATACGGATATTTTCAGCTAAATGCACCATCACATTCGCGAGATCTTCTTTCTTCGACTCATCTTTCGCAAGTACCCATGGTGTTGTCTCATCGATATATTTGTTCGAGCGACTAACGATTGTCCATACCGCTTGGAGTGCCTTGTTAAACTGGACGTTTTCCATCGCTGTTTCGTATTTCTTCACTTCATCTTGAACCAATGCTTCGAGTGGTGCATCAAATTCATTTAACTGTCCTACGTAAGCCGGTAATTCACCATCAAAATACTTATTGATCATTGAAATCGTACGGTTTACGAGGTTACCTAAATCATTTGCTAAGTCATAATTCGTACGGTCAACGAATGCTTCAGGTGTGAATACACCATCGTTTCCAAATGGCACTTCACGCATTAAGTAATAACGGAGCGCATCGAGACCGTAGCGGTCGATAATATCACTTGGATAGATCGCATTCCCTTTAGACTTACTCATCTTTCCGTCTTTCATAACAAGCCAACCGTGACCTAAAATTTTCTTAGGTAATGGAAGATCGAGTGCCATCAACATAATTGGCCAGTAAATTGAGTGGAATCTAACAATTTCTTTACCAATCATATGCAAATCAGCAGGCCAATATTTTTTAAATAATTCATCATTATCTGTACTGTAACCGAGTGCTGAAATATAGTTTGTCAGTGCATCGATCCAAACATAAACGACATGCTTCGGATCACTCTTGACCGGAATACCCCAATCAAACGTCGTACGAGAAACTGCCAAGTCTTCAAGCCCAGGTTTAATGAAGTTATTTAGCATTTCATTTCGACGAGAGTCCGGTTGGATGAATTCTGGATGTTCTTCATAATACTTCACTAAACGATCTGCATATTTGCTCATTTTAAAGAAGTAACTCTCTTCTTTCACCAGCTGTACTTCATGACCACTCGGTGCAATACCACCAATCATTTTGCCGTCCTCATCACGAAATACTTCTTCAAGTTGTGTTTCAGTGAAGAATTCTTCATCTTGAACTGAGTACCACCCTTCATACTCACCAAGATAAATATCACCTTGCTCTAGCAAACGTTCAAAAATGTCTTGTACAACAATCTTATGTTCTTCATCTGTCGTACGAATGAATTTATCGTGTGTAATCTCTAGTTTCTCCCAAAGAGATTTCATATCCGCAACGATGCCATCCGTGTACTCTTTTGGTGTTACCCCTTCAGATTCAGCTTTCGTCTGTATCTTTTGTCCATGCTCATCCGAACCCGTTAGATAAAATACATCAAAACCACGCATTCTTTTATAACGTGCCATCACGTCACATGCAATTGTAGTATAGGCATTACCAATATGTAATCTACCACTCGGATAATAAATTGGGGTTGTAATATAGTATGTCTTCTTTTCCATTTTCTGATGGCCTCCTAATGCCGTTATCTGTTAAATGATAACCTTTTTTAGCTATTTTTTCAATTTAGTAAATTCTCATAATATTCTTAGGAAGACTTCATTTACTTCCTAATCAACTATAATATATTTTGGCAATATACTCATAGTTGACAATAAATACTAGTTAAACTTTTTGTTAGATGTTGGAGGTTTTTTATATGAAAGCGACAGGAATAGTTAGAAAAGTAGATGAACTTGGTCGTATTGTAATACCCATAGAATTACGTAGAATATTAGATATCGAGGTCAAAGATGAGCTCGAAATTTTTACAGAAAAAGATCAAATCGTTTTGAAAAAGTTCACTTCACGTAAGAAGTGTGCTGTGACAGGAAAAGACACAGACAATCCGATTTCACTATTTGATGGGAAGATTACAGTGAGCCCTGAAGGTGCTGAAATGTTAATGTCTGAATTAAAAGCGTCACATACAAATGTATAGATGATTTAGATGCAATAGCGTCTGAAACATAAATATAGAAAGCATACTTGCTCTCACAAAGGAGTCAAGTATGCTTTTTATTATGTATCAGCTCGTTTTTCTCTTTACTACTTCTCTTTATGATACGCATCATACAAGTCTTGACGCTTCAATCCCCGTTCATTTGCAACAGCTTTAATGGCTGCATTTGGCTTTTCACCATTTTCAATCCGTGATTTGACTGCTTCAAGAGGCGTCGTCTCGAATGCTTCAACAACTTCTTCTGATGGTGCAATGACGATAACATACTCACCTTTTATTGGTATGTCTGTTCCCAGCATCTCGAGAAGTTCACTTGCTTCAGCACGTACGTGCTGCTCGAATTTCTTCGTGATCTCTCTTGAAATGCTAGTCTCTCTATGAGGGTCATGATTCGTGATCAGCTTCATCGTCTCTTTGATTTTATGTGGTGATTCATAGAGCACACTCGTATACCGGTGATTCATAATCTCATCCATCGTTTCGCGTTTCTTCTTTGGACTACGTGGTAAAAATCCAAAGAAGGTGAACTGAAAGCTTGGTATGCCTGAAGCGACAACGGCTGATAAGTAAGCGCTTGGTCCAGGGATGACGCAAAATTCAAGTGCCTCATCTTGCATACGACGGACGAGTTCATATCCCGGATCTGAGACGAGTGGCATGCCCGCATCGCTGACGAGTGCAAATGTTCTACCACGTTTCATATCTTCGATCAGTTTATCCTCAACCTCTGTCTTATTGTGGTCATGATACGCAAAGAGTGGTGTATCGATATTAAAATGTGTCGTTAACTTTCGTGTATTACGCGTGTCCTCACACAAAATTGTATCTACCGACTTCAACGTTTCAACCGCTCGAAACGTCATATCATCCAAGTTACCGATCGGCGTCCCAGTGATGTACAAGTGCATCTACTTCACCCCTTATCAACTGTAATTTTTGTTCTCTTGATAATTTTTTAATTTGTATTTCACGCTTCATCGCTGCGCTTTTTGATTCGCATAATTCCTGGTACTTCAATGTGACTGGTAATCGGGCACGTGTATACTTTGCACCAAGTCCTGCATTATGCGTATCGACGCGTTTTGCAACATCGACGGTGTAGCCTGTGTAAAGCGTCCCATCATGACACTCTAAAATATAGACGTAACAGTTAGCCATAATACACCTCAAGCATTTCCTTCGAGTATTCACTATTGTTGTCATAAATGTAAAATGCCGGCAACACTTTCACATATGCTTTTGAATGATAAACTGCCTCGATTAACACGAATAAGGCACTACCTGAATTCGGTGCATTGTAGACGTATTGCGTGCGCGTCACTCTGAAACCTGCTTGCATCAAAGTATATATCACTTCCATACTGCGTTCAGCACGGTGTACCATGAATAATCTACCTTTGTTTTTAACGAGGTATTTACATGCAGAGACGACTTGCTCGAGCGTCGTCAACAGTTCATGCCGTGCATACGCATGTGCGTCACGAATTTTTAATGGTTGATCTGGTGTGAAATATGGTGGGTTAACTGTGATAACGTCGAATGATGAATGTGGAAAGTACGCTTTAATATCATTTAGGTCGCCTTCAACAATGTTGATCTGATCCTCTTTTTCATTTAAAGCAATGCTGCGCTTCGCCATATCAACGAGTGGTGCTTGTATTTCCAAACCTTCGATTGGTTGGTCCGTGCGATGTGATAATAACAATGGGATAACGCCGTTGCCCGAGCACAAATCAATGATGCTATCGCGTTTTCTCAGTGTCACAAAATCTGCTAATAATAGCGCATCTACGGAATATGAAAACACTTCTCTACTTTGAATGATTTTCATATTTTCTCTGAATAATTCATCAATGCGCTCGTGTGGTTTTATCATGTGACACCTCCTAAACAAAATAAAAAGCGGCATCGCCGCTTTAATTTATAAATTCACCACAAAAGATACATGCTTCGCCATTTCTCGGACTTGCAAACAACGTGCTACATACGTGAAAGCCTTCATCATATAAGTTTTGCAACGTATTGTCCTTATATGACGTATCATGCGGTTCACCATGGACATTTTGATAATGTTCGAGTTGTTTTTGCAATGTAATATTTTCCTCTATGAGATCAACGACCGCATGTTTAACTTCATTTAAATCTTTGTCCATCATGCTGAGCTTTTCTTCTAATTGCACGATGTAATTTAATAACTGTTCTTGTCGCACAATTACACCTCTTCAGCTTCTAGTTCATCCTGATGATATTCTCTGATGTAATCATCTTCATATTTTACTTGTACAACAAGGTCTAATATGTTGATACCGATCACTTTTCCTCGACCATTTGGTGTGTCGATCGACTGTCCGACGTCTGGCATTTTATTTCGTGTATCTTCATAATACTCATCCTCATAGTTTAAGCAACACATCAAGCGGCCACACGCACCAGAGATTTTTGTCGGTGATAGTGATAAATCTTGGTTTTTTGCCATTTGAATACTCACCGGAATGAAGTCACCTAGAAATGTCGAACAGCAATGGGCTCGTCCACATGGTCCGATACCACCTAGGTACTTCGCCTCATCTCTCACACTAATTTGTCTAAGTTCAATGCGCGTGCGGTATTTATTTGCTAAAACTTTTACGAGCTCTCTAAAATCAATACGTTCAGTTGCTGTAAAGTTAAATATTAACTTCTTCTGATCAAGCGTATATTTAGCGTTGACCAAGTGCATATCAAGCGCTTGTTCTTTGATTGCACCATTCGCATAATCATATGCCGTCATTGCCTTTAATTTGTTCGATTCATAACGCTCCATATCCTCAGCAGTCGAAATGCGTAGCATTTTACCTTCTGCTTCAACAATATCATCCTCTGAGACTTCATAGGGTGGCTTGAGTACCTTTAAAAGCTCGTTGCCACGAGAAGTTTCTACAATTATATAATCATCATAGTTTAAATCTACATCGGTCGCTTCAATATATACTTTTTGTAGAAAGTCCGGGTATGTTGCTGTAATTATTCTCATGATTACCTCAACCTTTCGAAGAAATTACCATACTTTCAAACACGAGCATCACGTTGACATTAGATGTCAGCAAACGGTTCGCCGTCGTGATTTCATCCAACATACGCGTCAATCGCTCAGCACTTATGTGTGGGCTAATTTGTGTGATATCTATATCATTGAACGCTTTCTCCATCTTCAAATCTAACACTTGGTGTAAGCATTGTCTGACGATACCATCCATCAATTGTAACAAGATGGGATAATCACGTCGCTCAGGTGCAAGTTCCACTAGGCCAATTAAGTCGATTAGCGCATGCGGATCATCTTGTAACCATCGCACTGTAAACTGCTTTGTTGCTTTTATCATTTCATGAAAATTATCTTCAAGTTGTGAGATATGCATCGCGTTCATGCCAAGTGTTTGGACGATATGCTTATCTGTATCATGTAAATGGTTCAAGTGCGCGCTACTATCATCTTGTTCCCTTTTGATGTGAATATGTTGGCTTCTAGAATGAATTGTTGGTAATATCTGTGATTTATCCACAGTTAAGAGTATTGCTATCGTTTTATCTGGTGGCTCTTCTAGAAATTTTAGAATACTGTTCTCTGCTTGAAGTGTAAGTTTTTCAAACGCTTCAATGACATATACTTTATACGGTGCGGCGACAGGTTTATGATACATCTGATGTACAAGTTGTTCGATTTGTTGTTTTTTAATCGTCGGTTCATCAGAAGAAACATACTGATAATCTGGATGATTGCGTGTATCAATCAACATTTTGTTATGTGGCGTATCACCAAGGATGAGCAGCGCAAAGTACTCTGCATAACGCTTCATCGTTTCAATTGAGTCACCTTCAAGCATATACGTGTGACTCAATCGATCATTGTCTATGATACGCTCAAGTAACGTTTTAACCGGTATTGTTTGCATGTAGATTAAAATCTTTCGAAATGTTCGATTGGCAATACAAATACAGTCGCGCCACCGACTTCTACTTCTACTGGGTAAGGGATGTATGAATCCGCATTCCCACCCATCGGTGTCACAGGAGAGACTGTTTGCTCTCGATTCCCACATGTATCATCGATTAGTCTTAGTAATTCATCGACACGATCATCTGCGACACCACATAAGAATGTCGTATTTCCCGCGCGTAAAAATCCACCTGTTGATGCGAGTTTTGTATTTCTATAATTGTTTTTGCTCAAACGATCTGACAAACGCTGGCTATCATGATCTTGAACGATTGCAATGACCATCTTCATATGTCTCAACCTCTTTCTATCAAATAGTTATCTATAATGGCTAAAGTATCTTCTAAAACTTTCTCTTTAGACTGACTTGCATCCACGGTTTTAATACGGTTCGGGAAATTGTCAGATAATTCATTATACCCTAAAACGACGTTTTTATGAAACGTGATATTTTCATTGTCCAACCGATTACTATCACGTTTATTCGATAAAATTCGCTCAAGCCCATCTTCAGGATCAAGCTTCAAATATATCGTCAAATCAGGCATGACATCTTGAATCGCAAATTCATTAATTGACCATATCCCATCGACGCCTATATTTCGCCCATACCCTTGATATGCCAATGAACTATCGACAAACCGATCACATAGCACAACTTCACCGCGCTCAAGTGCAGGTATGACTTTTTCCACGAGATGCTGACGACGTGAAGCCGCGAATAAAAGCGCTTCCGTACGACCGTCCATTTCATTACCCTTCGCTAACAAAACGTCACGAATCAATTCACTAATCCTGATACCACCCGGTTCACGTGTCGTCATTACTTTATAATTTTTGGATAAATATTCTTTAACACCTTCGATTACTGTCGTTTTACCAGAACCTTCAGGACCTTCAAACGTGATAAAATGACCCATAACATCAACGTTCCCTATCTATATAATATTCTATGTTACTCGTTACTCCTTCTATTTTAACACGATTCTGATACAAATGAATGAGTGTTTTCACATCACCCGCAGTAATTACCTCACCTTTTCTAACGAACGGTACACCTGGTGGATACGGAATGATATGTTGAATGCATACTTTATTCGATAACAGATACAGTTCATCATTCGTTTTTATATCATTTTTAACAAAATTGAGTGCTTCTAACCGTGTTAACAGTAAGTGATACGGATATCGATCATCCTCGTGCGATAGCGGTAAAATGAGCAGGACGCCATCTTCTGTCGTCATCTCAGGGTATATATGACTATCAATTAGTGCCTGTTCCAATTCATATACTGTATGTTCACGATGTTTGACAAGCAGCTTCGCAGGATCATCTTGACGCTTCACATTACATGCCACTTGTTGTAATGCATCAATCACCATTTGACGTTTCAAAAAGAATAACTCGTCTGAGTAATTCAAATAGAATTCATGTGCACTTTCAATCGATGCCATCACTAAATACGATGGACTCGATGTTTCGATGTAATTAATATACTTCATCACATGCCTATATGTAGATTTATTACGATTATTTACGAAAATAACAGATCCCATCGTCAAAGCAGGCAACATTTTATGATACGACTGAATAACGATATCTGCACCAAAGTTCATCGCAGACCTCGGAAACTTCGGTGTAATATCAAAATGCGCACCATGTGCTTCATCGACGATTATATATGCCTCACAATCATGTACATGCTTTATAATTCCCTCTATATCTTCAGTACGTCCTTCATACGTCGGATACGTCACGATGACGATATCATTTGGTAGAAGATCTATATCATATATAGAATTTGTAATCACCGGTTCATGGTGCGCTAAATCAATGCCATGATGCACCGACTTGTGTGCATTATGCATGATGATATACCTATTTGCAATTTCTTTGTACGCAAGAATAGCCGCAATGATACCTGTTGTCGATCCGTTCGTCAGTACTTGCGCGATGTATCCTTTATATTTTTCCGATAGAAAATCATTCAAATCCATCAATACTTCTTCTGGTTCATGCAGATTATCCAAACCAACTATCTCTGTCTTATCATGAGCGATATCTAATATATCCAAATGACCGATCGTACTATTTTTATGGCCAGGTACATGCAATGAAATCGCTCGATGTTGTTCTAGTTCATTCAGCTGTTCTATAAGCTTTTTACGCATATTCTATTCACCTATCGCAATATTATGGATTGAGTGTAACATGTTTTTATACTGCCTGTCAGTGCAATAAAAAAAGACCTCCCAATTAAGGAAGGTCTTCATTCGCCCGGCGACGTCCTACTCTCACGGGACGTACATCCAACTACCATCGGCGCTGGAGAGCTTAACGACTGTGTTCGGCATGGGAACAGGTGTGGCCTCTCCGCAATCGTCACCGGACAATGACTGAATGGATGTCCATTCAAAACTAAATAGAAGACAAAAGAAATTAAAGCGTAAAACACATTTAAACAAACGTGTCATCATATCTTATTATATTGAATAAGTCATTTGATCCATTAGTATTCGTCCACTACATCTATCGCTAGACTTACATGCCGAACCTATCTACCTCATCATCTCTGAGGGATCTATTG
>DYYI01000032.1:0-6968 GCA_020741755.1 Aliicoccus persicus | reverse complement strand
TCATCATCACTCGAATTCAAACTGTCGATATAATCCTGATCTTGCTCGTATAGTTCGGTAGACTCAAAAGGTCCGTTGAAATATATAATTGCCGTTACATTATCTTGCCAGTCGTAGTTCATGAGTATGGTTCTATCGTCTCCCGCACGGTTGCTATAGTCCATTCTAAAATTGATGACGTCATCTTCAATCGGCCATCCAAATGTATTAACGGCTTCGACTTTCGTCATGTCATCTACCGGAACGATAAATCCATTGATTCTCAGTTCGGATGGATCACTATTTTCTACGGATTCTGGGAAGTTGAAACCGATATGTTCGTAATCATAATATACACCATCAATACCAAACTCTTCACTCAATGGTTCCCCAAAGCGCGCAACCATCTGTTCGTATGATGAATGTAGTGTAATACCACGGTATTCGTATGTTCCGCTGAAGAATGAACCTGCAAAGTTGGCAGCAGAGACATCAATTTCTTCAACTTCAACCTCCTCAACGTCTGTAAAATCTCCGTCAGATGTCGGCTCGTTTTCTGATCGTTCAAAAGTAATGTAGTCAGGACGTGATGGTGAGCAGCCAACGAGCAGTATTACAACAAACAATAATATGAGACGTCTCATGAGGTACCTCCATTCATATATTGATACGTAGTTATCGATGGAAAAGTTTAAGAAATCATCTATAATTATTATATGAAAAATATGACCTTTAATCTAGTGAGGCCCATTAAATGTTGGAAATTAATCAGCTCTATATGCAACTACCAAATATGTCAATCAAGCTCGAAAATACAGTGTTTAAGCCTGGTTTACACGTCATCATTGGACCGAATGGTGCGGGTAAGACGACATTTTTACATGGCATAATTGGCTATGGTCAACAGATAAAAACCCGTAGCGTTATGTATAATAACCGAAAATTAAATGATACATCTGATGTCATCAGCTTCATACCGCAGGAGAATCCAAGGTTCGGTATCAATGTTGATGAATATTTGCGTTTAACTGGAAATTCAAATGAAGCGAGTGAAAGCATTGCTTACTTTTCTCTAGATGATTATTTAGATCAACCAATTACGACACTCAGTGGTGGTGAGTTTAAACGTGTGCTCTGTGCGCAAGTGCATCACGAGAACAAACCGGTAATTCTAGCAGATGAAATTGAAGCCCACTTAGATGTTAATCAGAAGTACTTGGTAATGGACTGGTTAAAAGAAGCGGCAAAAACTAAAATAGTCATCGCGAGCATTCATGATTTGAGTCTCGCAATGACCTATGCTGATACGGTCACCCTAATGAGTGAAGGTAATTTTATGGAATTGATTCAAGACAAAAATAAGCTATCAGAGGATAAGCTATCCGATGCCTTTAACACATCCTTAAAGATAATGGATGTCGATGGATGCTTGATGGTTATACGTAAATAGCTCCGAGTGCACCTGAAAATTCACCTTGCTCCACAATGTACGTATTCGCACTGAGCATCTGACCGTACCGGTGGATAATTTCATGCATCACATCATTGTTAGTTAACGTCGAACCAATCAATACGATGTTCTTTATATCACGTGCTGCCCCAATCGTCAGACCGATTGTCATAACAGTCTCGGCAACGAGTCCAGCGACCGCTTGAACTTTATCGGCTGCTGTAATGTTGCTTGGATCATTTAGAACGTAAGCAAAATTACTTGCTGTAAAGTCTCCAGGGATTGGCGGTTCTTCATCACCGTAAATATGCTTTACTTTAAGGTCGACGTGATCTCTGTTTCCTTCTGCAGATAAACGGACGAGTGTATCGAAATCACTTTCTCCGACCAGCAGTTGTGACAAGCCTATAAACGTACCGCCACCAACGCCAGATCCACCGATACGCGTTTGTGCATCATTTTCAGCAACATGGATGCTCGTGCCTGTTCCAACATTTAGATAGACGAAGCGGTCGATATCGATATTGGCTTCTTTTAGGATGCGCTTTAGTCCAGCAAAAGTCGCATCAAACTCTTCTAATGTCTTCACTTTGCCAGATAGTTGGCTCGCAAACAATGAAGATTTACCACCCGTCACAAAGTAATTTGCGTCGGGATAGTCTGTGTTTAATTCCTTGATAAGTTCTGTATATTCTGATGAATTTCTTTTATAAAATACACGACCTGATGGTGCATCGAGGACGATTTTCGTCAAAGTACCACCGGCATCAATACCTATGTTCATTTCAAAGCACCTACTTTTTTTGTATTATCATATCACGAATTAAAATTTGTAAACACTAACGTTTCATATTTATGGAAGTATGGTATAAATATAGAATGAAATAAAAACGACCGGCGAAGGAGATGTAGTAATGGAACAAATTACGTTGAGACCTTATGAGCAAAGTGACAGAGAGGCTTTAAAAAAAATTAAACTGTCAGAAGCCCAGAGCGAGTTCACAAGCTTGCCGCTAGAAGTGCTAGACTCAGCAATTGATGATGAATTTAGATTTCCAGTCGTTGCACTAAATGAAAATGAAGATATTGTAGGTTTTTTCCAGTTACATAAACACTACCAACATAAAGGTTATGCAACGCCGCATAACGTGATATATATACGCTCACTATCAGTGAATGAATCATTTCAAGGACGCGGTTACGGCACGATGATCGCAATGAAGCTGCCATCATATGTTCAAGAAAATTTCGATGATTTAGAGCATTTTTATCTTGTTGTGGATGGTGATAATGAAGCGGCTTGGAGTTTGTACGAACGCTCTGGCTTCATCAACGTTGCGATTAAAGAACATGGTCCTATCGGGGAAGAACGTCTGTACTATTTAGATTTAAATCAGAAATATGTACACAACATTAAACTCAAACAAGATAAAGACCACGAGGGCGTTAAAGCGAATATCATCCTCGATCAGAAGGAAACCATCGGTTACATCTCTGGGTTTATTGAAGGTACAGAATTCTACTTGAAACACGTGATCGTTGATGAGGAAGAACAAGGTAAAGGATATGGAACGAGTGCAATGAGACAGCTGCCTGCATTGCTTCGTCGAATCGATAATAACATCGAAGTCATAATCGTTGACGACTCTTTGGAAAAAGTGGATACTACTCTTTTGAAACGTGTCGGCTATACAAAGTTCAATGAAGATTCATTGAAATATAAAAAATACATCAAATAATGTGTTGCATGTGAAGTTGATACAAGTTAAACTATCTTAAGAATTTGTGTACGAAAGGAAAGAGTACTGTGAGAATAGATTCATATACGAAACAAATGATGGATGAGAGCTCATTCATTGATATGTCATACATTTACTTACAAGACGTGGGTAAGGATACAGACCTTTACAATATTATCGATAAGTTTAAAGAAATCGGTGGTTACGACGATGACGAAATTGAAAAACGTGTACTTCAGTTCTACACAGATTTAAACACAGATGGTCGATTTTTATCGACGGATGATGGTGTATGGGGTCTGCGTGACTGGTATTCAGTGAGCGAAATTTCTGAGAAAATCGCACCGACGATCCATAAATATGATGCTGCCATTGATGATGAAGAAGTTGAAGTGGAAGAAGATGAAGACTTCCTCGGTAAAGAAGACGATGATGAGTTGGATTCAGATGTTGATACGGACACGGATATTGATGATGATGACGATGTAGAAACTGAGATCGAATACGATGATACGGATGACTTAGAAGACAATTATGATGACGATGATGATGATGTATAAAACGATTTAGGATTATAATTTATGTTGACAAAATTCGCCCACATGGTAGAATTCTACTTGGGCTCCCAAAAATTTTGGGATTGTTAACTGCTCCTTTTCACCTGTCGTGAAAGGGAGCTTTTTTTAATTAATTTTACTGGAGGACATATATGACAAAGTTTATTTTTGTTACCGGAGGCGTTGTTTCGTCACTAGGTAAAGGTATTACAGCTGCATCACTTGGACGCCTTTTAAAAGATAGAGGCTATAAAGTGACAATACAAAAATTTGATCCATATTTGAATGTTGACCCGGGTACGATGAGCCCGTACCAACACGGTGAAGTTTTCGTTACAGAAGATGGCGCGGAAACGGACTTGGATTTAGGTCACTACGAACGTTTTATCGATATTAATTTAAATAAATACTCGAACGTAACTGCGGGTAGGGTGTACTCAGAAGTATTGAAAAAAGAACGTCGTGGAGATTATTTAGGTGGTACTGTGCAAGTGATTCCCCACATCACGAATGAAATCAAATCACGCCTAATTAAAGCCGGAGAAGCTACAGATGCAGACATCGTCATTACTGAAATCGGTGGTACGATTGGTGACATCGAGTCGCTGCCGTTTATCGAATCAATTCGTCAAATTAAGAGCGATCTCGGTCGCGATAATGTAATGTACATTCACTGTACGCTACTCCCATACATAAAAGCGGCGGGTGAGATGAAGACGAAACCGACACAGCACAGTGTTAAAGAATTGCGTGGCTTAGGTATCCAGCCGGATATGATCGTCGTTCGTACAGAGTTTGAAATGGGTCAGGAATTAAAAGATAAAATTGCATTGTTCTGTGACATCCGTGAGCAAAACGTGATTGAGGCACGTGATGAAGAGACGATTTACAACATCGTCATTCGCTTGCAGGAACAAAATGCAGATACACTTGTACTTGAGAAGTTAGGTTTAAGCACAGAACGCGTGGCTGAATTAACAGAGTGGAAATCATTGCTCGGTAATTTACAACATATCGATAAGACCGTGCGCGTAGCGTTAGTCGGTAAATATGTGTCGCTTCAAGATGCTTATTTGTCCGTTGCAGAGTCATTACGACATGCAGGATACAGCCGTCAAGCAGAAGTAGAAATTGATTGGATTAATTCAGAAGATGTAAATGCGGAAAATGTTGGAGAATTGTTGAACGGTGTGGATGCCGTGTTAGTACCAGGCGGATTTGGTGAGCGCGGTGTTGAAGGTAAGATTATCGCGACACAGTACGCGCGAGAAAATAATATCCCGTTCTTAGGCATTTGTTTAGGTATGCAACTTGCGTCAGTTGAGATTGCTAGAAATGTTGTTGGACTTTCAGATGCACACTCTAGCGAGTTAGCACCAGAAACAGAACATAAAATCATCGACTTGATGCCAGATCAAAAAGACGTGATCGATCTAGGTGGAACACTGCGTTTAGGGAACTATCCATGTGTGATTGCACCAGGCACAAAAGCCGCAGCATTATATGGCGTAGAAGAAGTAGATGAGCGCCATCGTCATCGCTACGAGTTCAATAATGCATACCGTGAAGACTTAGAAAAAGCGGGCGTAGTGTTTAGTGGAACATCACCAGACGGACGCTTAGTAGAGATGATCGAATTAGCAGATCACCCATACTTTGTGGCAGTGCAGTTCCATCCAGAATTCAAATCGAGACCAACACGCTCACATCCATTGTTCCAAGGATTGATTGATGCGGGGTTAGGGAAGTAGTTTATATAAAAGTATAAAGAGCAGGCTTGGTATCTTCTGGTTGTGAATGAAGGAGCCAAGCCTGTTTTTTTTGTGGTTTGTAGTTTGAAGTGTGCCTCTGTTTGATGTTTTTGTCTATTTACGTGCCAATGAGACTAGCTCACGGACTTTGACTCTTGCAAATGGATTTGACGGACTATGAGAGTAGCTCACGGTCTTGCAGATTGCTTTGCGTTCCAATGAAAGTAGCTCACTGACACGCAGATTGCTTTGCGTTCCAATGAAAGTAGCTCACTGACACGCAGATTGGTTTGCGTTCCAATGAGAGTAGCTCACAGACACGCAGATTGGTTTGCGTTCCAATGAGAGTAGCTCACAGACACGCAGATTGGTTTGCGTTCCAATGAGAGTAGCTCACAGACACGCAGATTGCTTTGCATTCCAATGAGAGTAGCTCACAGACACGCAGATTGCTTTGCATTCCAATGAGAGTAGCTCACTGACACGCAGATTGATTTGCGTTCCAATGAAACTTTCTCACTGACAGTCAAGCACACGACTTTGTCTCAGAAGTAAAACTTCAACTCCTGAAAGTGTTCCTCAGCACCATGATTTCAGCTCGTGAGGAACACTTTTATCCATGATTTGTGCGTCAGCTCGGATTTTCCGGAGTTGCCGCACACTTTGGAACTCCATCTGTGCGTCAGCTCGAGATTTCCGGTGTTGCCGCACACTTTGGAACTCTATCTGTGCGTCAGCTCGGATTTTCCGGAGTTGCCGCACACTTTGAAACTCTATCTGTGCGTCAGCTCGAGATTTCCGGAGTTGCCGCACACTTTGGAATTCTGAGCCGCTCATCAATCACTCATCACTGTTCATTTCTTGAATCAGTGCGTACATTTGATAGTACAAATACATGAACGACATGATATATGGATTTACGATTCGGTCTAGATCTGGTGTCGGCACGACTTCTCGTGGTGACTTCAGATCAATAAAGTGATGAACGGACTCGAAGTCCACCGGACTTTCACCTGCGGAACCTTCTCCACCTGTTCCAGCGATCCCACCAGCACCGCTAGCACCACTACCACCAGCACCAGCACCAGCACCAGCACTGCCAGCACCACCAGCAATCCCACCACCAGCTCTGCCACCTTTCTTATTACACACCAACACGTATTCAATGTTCTCGACCTCGAGCTCCTCCAAAAACACAGATAACGGCTCGTCTGCATATTTACTGAGAACTAACACACGGTCAGCGCTCGTGATCGGGGCGATGCCACCGAACTTCAATGCGCCGGGCAACGCTGTCTCGCTCTCAGTTAAAAAGTCTTCGAGTAACTCGAAGTCGCCGAACCCTCGAATATAAACATTTCCTTCTCCAAATGATGCTTGTGCGAGTAGACGTGCTGCCATTTCAATTTCTTCTGTTTGATCATGTAAGCCGTTCAAAATGTGTGTGAACTGTGTTTGTAGTATTTTATCCAATTAAAACCCTCCTAATTTT
>DYYI01000031.1:0-6392 GCA_020741755.1 Aliicoccus persicus | reverse complement strand
TCACCGACAATTCCAACAGATTGTCCTTCTCTTAGCGCAAATGAAACGTTATCAACTGCTTGGATTTTTGACTTTTTACCATTCATACCCGCACGCACCATGAAACTTTTAGATATGTCTTTTGCTTCGATGATATTAACCAAAATGATTTACCTGCTTTTCATGCGACGACTTGCCATACTTCGGTATCAAATCGACAAGAAGTTGCGTATGCGGATGTTGTGGATTATTAAAAATTGCTTTCGTCTCTCCACTTTCTACAACCTCACCCTTATAGAGTACATAGCAACGATCCGTAAAGTAATGAATGAGCTTTAAATTATGGGTGATAAAAATCATCGATATATTATGCTCATTCTTTATTTTTTGTAGCAACCTCATTACACTTTGCTCTGTAATACTATCGAGCGCAGTTGTCGGTTCATCTGCGATAATGATATCCGGTTTCGTCATCAAACTCATTGCTATGTTGACACGTTGACGCATTCCACCACTGATTTCATATGGATACGACTCTAACACACGCCCCGGATCTTTTAATCCGACTTCCGTCATAAGTGAAATTGCACGCTCAATTGCTGTAGCTTTATTGCCGTAACGGTGCGTCACGTATGCTTCAGTAATTTGGTGTTTTATCCGTATGAGTGGATGCAAGTAAGCCGTCGTATTTTGTGGAATATAGCCGATGCGTTTCCCGAGTAACTCCCGATATGCTCGTCCGCTATATTCTTTAATGTCCGTGCCAAGTATTTTATGTGCATCTGTTTGGATATTCAAATCATCATCAAGGACACCGATGAGTGACTTGACCGTAATTGTCTTACCTGAACCGGACTCACCAAACACACCGACAATTTCATTATTATTCAGCTCAAAATCTATGGACTCGACTAATTTATTGTTGTTTTCTGTACTGATGTAAAGGTTTTTTACTTCAATTAATTGTCTCATTAGTTTCTCCCCTTCCTACGCACTAATAAGTCATTTAACTGGTCACCGACTAAATTAAATCCGAGTACTGTCATCATCAATATGACACCTGACGGCACTGTTAAATAAGGGAATGTCAGCATGTATTGTTGGGCTTCATTTAACATAAGTCCCCAACTTGCATTCGGTGGTTGAACACCTAATCCTAAGAAGGATAACGATGACTCTGTTAAAATTGCGCCACCGATGCTCGCACTAAATTGCGTCACAATTCTTGGCGTGATCGCAGGTAAGTAATGCTTGTATATCATGCGAAGTGGTTTGACACCATAAGTTTTAGCAGCTTTAATATAGAGTTTAACTTGCTGCTCGAGCACAAGTGAGTATGACAGACGTGCAAACACCGGCACCATAAATATTGAAATGGCGAGTATTGTGTTCCAAATACCCTCACCAAGTGCTGCTACAAACATCATCGCGAGCAAGACACCCGGGAATGCCATCAAACCATCGATCATGCGCATGATCAGTCCGCGTAATATACCTTTAGAAATCGCGCCGAGTGCGCCGAGCATAACGCCCATAATTGATCCAAAGAATACAGAAGTAATACCGATAAAGAGCGCATAGCGTGATGACACCATAATACGACTTAATATATCGCGACCAAACTGATCTGTTCCGAGCAAATGCTCCATGCTAGGATATTGCATACGGTTTGCCACATTCATCGTGTTCGGTGGATGCGGTGTATAGAAAAACGATGTCAAACCAAGTACGACTGGGATCAACAGCAATATAATACCAATAATAAATAATACATTTTTCTTATTCATCGTGACCTCCAATCCTCATCGTAGGATTAGCAAGTCGGTACAATATATCTGTGATCATATTAATGATGACGACTGTACTGACAATAACGACAACGATGCCTTGTAATAAAAATAAATCTCTTTGTTGCACTGCAACTAACAACAGTCTGCCTAATCCTGGTAGAGAGAATATATTCTCCACAAGAATGACACCGCTGAGTAACCCAGCCATCTGCATACCAATGATCGTAAGCGGTGCGATGATCGCACTTCTTAGTGGATATTTTACAATGGTTTTAAATTTACTGATTCCATTCATTTTTGCAAGTAACATATAATCTTCTTTTAGCGCAATCAGCATCGAACTTCTGACGATACGAATCATCGTACCCATCAGTCCAAGCGACAGGACAAATGATGGTAATAATATACTCAGCATACTGTCTATGACACCTTCGCTGATCGGTGTAAATCCTGAAATCGGGAATAGATTCGATCCTGCTGCGACGTATACGAGTAGGAGTAATGCGAGCCAGAATGATGGCATCGCATCTCCAATTTGCATCAACGTTCGTGCTAAAACATCTGGTAATTTATTTTGATACAATGCTGCGATAACACCAATTAAAAGTGCAATCGGTGTCGCAATCAGTAGCGACAATAGTGCAACGGACACTGTAACCGGGACGCGTTGTAATATCAATGTACTGATCTCTTCACCATATAAATATGAACGTCCCAGATCACCAGAAATAAATGATGTAAACCATTCTAGAAACTGCACATACCAAGGCTCGTTGAAGCCCATTGCTTCACGTAGCGCTTCAACGTTTTCTGGTGTTGCTTCAGTACCGAGACTGAGCAAAGCAGGGTCACCGGGTATCATCATTAAGATTATAAAAGTTATAAAAGATACGACAAAAATAACTGCTAAACCGCTTAGTAAGCGCGATACGATAAAGCGCATTTAATCACCTTAATTATTCGAAGTATATATTTTTAAGTTCAATAATATCTATTGGATACGATTCATATCCTCTTACATTTTCTTTTGTTACAGACAATCCAATTGGTGATTGAATATAAAGCGCTGGTACTTCTTCTGCTAACGTTCCTTGAATTTCTGAGAACATTTCATAACGCGTGTCTTCATCAAGTTCTGTTTGAACATCCGTGAGTAATTCATCGATGCGTTCGTTATTATAGTTGAAGTAGTTTTCACTGCTTTCAGAATGGTAACGTGCAAGTAGTACATAAGGATCTAAGCGACCCGTGTGACCAACGACTGTTAAATCATAATCACGACCTGTGTAAATATCACTTAACCAAACCGACCATTCAACAACTTCGATATTCACATTGATACCGATGTTTTCTAGGCTGTCCGCGATAATTTGACCTGCATCTACATAGTTTTGGTAGTCAGAAGGTAAGTACATATCAAGTGTGATATCTCCCTCTTCAAATCCTGCTTCTTCAAGCACGGCAACCGCTTCTTCTTGATTGAATGCATAAGCTTCAGCGTGATCTTCATATCCGAGTAATACCGGTGGGTAGTGTGAACCAATTTTCTCGCCATAACCCCAGAACACACTTTCAATGAGTAGGTCTTTATCGACTGCTAAGTTAATCGCTTCTCTTACTTCAGGTACCGATAAAAATTCATTCTCTAAGTTCATTGCCATCAACTGAACTGCGTTTGATTGATTCTCAATAATTTGGAATGAATCATTGCCTTCGAATTGTGAAACTAAGTCACCTGTAACTCCAACGATGTCTAAGTCTCCACTTAACATTGCAGTCGTTCTTGCTATCGCGTCTGGCATCATCGTAAATTCAACTGTATCGATATGTACTTCATCAAAGTAATTTTCGTTTTTCGTCAGTGTTAGATTTTGTTGTGGCACCCATGCTTCAAGTGCATATGCACCTGTACCGATTGGACTGTTACGCAATTCTTCTTCATTTTCTTCTAAGACGATCGCAGTCCATGGGTATGCGAAGTCTGATGCAAGTGATGCGTTAAGGTTCTCCGTTACAAACTCAATCGTATAATCATCGATCACGTTGATTTCTGTAATGTTAGCAAAATCATTTGCACGTGGACTCTCATCTGCTTTTAAACGCTCGAATGAATATAAAACATCGTCCGCACTGAATGCTTCACCATTATGGAATTCAACATCGTCACGTAAGTTGAACGTGATTGTTAAACCATCTTCTGAAATTTCCCAATCTGTTGCTAATCCTTCTGTTAACTCACCTTCTGGCGTCACTTTAACTAATGTATCAAAGATATTATTCGTAATTTGGAACGTAGATGCAGCTGTCGTACGGTGTGGATCCAGACCATCAGGGTCAACAGAAAGTGCCATGTTCAATGTGTCATCATCTTGAGCAGATGCTGTTTGAGTACCAAGGAAAATTCCTGCGATTAAAAGTGAAGTACCAATTTTAGTTAAATGTTTCATGATTTCCTCCATTAATTAAATGATTTATAGTGCGCTTCAATTGATTCAATATTTTCTTTTATACGTGCATCACCGAGCATCGTCAGTGACTTAATCATTGCATTGCTGACTGATACTGCAGCTGTGTAAGAATCTAAAAATCCATAGCTGGTTGTACTGACTTCAAAATTTATGTTTGATAATGTACGAATGCTCGTATTTTCTTTATCAGTGATCGAGATAACATAGACACCTTTTTCTCGAGCTGCTTTGCAAAGTTTTAGCAGTATCGAGTCATATCTCGGGAATGATGTCACAACGAGCACATCACCCTTTTTGAAATACGTTGCATAATCTGGTGCAAGCCCTTGGGGTATATTCGTCGCATTGCCAAGCATATATTTCAATGTGAACTGCAAATGATTCGAGACACTTGTGCCAAGACGCCAACCTGCAGTGTAAATGTGATTTGCATTTAACAGTAACTCTGCTGCAAGATCAATTTCTGTCTGTGAAATGTTGTCACTTGATCTGAGGATGTTTTCTGATTCTTGTTCAAAATGCTTATTCAACCAATCATCTTCAACGAGCGTTGTTGTATTGATAAAGTTCCTGAGTGCTCTTTTATCGTCACTGAGTAAATTTGAAATATCGACTTTAAAACTATGGTAGTCATCATAACCGAGCGCTTTAACTGTTCGAATCACCGTTGCTGTACTCACTTTCGTCTGTTCTGCAATTTCACGCGCGGAAATATTATTCAGATTTTCAGTGTTATAAATAATGTATTTCGCAACCTGTTGCATCGTCAGTGTTAATGTGTGAAAACGCTCCTTAATGCGCTGACTAATTCCGTGACTCATTATTCTCAACTCTTTTTAACAATGATGGTAATACCTCAATTGAGTTGATGACTCTAACAGACGAATCAAGTTCTTCAATGCCTAACTTTCCATATGGATTAATGAGTACACTATCCATGCTTACCGTTCTGGCACCGACAACATCATCATAGTAGTTGTCACCAACATATAGACATTCATCACCTTTAAAACCGGTGTTGTTTAATGCTGCTTCAAATATTCTAG
The DNA here is from genome assembly GCA_020741755.1 of Aliicoccus persicus. GTDB lineage: Bacteria > Bacillota > Bacilli > Staphylococcales > Salinicoccaceae > Aliicoccus > Aliicoccus persicus_A. Next base: position 1,109 of record DYYI01000031.1, on the reverse strand, counting down.
AATCTGGCTTTTCAATGCCAAGTTCGGATGAAATGGTGATGCTTTGGAAATATTGCGTTAGATTATTTTCTTCCAACACTGCATGTGCTGTGTCATTCCAGTTTGAGATTAAACCAAGTGTATAACCCATGTCTCTAAGTGCTTGTAACGTGTGATGCGTGAACGGGAAACATTTCCAACCACGTTTTTGCTTAGGATTTTTACTCGGACTAAACGCTGGAACATCTGAAAGTTGTAATCTTTCTAGTAAGTACGCGCGGTACTGAGTCATGTAGTTGTCACGACTTTTACCAAGTAAACCTGGAAACTCTCTCATGAAGTATTTGTCCGCAAGATGAAACGCATGGACAACTTCTTCTTTCTCTTTAGTGATATTGTGCGCTTTTAAATGATTTAGAAACCCTTCTTCTCTTTCTGTGAAAACGAGCGTGTATCCTAAATCAAAAAATATACATTTATATATACAACCACTCCTCTTAACTCCCGTCTATCTGAATCTTAAACAACCATTATTTTTTCCAAGTGAATTAATCGTAAAAAGTTTGTAAACGTATGACTCAATTCAGCGTTTTGTCACATTTGTTTTTGAAAAAAGTTGATTAAACACCTTGATATAGTTGATTTTGAGACTGATTTTTTGTTCACAAAAAATCCCCAGAAAATTGTGTGTCACACAATTTTTTGGGGGACTATGAGTGTGTTTCATTGGCACATAGATTGGTTTGACGGACTATGAGCTACTTTCATTGGCGCGCAAAATCCGTTTGACGGACTATGAGCTACTTTCATTGGCGCGTAAATCCATTTGACGGACTATGAGCTACTTTCATTGGCGCGTAAATCCATTTGACGGACTATGAGCTACTCTCATTGGCGCGCAAATCAATTTGACGGACCATGAGCTACTCTCATTGGCGCGCAAATCCGTTTAACGGACTATGAGCTACTTTCATTGGCATGCAAATTAAAGTGGACCCATTGTCAAGGACACGCAGAGTACCCCCTTGACACTCTTAATCCTAAAATACTACTCTGTGGTAAGTTCTAGTTGTCTGATTTTCGGTAGTTCTGGTGGTGTAACTAAATGTCTGTGTGGATAGACATTCGTT